>CANLGD010000001.1 GCA_947490145.1 Flavobacteriia bacterium
CCATAAGCAAATCCCATTCCTGCGGTTTTTCTGGTTTCTATAAAACTAAAAAAAGTATAGTTTTTCGGATTCCAATAAGAAACTTTCAGTCCAGCAGTTGCTGCATACCTTAAATAATCTTTATTGACATTTGGTTTATTGTTTTTCATAAAATCGACACCCAAAACATTCAAGTAAGGAGCGAAATCCCAATTGTATCTGTAAGGAATATGATAACTCACACCTTCTGGTAAAATCAGCAATAAAATCCCTCCAATTACACCAAGAGCACCTAAATCTGCATCACCATTTCCAGAACTTACTGTTTTCCCAATCGATGAAATAATTCCCAAACCAATTAATGGTGGGCCTGCTATTAAGCCTGCAGATGAGTGTAGTTGATAAATTTGATCATTGCGATGCACAAAATCAAAATTGTAGTTTAAACCAAAACGCTTTTTAATCATCCATTCTCCGCCAATGGAAAAATTTTGATAGCTCGCAGAATCAACTTTTCCTAGACTCATTTTAAAATGAAAACTATGGTTGCATTCCGAAAGCTGTGAAAAATTTATTCCAAGTATAAAAAGAAAAGTTAAAGTGAAAATGATTTTCATTGTAGTTTAATTTGATTTTCAAAAATAAGTAAAAACTTGTTTAAATGTCATATTACGCTAATTTTTAAATCATTTTTTCTGAAAACGTCTCTAAAATCCTTATTTTATCTTTACTTTTGTGTGAATTTAAAAGCCAAGTGCTAAAAAATATATGTCAGAAGAAATCATTACAAGGGGAAAACTTTTTTTAATTCCAAATACTTTAGGTGGAGAAACAACACATGGAATTATTCCTGTTGGAGTTGCAGAAATTGTGAAAAATATTCGCTATTTCGCCGTTGAAGAAGTTAAATCTGCAAGAAGATTATTGAGGAAATTAGACAGAGAATTTCCAATCAATGACTCAACTTTTTATATTTTAAATAAAAAAACGCCATCAGAGGAATTATATTCTATGCTTAGACCAATGAAGGAAGGGTTTGACATTGGAATAATTTCAGAGGCTGGTTGTCCTGGAATTGCTGATCCTGGCGCAAATTTAGTTTCCTTGGCTCATCAAAAAGGATTTACAGTAGCCCCAACTGTTGGACCGTCTTCCATTTTATTGGCCTTAATAGGAAGTGGATTTAATGGACAAGAATTCTCTTTCAATGGATATTTGCCAAAAGAACGAAAGGATAGAATTAAAAAATTAAGAGATTTTGAGCATTATGTGCGTAGAACTGGCTCTACTCAAATTTTCATGGATACTCCTTTTAGAAACATGCACGTTTTGGACGATATGCTAAACAGTCTGAGTGATGACGTTCAAGTGTGTATTGCTTCAAATTTAACGATGCCTGACGAATCTATCAAAACAATGAGTGTCGCAAAATGGAGAGATAATGCTTATGACTTAGGGAAAATCCCAACTTTGTTTTTGATTGGGAAGATGGCTTGAAAGGATTACAAATTGACAAATTACAAAATCTAAGTTTTTGAAGCTATTCCCGTTTTTATTGCAATCTCTTTCGATTAAATCTGCACTTGAAAGTTACGAAAGAAGATTTTCTCGACAACTGGGGCTAGGTATTTACGCTTTAAAATAAAAATTTAATTTCCACTTTAAGTCATCACATTGTAAAATGATTATTTATTTTTGATAAAATTTATATATGCTTCATTCAAAAAATGCATTAATTTTTGTTCTTATTACCATTTGTATTGATTCAATTGGTTTGGGAATAATTATCCCAAGTTTTCCAGTTTTGGTATCAGAAACTGCTAATGTTTCAGTGAATGAATCATCTAAATATTTTGGTTTGGTTATGGGAACATATGCTTTCATGCAGTTCTTTTTTTCTCCCTTGATAGGAAATTTAAGTGATAGATTTGGAAGAAGACCAATCTTGTTAATTTCAGTTCTTGGAATGGGATTGGATTATGCTTTTATGTGTTTTGCTCCGACATTGGTTTGGCTGATAATTGGTAGAGCAATTGCTGGGATCTTTGGTGCGAGTTTTACAACAGCTACGGCTTATATTGCAGATATTTCTACTAATGAAAACAGAGCAAAAAACTTCGGAATGGTTGGTGCAGCTTTCGGAATTGGATTTGTTATTGGTCCAGCAATAGGCGGACTTTTAACTGATTTTGGCTCCAGAGCGCCGTTCTTTGTCGCAGCATGTTTTTCTATTTTAAATTTCGTTTATGGTTATTTCGTTTTAAAAG
Source organism: Flavobacteriia bacterium (assembly GCA_947490145.1). Classification (GTDB taxonomy): domain Bacteria; phylum Bacteroidota; class Bacteroidia; order Flavobacteriales_D; family Crocinitomicaceae; genus M2408. The sequence goes on from CANLGD010000001.1 coordinate 2,247, forward strand.
AATCTTTGCCTGAAAGTGATAGAAGAAAATTTGAATTAAAAAGGGCAAATCCATTTGGAGCATTCAAACAAATTGTAAAATTTGAAAAAAACAAGTATTTATTTGTTGTAATATTTGTTGTAATGATTGCAAATATGGCACTTCATTCTTTGTGGAATTATTACACTATGGATAAATTTGCATGGACGGCAAAAGACGTTGGAATTTCTCTTGCTGTTGTTGGAGTTGCCTTTGCTATTGTTCAAGGAGGTCTTTCAGGGATTTTAGTCAGGAAATTTGGGGAAAAAGGTGCTGCAACAATGGGGTTATTGTTTTTGATTTCAACAACATTTTTGATGGGATTAATACCTTCAGGTTGGATGATGTATGTCTTAATCTTTCCTTATGCTTTTTGTGGAATCATTGAACCTTCAATTCGTTCGCTTGTTTCTGGAAAAGTTCAAGATAATGAACAAGGAGAATTGCAAGGGATTTTCACAAGCATTATGAGTTTAGCAGAAATTTTAAGTCCTTTATTTTTTATGTGGATTTATTATTCGGCAACTCGAATAAAACCAACCCCTTCAGTAAATTTTGGTGTGCCATTTTTTGTGTGTAGCGGAATTGCTTTTTTAGCATTTTTACTACTAAGATGGATTTTAAAACGAAAAATTTTAAAATAACTGGTATATTTTCAAAATGATTGAAACAGTATAAATATTTTTAACTTGGTTAACAACTGTTTTTGTTGGTAGTATAGTTTTAGTAATAAGTTTTATACTAATTCAATCTTTCTCAAGAGGAGGAATGAATATGCTTAATTCTGATGTAAGTGAAATTTTTTCGGGGATTTTGAATTCACTTATTATTAGTGCATTAATCTTACTTCCAACGGTGATTATTTTAATAATTTCAAATATTCGTTTGAACAATCAAAATCTTCCTCTTAGACTTCATTTTAGAAAACTAAACAAGATTTATATTTATATGGCAGTTTTAACTTATGCAGTTATTGAAGGAATTATTATTTATAATGCAATCGATACTTATAATTATTGTGGGAGCGATCATATGAATTATAATTTTTTTGATTCATCAGGTTTCGGTCAAATGTTGATTTTTCTAGCAATAATTTCATTATATGCTTTAGCGATAATTTTAAGGTGGTTTTATTCTTTAGAAAAGAAATCAGAGAAATGGGATCAAAAAAAAAATTGAAGCTACTTCAACTAAACTATAGTTTATTTCAAGGCATTTTTTAAATCTTGCCAAATATCATCAACGTGTTCTAAACCAATAGAAAGTCGAACTAATCCGTCAGAAATTCCAACAGACAATCTTTCATCTGGTTTTAATTTTGAGTGAGTTGTTGAGGCTGGATGAGTGGCAATACTTTTTGCATCACCAAGGTTTGGAGTTAAGGAAAATAATTCCAATTTATTCAAAAATTTTCTTCCAGCTTCTAAACCACCTTTAATTTCGAAACTTACGATTGCACCTCCTCCAAACATTTGTTTTTTTGCAATTTTATAATTCGGATGACTTTCTAAAAATGGATATTTTACCCAAGAAATTGAATCAATTTTTTCTAATTTTTTAGCGATTTTTAGCGCGTTTTCTGTCATTCTTTCCACTCGAATGTGTAAAGTTTCGATGGATTTTGAAATTATCCAAGCATTAAATGGACTTAAAGCTGGACCAGTGTGCCGTGCAAAAGCTTCAATTTTTTTTATTAATTCTTTGCTTCCTAAAATCAATCCACCCAAAGTTCTACCTTGTCCATCCATAAATTTGGTGGTTGAATGAATTGAAATATGTGCACCTAAATCTAAGGGTCTTTGTAAAATTGGCGTTGCAAAACAATTATCAACTACAAATAAAATCTTTGCTTTTTTACAAATTTTTCCTACTTTTTCAATATCGATAATTTCTAAAGCAGGATTTGAAGGAGATTCTAAATATAAAATTTTGGTATTTTCTTGAATAGCATTTTTGTATCCTTCATAATCCAATGCATCAACATAAGTTGTTGTAATTCCCCATTTTGGGAAAATTTCTGTAAATAATCTATGTGTTGATCCAAAAACTGAACGACTTGAAATAATGTGATTTCCCGCTTTAAGTAAAGCTCCAAAAGTCGTAAAAATGGCAGCCATTCCTGTAGAAGTTGCCCAACCAGTTTCAGCATTTTCAAGCAGAGCAACTTTTTCAATCAATTCTTGTACATTCGGATTTGAATAACGAGAATAAATGTTTCCCTCTTGTTCGTCAGCAAAAACAGCAGCCATTTCTTCAGCAGAATCAAAGGTAAAACTACTTGTCAAAAACAAAGGATTTGAGTGTTCCTTTTGGCTCGTTTTTTCGATGTGTTTTCTGATTGCAAGGGTTTCAGCTTTTGCAGATTTCAGAAACTCGTTTTTTTTATTTTTAGACATTTGCTTGAATAATTTGATGCGTTATTTTGATTTCTTTTGCTAAACTTGCTGAAACAGAACAATATTTTTCCAAACTAAGAATGACAGCTTTTTTAACTTGGTCAATAGGATCATTTTCCCCAATTTTAAAAAGTACATGAATTTTTTCAAAAGGCGAAGGAACTCCGTCTTTACGATTTCCTTTAACAATCACTTCGTAGTTTGAAAGTTCGATTCTTTTTTTCTTTAGAATCAATAAAATATCAATGCTTGCACAAGAAATCATACTTGAAAGCAATAACTCCATTGGACGCATTCCCAAATTTTCTCCTCCAATTGCTGGATTTGCATCTGAGTTCACTACATTTCCTTCAGAATTTAAAGCTTGAAACGCAAGTTTGTCGTTTAATCTCCTAAGTGTAATTTTCATTTTTAATGAGGTAATTTATCTTTCAAAAGTGCATAAAAAAATGTTCCTGACAAGGCTCCAATCAATAAAAGTAAGCCTAATTTCCATGAAAGTCCGACTAAAATGAAGAGAGGGGCAGAGCAGGCTCCCGTTAGTCCCCAGCCTAAACCAAACAAAATTCCACCAAATAAATTAGCCTTCCAAATTAAAGGTTTATCTTTTAATTTTACAGGATTATTGTTCATACTTTTAATTTTAAGTTTTTTGATAATAATTAAACTTAAAGCACCAGTGACAACTGCTGAACCTAAAAGTCCAAACATATGAAATGATTGAAAATGAAACATTTCTTGAATGCGATACCAAGAAATTGCTTGAGATTCTGTTAGGACAAATCCTAAAAATGCACCCAAACTAATACTTATGATGATGTTTGTAATTTTTTTCATTTTAGTAAGAGAATAATATTGGATTAACAAAATATGCAACAATTAAACCGCCGACAAAAAAGCCAATTGTAGCAATGAATGAAGCAGGGGAGAGCTGTGACATTCCCATGATACAATGTCCAGCAGTACAGCCATTTGAGTAACGTGCTCCAAATCCAACTAAAAATCCACCGCCAAGAAAAATAAACCAATTTTCAAGCGAATAGAAATCAACTGGAAAATTATTTTTTAAATCTTCATTGAAAAAGAAATCAGAATCATTGGTAAAAAAATAATATAATCCAACTCCGATTAATCCCAAAGCAAATTGAATTTGCCAAGCATCAACTTTGTTATCGTATGAAAAATAATTTGGCTTCTTCGTAAATAATGAAATTAAATAGCGATAAGACGAAGAAACACCAAATTGTTTTTCCCTCAAAATTAGTAAAAGTGGTACAATCAATCCAATCATTGGACCAGCGATATACCAAGCTAAAGGTTCTTTGTTCATGTTTAGTAATGTTAAGAATTAAGAATAAAAAGTTAAGAATAAAAAGTGAAAAAATAGAAGAAAAGAATAAAATTTGATTCTAATTAAATCAAAGTTTTATGTCTTTCGTCTTGAAAGTCTTTCATCTCAATTAAATACTTGCAAAAATAACTTCTCACCAGCGATATTTTCAAAATCAGATTCGTTTAAAAATGGTTCTGGTAAGACAGCAAAAAACAAGTTTGATAAATTATTGAAATTAAATTGTTTTAATTCTGAAAATTTTACCCAACCAGTTTGAAAATTGTATGCTTTACTTTGAAAAATTTCATCAATGTTGTAAAATGGAATTTCTTGAATTGCTTCTATAAATTCAGATCCGATGTAAATTTTTAAGTAGAAATCATCCGTAAAATTTAAAACTTCATTTTCATTTGTTTTTTTGTATTCATAAGCATAATCATATTGAAGTGCCGAAACGTCTGATAAAACAGCACTTGCAGTCGGATAAGCTCCAGCTCCTTTTCCTAAAAATAATTGTTTGTCAGAAAATAAAGCTTCCACAGAAACAGAATTAAATTCATTATTTACATTATAGGCAACATTGTCTTCTTTAATGAAATGAGGAGCTACAAATCCAGCTAAATGATTTCCAAATTTTTCTGTTCGTGAGAATAATTTGATTCTGAATCCTTTTTCCGCTGCGTATTTTACATCTTGCGTCTTGATATTTCTAATTCCGTAATTGAAAATGTCGTCTGGTTTTAAAGTTAAGCCAAAAGCATGTTTTATCAAAATCAATAATTTGTATTTTGAATCAAAACCATCCACATCTAGGGTTGGATCAGATTCTGCAAATCCTAATTCTTGCGCTTCAGCTAAAGCAGTTTCATAATCTTTACCAGAATTTGTTTGAGTCAAAATATAATTTGTTGTACCGTTCACAATTCCTTGAATTCCTGATAAGGAATCGTTGTTGTAATATTCTTCTAAGTTTCTGATAATCGGAATACTACCACCAACTGAAGCTTCGTAAAGTAAAGATAAATTGTTCGCTTTTGCTAAGTTTAATAATTCTTCATAATTTTCTGCAATCATTTTTTTGTTTGCAGTAACAACGTGTTTTCCTCTTTTTAATGCCTCAGAAACAATCAAAAATGCTGCTCTTGAATCGTCTATTAATTCTACTACTAGATTGATTTCATTGTCTAAAAGTATGTCAGATTTAGCATAAGAAAAATTTTCTTTTGCAATTGATCGAGCTTTGTTTGGGTTTTTTACGACAATTTTTTTAATTGTTGCATCTAATAAATTGGATTGGTTTAAAACTTCATATAAACCGTTTCCTACGCAACCAAAACCAAATAATCCTATGTTTAATTTATTTCTCATTTTTTTTAGAATTTAAGACTATAAGATTCAAAAGTAATGACTGTATTGACTTTTGAATCTTTTTATCTTGACTTTTATTTTAAAAATTCATTTATTATTTCATCTAACTTTTCTGTTTCTACTAAAAAGCCATCATGACCAAAAATTGAGTCGATGATTTTTAATGTTGCATTTGGAATTGTTTTTGCTAAAAATTCTTGTTCACTTAATGGAAAAAGTAGGTCACTTGAAATTCCAATTACTAATGTTTTTGCTGATATTTCTTCTAAAGCATCTCTTATTGAAGTTCTATTTCTTCCAATATTGTGCGAATCCATAGCTTTGGTTAAAGTCCAATATGAATATGCATTGAAACGGTTTACTAGTTTTTGTCCTTGGTAATTTTGATAAGATGAAGCTTTGAACTCATCAGTTTTATTCAAATCCTGCTCACTTTGAGTTTTGTTATAACTTTCATAAGATCGATAACTCAACATCGCAATGCTTCGAGCTGCTTTTAAACCCTTTTCGCCACCATTTTCTATATTTAGTTCAAAAGTTGAATCTGCGGATATAGCCAATCTTTGCGCTTCATTAAAAGCAATTCCAAAAGGAGAATGAAAAGCATTTGTTGCAATAAGAATTAAATTTTTTAATTTTTCTCTTAGAATAAATGAAAATTCTTGAGCTTGTTGGCCACCTAAAGATGAGCCAATTAACAAATTTATTTCAGAAATATTTAATTTTTCCCTTAATAATTCATGCGCATTTGCCATGTCTCTCGGAGTAATCAAGGGGAAATTTTGAAAAAACTTTTCTCCATTCGATTTTTCACTCAAAGGACCCGTTGAACCATAACATGAACCGATAATATTTGCACATACGACAAAATATTCTTCTTTGTCAAAATAGTCGTTTGCACCAAAAAGTCCATTCCACCAATCACTGACATCCGAATTTGCTGTTAAAGCATGGCAAACCCATACAACTTCTGAATACTGATTTAATTCCCCAAAAGTATGGTAATTGATTTTTAAATTTTCTATTTTTTGCGATGATTCAAGAGTAAATTCCTTGAAAAATACGTGATTTTCTGATTTTTTCATTTTTGAAGTTTAAAATATGGATAATTAAGATTAACATCTTAGCAACACATACAGCAACAACAAATTTGAATTTTAGAAATAGAAATTTTTGAGTCAATTAGATTAAACTGTTGACTTTTTTTGTTATTCTTACGGAAATAAACTTGTTTTTTCATAACTTAATTTATATTCATCCTAAACAACATGTTTAAGAATCTGGATTTGGCACCGGTTTTCCAACTCTCGAAGTTATTTACTAACGAGAACTTTAAGTTGGTTGCCAGAGGGTCTTCGAGCCAGTCTCTCACCTCTTCTTTATAAATCATATTCCGTAGAAAAAGAGTTTCTACTTTTTTTGATATTGCAAAATTAAATTAAATTTTTGAATAAAAAACGATTTAGGCAAAAAAAAATAAAATAATTTTTGAAATATAAAATTTAATTTAGGATTCAATTAAAATTGTAACTGGTCCATCATTTATCAGTTTTACTTTCATATCAGCACCAAAAACTCCTGCTTTTACAATTAAATTTGAGTGTTTTTTCAAGTTTTCTAAAAAATATTCATACAATGGAATTGCTTTTTCAGGTCTTGCTGCTTTTATAAAACTTGGACGATTTCCTTTTTTAGTATTTGCTAAAAGTGTAAATTGGCTGATTACTAAAAATTCGCCTTTAATATCTTTAATCGATAAATTCATTTTTTCATCTGAATCAGAAAATATGCGCATCGAACTGATTTTTTGAATCAAATAATCTGCCTCTTTTTCAAAATCATCTTCCTCAATTCCCAATAAAATCAATAATCCTGACTTAATTTCATTGTGAATTAATTGATTTATAATAACTGAAGCTTCAGAAACACGTTGTAATACTATTTTCATTTTATTAAATTCATTTTTTGGCAATTATTGCAGCTACTTACTTCGGGCGGCATTTCGCTATAGCTGAGCTGGATTCTGAAACGGAAGTACTTGCCAAAAAAAAGAATCTTCCTTTTTGATTAATTTTCCATCTAATTGCACATGAATCTACTATTGTAGAAAAAAAGTTAAAACAAATAAATATTGAAATATTAAAAAGCATAAAAATTAGTCCTTAAAAATAAAATTCATTTCCAAAGATAACAAAAAACACCCTAAATCTCAAAATTTTTTATGATTAGTTGGAATTCAAATCTCTTTTCTTCGGTGCACTTCATTTTCATCTTCTGTCATTAATTGAATGTAAGTATTGAAGCGGCTCTCTGCTATTTCCCCATTTTCTACCGCATCTTTTACAGCACATTTAGGTTCATTTAGATGTTGGCAATTATGGTATTTGCATTTCCCAATTAATTGACGCATTTCAGGGAAATAATGAGAAATTACTTCTTTGTCTAAATCTACTATGCCAAAAGCCCTAATGCCAGGTGTATCTATTATATATGCATTAAAATCTAATTTGTGCATTTCTGCAAATGTTGTTGTATGCTGTCCTTGTTGATGGGCGGTCGAAATTGAATTCGTTTTAATATCAAAAGTTGGATCTAATGAATTAATTAAAGTACTTTTTCCAACTCCACTGTGTCCAGAAATCATGACTTGTTTTCCTGCAATTTCCTTTCTTAAGAAATGAACATCTTCCGCTATTAAACCCGATATTTTAAAACATGGATAGCTAATTTGTTGGTATTTTTCAATAATTTCATCAATCTCTCTTAATTCTTTTCCAGAATATTGATCTATTTTATTAAAAAGTAGGGTAGTGGGAATTCTAAACGATTCAGCAGCAACTAAAAAGCGATCTATAAACGCTAAATGTGTTTGTGGAGATTTTAAAGTTACAAGCAAATAAGCCTGGTCAATATTTGCAGCCAATATTTGCATTTGCTTGCTCAAATTAGTTGATTTACGAACAATGTAATTTTTTCGTTCCTGATAATCATTAATAACATATTTACCTTCTTCGTCAGGTTTTTCATTGATAAAAACTTCATCTCCAACGGCAATTGGATTGGTTGTTCTTAATTTTTCAAGGCGAATTTTTCCACGGATTCGGCATTCAATAATCGAATTGTCTGGCAATTCAACAATATACCATTTTCCTGTAGATTTAAGAACTTTACCTTGTAAATGCATTTGATTTTGAAAAAAAAATCCATCAGCAGATGTTGATGGATTTTAAAAATTATTTTATATTAATTAAAGTATTGCTTCAAGGATTTCATCTTTAGATAATCCTGAATTAATTTTGTCAATGATTACTTTTGTCTTTGACTCAATTGTTTCATCTGAAAACCCTAAAGACATTCCAATATGTTTTACGAAAATTAATTCTTCATGACTCATAACACCATCAATCATAGCCATTTGTATTAATTGAATAAATCTTTCGTAACGATCTTCTCTTGAATAAGGAGGAATCGCAGGATAAGAATCAGAATTTTCAAGAATTTCTTTTACTTGTTCTTCAGTAATTGAAAGTCTTTGAGCAATTTTGTTCAATAAATTGTTTTCTTTGTCTAAAATTATCCCGTCATATCTTGCAATTAATACAAGATTTCTAAAATGTCCTTTCTGGCTAGTTTGTTCGCCAGTTTCAAAAAATTCTGCTATCGATCCCATTTAATATATAATTTTTACACAAATTTACAATTAAATTTAGGAATACAATTTTAAGTTTAAAAAAAATTTGATAATAGTTAATAAATTGTTAATTTTGAATTATATTAAGTTTGGACTTTTATGAAATACGCATTTATTATACCTTTTTTATGTTTTTCTTTTCTTAGTTTTTCGCAAACTGACAATATTGTCGTGCGCAAAATTCAACGTTTTGAAAATACTCAAAGAGATTTATCAACAATAACTTCTAATCATATTGAAATAAAAGACAGTGTTTTTCAATATGTTGAAACTAAAAGACAAGAGTTGGCTCCAAATTGTCCAGTTAGTATTTTAAATACTAGAAGTTTAGAAAATAGAACTAGTGTAATAGAAAATTGGTATGCTCAATTTCCGCTAGAGTACAAGAATTATGTAGAATTTTTAGAACGATTTATCAGATCAAACCTTTAATAAATATGAAAAATTATTTTAACTTATTATTTATGATTTTTTTGATAAATAATTTAATTTTTTCACAAGGTTGTAATTCTGATGTTTCAATTTGTTCGGCAGGTGTTGCTGGCCCTTTTATTTTTGACCAAAATACTGTTGGTCCACCAACAGATTATGCAGATCCTGTGGAATGCTCAACTGGAAGTTTTGGAAATGACAGTGGTTTTGGATTTATTCTGCTTCAAATTACAACCAGTGGACCCTTAAACCTTTTAATTGAGGGAAATTCTGGTCAAGGGTTTGTTGATGTTATTGTTTATAATATTCCTGCTGGCATAAGTCCTTGTGTGGCGGTTTTAAATGATGCGAATGAAATCGGTTGTAATTATGCTACTGATTTGGTTGGATGTACGCAATTTGGGAGCGATTTTCCTTGTTCTTCCTCTGTTTCGGCTCCAAACGTTGTTGCTGGTCAAACAATTATGGTAATTGCGCATGATTATTCAACTGAAAATTCAAGTTTTACATTAGAACTTGGCCCCAGTGGAGCGCAATCGGGAATTCCAAATGGAACTGTTACGTCTGTTCCAGGAAATATTTGCAACGATGCTGCAAGTTTTCAATTAAATGCAGCTGATTTAGGAGGTAGTTGGACAGGAAATGGTGTCTCTAGCACTGGAATGTTTAATCCTGCAACTGCTGGAATTGGCGCGCAAACAATTAATTATGAAATTGGTGTGGCGCCCTGCAATGCTAGTGGTTCAACAACAATTAATGTGATTGATTGCTCAGTTCCTACTTGCACTGTTGCTGCAAGTAATTCTGGAAATATTTGCATTGGCGAAACGTTTGATTTAGTTGCTTCAAATGTTGCTAATTCTCTTTCTTACTCTTGGTCGGGAAATGGTTTTAATTCGGTCATTCAAAATCCAACAAATATTCCGTCACCACTTGTTGCAGGAACCTATACATACACCGTTTTGGTCACAATCGCAGGTGCTACTTGTTCAGCAAATTCTATTATTACCGTTGCTGGAATAGCTGATGCAACAATAACTTCTGTTTTAGGTAATGTTTGCCAAGATGATCCAATTAATCAGCTCACTTCACTAAATTTGGGGGGAAGTTGGATTGGAACGGGTGTAAGTGCAAATGGTAGTTTTAATCCTCTAATTGCTGGGGTTGGTCTTCATCCAATTACTTATTCCATTGGCAGTGGTGGCTGCAACGATACAGAAATCATTAACATTAACGTGGTAGATTGTAATATTCCAACATGCACCGTTGTAGCGTCTGTAAATTCTCCGATTTGCATTGGTGAAACCTTTGACTTAAATACTTCAAATGTTCCAAATGTTGTTTCTTACACCTGGAGTGGAAATGGAATAAATTCAAATTTACAATCTGTTTTGGGAAATAATTCTCCATTAGTTGCTGGAACGTATGATTATTTAGTTACAGTAGTTACTGATTTGGCAACGTGTATTTCCACTGCAAGTTTAGTTGTCAATCCTTTGCCAGCTATTTTTGCAGGAAACGATACCACAATTTGTGAAGGACAAAGTATCACTTTAAATGCAAGTGGTGGAACAACTTATTTATGGGATAATAATGTAATTGATGGTCAAGCTTTTGTACCAGCGCAATCTGGAACATATTCCGTTGTTGGAACAGATGTTAATGGTTGTATTTTTGGAGACCAAATCCAAGTTAATATTACTTCGCTTGAAATGGTAACTTTTGAGCAAGATACCACAGTTGGATGTTCACCTTTATTTGTTAATTTTATTAATACGACTCCAAATGCATCGAATTCAACATGGTTGTTTAACAATGCTAATTTAATCCAAGGAGAAAATATAACAAAATCTTTTTCTGGTTCATCTGAATGCTTTAGCGTCACTTTAATTACTTCAATCAATGGTTGTCAAAATACTTTAACTAAATCTGATTTAATTTGCATCAATTTAGTGCCAACTGCATCATTCTATTTTAATGAAAGTGAAGTCAGTTCTGATGAGTCTAGTTTGTTTTTCCAAAATAGTTCATTAAATGCAACTTTTTATGAATGGAATTTTGGAGATAATTCAGCTTTTGCAACTTCAACAAATCCAATTCACGATTATTTCAGGAATTTAGAGGACAATTATACGATCACTTTAGTAGCAAAATCAGAAATTGGCTGCACAGACACCACTAAATTAGAATTCAGATTTAAAGATGATTTAATTTATTATGTTCCAAATACTTTTACTCCAGATGGAAATGAATTCAATAGATATTTTCAGCCTGTTTTTACCTCAGGATTTGAACTTATAAGTTATAAATTGAGAATTTTTGACCGTTGGGGTGAATTAATTTTTGAATCTTTTGATTCAAAAATTGGTTGGGATGGAACCTATGGAGGATTTCTTGCGCAGGAAGGTGTTTACACCTGGCAAATTGAATTTTTGTCCCTGGTTGATAAGCAAACGAAATTAATTTTAGGAAGTGTTTTATTGTTAAAATAGATTGATTATGTGCTGAAATTTACTCAACATAACTTTCAATATAATCTATCAAACTGTGAATTACTTTTATATGAATTTCTTGGGCCCTATCAGCAAAATCTGAATATGGTGCCCTGATTTCGACATCACAAAGTGAAGCAATTTCTCCACCATCTTTTCCAGTCAATGCAATGACTTTAATTCCCGCTTTTTTTGCAGTATGAATCGCATTAATTACATTTTTTGAGTTGCCAGACGTAGAAATTGCCAACAAAACATCACCTTCTTGTCCCCAAGCTTCTAAAAAACGAGAAAAAATAAATTCATAGCCGTAATCGTTGGAAACACAAGAAATATGGCTCACATCTGAGATTGAAATCGCTGGTAATGCTTTTCTATTTCCTCGGTACCTTCCTGTTAATTCTTCTGCAAAGTGCATCGCGTCACACATCGAACCACCGTTGCCACAACTGTAAATTTTACCTTTGTTATTCAGTGAGTTAACGAATATTTTTCCAGCACTTTCTATTTTATTGAAATTCTCTAAAGTGTTAAATTTTTGCAAAATTTCTAAAGCTTGAGTAAAATGGTCTGATATTTGGTTTGAAGACATTTGAATTAATTTTTATCAAAATTAATTTTTTTTATCAGAAGTAGCATAATATTTTAAACAAACTTAGTATATTTGAAACCGAGGAAGCTCATAAAACCATCAAAAATGAAAAAATATTTACTCTTAAGTTTAACAATCATCTCATTTCTAGGTGCTTTCGCTCAAGAAGAAGATTGTTTCAAAAAATTAGAAAATGCATTTACCAAAAGAGGATCCTACACAATTGCAGATGACATGCACAGAAACGTTATTGTAAGTTACTTTGATGCAAGTGGTTCAAATTGTGTCTCAGGAAAAGCACGTGTTGAAAATGGATTAATCGTTTCTATTTTAATTAAATATGACGATGATACGTATGAGCCATTAGAATCAAAATTTTATAATATTAAAAAAGGACCACCATCAATTAGCAATGGAATATCAGAAATGATTATGACTCCAGCTGGTGAAAAATTTAGAATCGTATTTATTGATAATTTAAAACCAAAAGCAAAAACTGCAAAAACAGTAAAATTACCTGACGATTTATAAAAGTATTGTGATTATAAATAGTAAAGTTGCTCATTGATTTGGTCAGCTTTTTTTTATATTAAAAATTGATAAAATTGTGCATAACATTGTTGATTAATATTTGTAATGTAAAATTTCATTTAAACATTAATACTTAATTTTGTTCTTTCACTGAATAAAATGGCTTTAGAAGATTTACAAGAAACAGTTAGAGATATTTTTTCAGCTTACATGGAACAAAATGGCCATCGTAAAACTCCTGAAAGATATGCTATTTTGCAGGAAATATATAATTTTCAAGAGCATTTTGATATAGAAGCTTTGTATGTTAGAATGAAAATTCAAAAATACCGCGTTTCTCGTGCGACACTTTACAATACAGTCGATTTATTATTGGCTTGTAATTTGGTTAGAAAACATCAATTTGGAAAAAATATTGCACAGTTTGAAAAATCTCACGGTTCTAAGCAGCACGATCATGTTATTTGCACAGATACTGGTGAGGTAATTGAATTTTGCGATCCGCGTATTCAAAATATAAAGGCAACAATAGAAGAAGTATTTGGAGTGACAATTCAACATCATTCGCTTTATTTTTATGGAGTGAAAAATAATACCGAAACAAAATGAGTTTAACAATTAAAGTAGAACATCAATCAAGTTCTGTTATCTTTTCTTTCACTGGAAAAATAAATAATCCTGAAGAGACAACAGATATTTTAAACACACTTGACAGAGAAATTGAGTCAAAAAATAAATCTTTTTTGTATGACGTTTCCAAATTAGAATACATCACAAGCTCTGGACTAAATTTTTTCATTCGCTCATTAACTAGAATTAGAAATGTAGGCGGGGAAATCATTTTATGCGGTGTTCAAGGAAATGTTGAAAAATTGTTGAAAATTTCTAAATTAAACGAAATTTTTACGCTATGTCCTAGTGTTTCTGAAGCTTTGATGAAAATTCAGCCAGCTATTTAATGATTAAAATTAAATATGTACATACAAGCAGAGTTTATGTTTTAATTTTTGGGTATTTTTTAAGAATTGAATTTTGAGTTTGCCAAGATGTAAGATAAATTTAATTTAAAAAATAACCACACCTATAGAGTTTTCAATGAAGGTGAAATTTGATTTTAAAACTAAACTAAATAATAAATAAAGAGTATTGATAGTTATCAAGACTAATAACGAGATTTGCTTAGCAAATTTTAAACATTTTTTAAATGAAAGTAGATGTATTGTTAGGTCTTCAATGGGGAGATGAAGGAAAAGGGAAAATTGTTGACGTTTTAACACCGGAATTTGATATTATTGCACGATTTCAAGGTGGACCAAATGCAGGTCATACCCTAGAGTTTGAAGGGATTAAACACGTTCTTCATACTATTCCATCAGGGATTTTTAGAAAAAACGTTTTAAACTTAATCGGAAACGGTGTTGTTATTGATCCTGTAATTTTTCAAAAAGAAATTGAAAAGTTAGCACCTTTCAACATTGATTTTGACAATAATTTGGTTATTTCAAAGAAAGCACATTTAATATTACCAACACATAGATTGTTAGATGCAGCATCTGAAACAGCTAAAGGTAAAAATAAAATTGGTTCAACTTTAAAAGGGATTGGACCAACTTATATGGATAAAACAGGACGCAATGGATTACGAGTAGGTGATATTTTCTCTACTAAATTTAAAGAAAAATACCAAATTTTAGTTGACAAGCACATTGGAATTTTAGGACATTATGAAGGTTTTGAATATGATTTAAGGGAACTTGAACCAGCATTTTTTAGAGGGATTGAATTATTGAAATCCTTAAAATGTATTGATACAGAGGTTTTTATTAATAAAGAATTAAAAGCTGGAAAAAAAGTTTTAGCTGAAGGTGCACAAGGTACCATGCTGGATATTGATTTTGGATCTTATCCATTTGTAACTTCTTCCAATACAATTACAGCTGGAACTTGTACTGGTTTAGGTGTTCCACCAACGAAAATTGGAAAAGTAATTGGAATTTTCAAAGCATATTGCACCAGAGTTGGCAGTGGACCATTTCCAACTGAATTAATTGATGAGATAGGGGAGGAAATGCGTCAAGAAGGACGCGAGTTTGGTTCTACAACTGGAAGACCAAGAAGGTGTGGTTGGATTGATTTACCTGCTTTGAAATATGCAATTATGATTAATGGTGTCACAGAATTATCCATGATGAAAGCGGATATTTTAAGTATTTTTACAAAGATTCAAGTATGTACACATTATGAAATTGATGGCGAATTGTTTGATTATATGCCTTATGATATTGAAGGATTAGAAATTAAACCAATTTACAAAGAATTAGATGGTTGGAATACAGATTTGACGCAATTACAAGATTTTAAAAATGCACCTCAAGCTTTAAAAGATTATGTGACTTATTTAGAAAAAGAACTTGAAGTTCCTATTACTGTTGTTTCTGTTGGACCTGATAGAAGTCAAACTTTAAGTAACAAGTAATAAGTCGATTCAAAAAACTTTCTTTTTGTTATTTTAGCGATTAATTAAAGTTTAAATTTCATTTTTCAATTTGAAAGAAAATAACACGCTTTTAATTTCCATGATCATCTCTATGATTTTCTGGGGATTATCGTGGCCCTCAGCAAAAATATTGACAGCATATAGTAATCCTGTAAATTTAACGATTTACAGGTATGCTGTTGTGTTTATTACCTTGCTTCCAATTTTGTTTTTGTTAAAGATTCGACTAAAAATAAAACGCAAAGGAATCCCTTTTGTAGTAATTTCTGCTTTGCTTTTGGCAGTTTATAGTTATTTCATGTTTCAAGGATTGTCAAAAGGTTTTGCTGGATCTGGTGGAGTTTTGGTGACAACTTTGAATCCGATTTTTGCTTATACCTTCAGTTTAATAATTCAAAGAAAAAGACCGTCTAAAAATGAAATAATAGGACTATTCTTGGGTTTATTGGCTGGTTGTGTACTTCTAAAAATTTGGGGAAATTTTGATTCCATATTTTTAAGTGGAAATCTTTATTTTTTAGCCTCAGCTTTGATATGGTCAATAATGAGTCGATTTACAGCAAAATCAAGTGACTATGGTTCCCCATTTAGTTTTAGTTTATGGATGTATTTTTTGACTTTTTTAGTATTATTGCCATTTATAAATCTTATTGATTTGAACCAAAATTTACAAGAAATTGAATTTACTTTTTGGGGAAATGTTTTGTTCGGTGGAGCGATTGTTACAAGTATTGCAACAACAATTTATTTTTATGCTACTTCAAAATTAGGTTCTGAAAAAGCAAGTAGTTTTATTTTTTTAGTTCCTTTTTCTGCGGCCGTTTCTTCTTGGTTATTATTAGGTGAAAAATTAGAAATTCACACAATAATTGGAGGATTGCTTGGGATTGCTGCTGTTTATATGATTCAGCGAAAGTGATGAATTAAGAATTAAGTTTTTATTTAAACACAAAATTTTCATGCTTCTCTTTCCACTTTTCATTCTTCTTTTTTCACTCTTCATTTTTCGCTTTCAACAAGTCTTTGCTGCATAGTTATTTGTATATTGCCTCCACTTTAGTGTTAACTTGAAGTTTAAAATAAATATTTTCGATACGTTTCCTAACTGAAGCTGGAGAATTATTTAGAAAAAACAGCAAATTGTTTGCAGTCAAAGCTTAGGTAAAGTTGATTTAAAACATCTAATTCTCTTGAGGTTAAATTGATTTTTTAGCTTCTACTTCATTCTCGCATTTCTCAATAAGCGACGCATTGTTTTAAAAATATGCTTTTAATAATCTATAGCAGAAATCATTATGAATTTAATATGCGAAAAACGTTGAGTTAAAATTTCTGTAGCTTGAAGTCCATCCTTTTCAGACATTTGAAAATCCATTAAAATAGAATCAATATTCTAATCTTCTTCTAATTTTGAAATTATATCTTTTCCATTAATTCTGAGAAATTTAAAACGAAATTGTAATTGAAAAAAACAAATTTTTGTTCTATACTTTTTACTATTAAGGAATTATATTCTACCACGGTGATTTTATCATGGTATTTATGTGATGATCAGCCTAAAATGTACAAAGGTTTTCTTTGGAATCTTTTGATGCAAAAGTAAATCAAACAAAGTTGGTGATAAATCTATGCATCAATTGCCTAATAAAGTTTATTTTTTGTAATTTTACATCATGTATGTAGATTTAATAGTGCAAGCGTTTAAAGAAGATATTGGTGATGGAGATCATTCATCTTTATCCTGTGTACCTGAAAACGCTCAAGGAAAAGCAAAATTAATCGTAAAAGATAATGGAATTATTGCCGGAATTGAACTGGCAGAACAAATATTTGCTCATTACGATAAAAACTTGAGAATGAACATTTTTATCAAAGATGGAACTGCTGTAAAAATAGGCAATATTGCATTTGAAATTTCTGGTTCATCGAGATCAATTTTGGCAACGGAGCGTTTGGTTTTGAATATTATGCAAAGAATGAGTGGAATTGCTACTCAAACGAATAAAATTATTTCCCTGGTTTCGGAATATCCAACAAAAATTTTAGATACCAGAAAGACAACTCCTGGCTTGCGTTTAATTGAAAAGTGGGCAGTAAGAATTGGTGGAGGACATAATCATCGCATGGGTTTGTATGATATGATCATGTTGAAAGACAATCATGTGGATTACGCAGGAGGAATTAAAAATGCTATTTCTAAAACACAAGAATATTTAAAAAATACAGGTAAAGATTTAAAAATCGAAATTGAAGTTCGAAATGAAAAAGAATTGGATGAGGTTTTAGAAATCGGTGGTGTGGATAGAATCATGCTTGATAATTTTTCTCCAGAAAGAATTGAAAAATCATTGAAAATTATTCCAAAAAAGTACGAAGTTGAAGCTTCCGGAGGAATTACAATTGAAAACATTGAAGATTATGCTAAAACTGGTGTAGACTTCATTTCAATTGGTGCTTTGACGCACAGTTTCAGAAGCTTGGATATGAGTTTGAAGGCAGTTTTTGATTTGTGATTATTTCAATCAAAAGAAAAGGAATTCTAGATTTTTTTACCACATAGGAAAATCGAAAACAGAGAAGTTGTTAATTAAATAGTCATTTATTTTTTATAATTCATGTTTGTTAAAAATCGTGAATTACTTTCTTTCCAAATGCAAAAAACCGTGAATCTCTTTAGCACCAGCGATTGGTTCAGTATAATTCATTTTATAGAAATAAACTCCATCATAAGCTTCTTTTCCATCTTGAGATTTTCCATCCCATTTGATGATTTGGTTTGTAGATTCATACATGATTACACCCCAACGGTTTACGATTGTGAAATCGCTGTTTATTACCCCTTCAAATTTAATTGGAACAAAATAGTCATTTAAACTATCACCATTTGGAGTGAAGATATTTGGTAATTCAAGTGCGAAATTACAATAGTCAACATTTACAGCTATTGATTCATTTGCAATGCAACCATTTTGTGAGATATTTACGGTGAAGATTGTTGAAATTGCTGGACTTATTTTAATTGAATCTGTTATTTCAGTTGTTGACCAAACTAAATTTGCTGTTCCATTGACAAATAAAATTGCTGAATCACCAACGCAGATTGTCGTATCATTTGAAACTGTATAATTTAGAGCCGAAGTTGTATTAATGGTAATCGTTTGACTAAGCGTACAGTTATTAAAATCACGAACCTCAACATCATAAATTCCAGCACAAAAATTGGTAGGAGTTGTAATTGGAGCATCATTTTGAGACCAAATCTCAATGTAAGGTAATTGCCCTCCAGAAATATTTAATTGCACAGTTCCATCACATAAATTTGAACACGTTTCATCGACAACTATTGGAGCCATTGCCAAAGTGCTGTTATTTAAAGTTACAACAGCAATATCAGTAAATGTGCATAATGTTAGATTATCAGTAACTGTAACAGCGTAGTTTCCAGGTTGTAAATTAGAAATTGTATTAGTTGTATTTCCGTTATCCCAAAGTATTGCCACATTTGCAGCATTAGCGACGGTTAAGGTAACACTTCCATTTGAAGCTCCACAATCGACATTGGTAATTGCGAAATTTAAAGCAGGATTAACTCTGCAAGTTGGATTCATTGTACCAATCCATAAATCATTTTCCAAAGAATTTGGCGCTCCAGGCGTTTCGTTAGTCGCAACATCCTCTGAAACCCAATTTGCTTGGATGTCAGGATCATTGGAGATAATATTTTTAAAAGACATGACCATTCCTGAGGCTGAGCCTGTGAAATAAATGGTTTGATTTCCTTGCTGATCATTATTCCCCCAACTCACCGAATGCAATGGAACACCATTATTAGAAAGATCTGGTATTTGAAATGAATCTCCAGGATTTGCTAAAATCATTGCTCCCCATCCGGTACTTGGCACCCAATCAATGTCTGCAATTGGATAGGTCTGATTTCCTGATGAGTTTGGGCTTATACTATTGGACTCTAAAAGAGGCGAATTCCCAGGTAATATTATTGTGCAATTTCCATCTGTTATTGAATTATCATCTGCAGGAATTGAAGGATTTTTGTCGCCATTTGTATAAATCACAATAAAAGTACCTTGAGGAATGAACTGCCAAAAAGGATCGTTTGAAAAGCGCAATGCACCTGATGCAATCCCGACATTACTACCTGCAGCAAAATAACCACTATTATCATCGATAATAACTCTTCTTAAATCTATTGTAGGAATTGGAACTCCTTCACAAATTGGATTTCCGACAACAACCATTTCAACATATTCCTTATTACCAGTTCCTTGTGAAACCTCATTTATTATTAATTGTTGACTGAAAATTAAACTTGTAAAAAAATTAAAGACAAGAAGAAAATTAATTTTAAACATAAACTTCATACATTCTTTCAATAGAAGCTACTGAAATTACAATTAAAACTAAATGGTTTCAGCAAAACACTTTAAATAAATGAGCTTCAAGGATTTCATGTAGTTTTTCACAAAGGTAGTAAATGAGAAGGGTTTTAGCAAAAAAATCAAGATTAACTTTGGGTTAAATTTTAACCTCCAACCATTTTTTTTATCTCATTTAATTTGATTAATGCTTCCACTGGAGTTAAAGTATTTATGTCAATTGAAACTAATTCTTCCCTAATATTCTCTAAAACAGGGTCGTTTAATTGGAAAAAACTCATTTGAAAATCTTTTTCATTCACAACTTCCTTTACTTTTTTTGTATCTGAAGAAACGTTATTCTGCTCCAATTTTGTTAATAATTTTGTTGCACGGTTGATAACTTGTTGTGGCATTCCAGCTAATTTTGCAACATGAATTCCAAATGAATGTTCACTTCCTCCTGGTATTAACTTCCTTAAAAACAGTATTTTATTTCCAGTTTCTTTTACTGAAACGTTATAGTTTTTAATACGCTCAAATTGGGTACACATTTCATTTAATTCATGGTAATGTGTTGCGAAAAGTGTTTTTCCTCTAAACTTTGGATGTTCGTGCAAATATTCTGCAATCGCCCAAGCAATTGAAATTCCATCGTAAGTGCTTGTTCCACGACCAATTTCATCTAATAAAATCAAACTTCTTTCAGATAAATTATTCAAAATACTGGATGTTTCATTCATTTCAACCATAAAAGTCGATTCTCCAGAAGAAATATTATCGGATGCTCCAACTCGGGTGAAAACTTTGTCAACCAAGCCTAAACTTGCCGATTGTGCAGGAACAAAAGAACCCATTTGAGCCATCAAACAAATGAGTGCAGTTTGACGCAATAAAGCACTTTTTCCTGACATATTTGGCCCAGTAATCATGATGATTTGTTGCGTATCATTGTCTAAATAAACATCATTTGCAACATATTCTTCGCCAATTTTTAATTGTTTTTCAATTACTGGATGGCGGCCATTTTTAATGTCAATTTCATAGCTAGAATTAACTTCTGGACGCACATATTTATTCTTTTTTGCAACTTCAGCGAATGAAAGTAAACAATCCAATTGTCCGATTAAAAAGGCATTTTGTTGAATAGTCTGAATGTATTCTGCCATTGAAAGTACAAATTCTTGGTACAATTTACTCTCAATTTGATGAATTTTATCTTCAGCTCCTAAGATTTTATGTTCGTAAATTTTTAGTTCTTCTGTAATATATCTTTCAGCATTTACCAATGTTTGCTTTCGAATCCAAGATTCTGGAACCTTATCTTTGTGCGTATTTGTAACTTCTAAATAATAGCCATAGACATTATTGAATGAAACTTTCAAACTTGGAATTCCTGTAATTTCTGATTCTCTGTTTTGAATTTTTTCCAAAAAATCTTTTCCTGAGTAGGAAATTTCTCTTAATTCGTCTAATTCAGGGTGAATTCCTTTGGAAATAACAGGACCTTTTCCAACTTGAATTGCTGGTTCCTCCACAAAATTAAGTTCAATTGCTTCAATTAATTTTTCACAAGGATTTAAGCGTTCACCAATTTTTTCTAAGGCTTTGACTTTTGTTTTGGATAAAATTTCTTGAAGTGGTTTTATTTGTCTTAAAGTAAATTCTAATTGTTTGATTTCTTTTGGATTAACTCTTCCTACTGCAGCTTTTGAAATCAATCGTTCTAAGTCTCCAATTTCCTTTAATCGAAGTGTGGCTTCATAAGAAATATCATCTTCTTTGGTGAAATATTCAACTGAATCTAAACGTTCTTGAATAGGTGTTAAATCCTTTAATGGCAATACAATCCAACGTTTAATCATTCTTCCTCCCATGGGAGTTTTTGTGAAATCAATAATGTCAATTAATGTAGTTGCGTTTTCATTTGGCGAGGAAATTAATTCTAAATTTCTGATTGTAAATCGGTCTAGCCAAACAAAGCGATCTTCCTCAATTCGTGAAATCGAAGTGATGTGTCCTAATCGGTCGTGCTGCGTTTCAGAAAGGTAATGTAAAATTGCCCCTGCGGCAGTAATTCCTTCTGTAATTCCTTCAATTCCAAATCCCTTCAGGTTTTTCGTCCCAAAATGTTTGGTCAAGGTTTCTTGAGCGAAATCATTGCTAAAAGCCCAATCTTCGAGTTTAAACGTATAATATTTATCTCCAAAACTTTCTTTGAAAAACGCTCCATTTTTTTTCTGAAAAACGATTTCACTTGGATCAAATCCTTGAATTAATTTTTCAATGTGTTCTAAATTTCCTTGTGCGACTAAAAATTCTCCGGTAGAAATATCCAAAAACGAAACACCATGAATTTCTTTTCCAAAGTGAATGGCGCACAAAAAGTTATTTTTATTTGAAT
Organism: Flavobacteriia bacterium; assembly: GCA_947490145.1. Lineage (GTDB taxonomy): Bacteria > Bacteroidota > Bacteroidia > Flavobacteriales_D > Crocinitomicaceae > M2408. The sequence continues at coordinate 24,374 of CANLGD010000001.1, forward strand.
CTAAAACGTTGTCATTGAAAGCAATACCTGGAGTTACAAGCTCTGTAACACCACGCTTCACAATATTTTTTGTCAATTTTGGATCTTCCAACTGATCGCAAACAGCAACTCTGTATCCAGCACGAACAAGTTTTGGAAGGTAATTTTCCAATGAATGATGCGGAAAACCAGCTAATTCGATGTAAGAATCACCATTTCGTCTTTTAGTAAGCACAATTCCAACCGTTTTCGATGTTTTGATTGCATCTTCACCAAAGGTTTCATAAAAATCCCCCACACGAAAAAGCAACAAAGCTTGAGGATGCTTTGCTTTTATGGCTTTCCACTGCTTCATTAATGGAGTTTCTTCGGCTGATTTTTTCGATTTTTCGCTGGACAAGTGATTAATTTTTAAATTTGCAGAGTAAAATTAGTTCCAAAAATTTTATTTGAAGAAAAAAGATACAAAATATTATCAACAAAAATTCTAAAATGGAAAACAAAAAACTCAAATTATGGGAATTAGAACGTGTCAATGAACAAGAATTCAAGGCACAGACAAAATTTTCTTTAATCATAATTTTAGATGATATCAGAAGTTTGAATAATATTGGAACTTTTTTTAGAACGGCAGATGCTTTTAATGTTGAAAAAATTTATTTGTGTGGAATTACCGCTACTCCTCCGAACAAAGACATTCATAAAACCGCTTTGGGAGCAACCGAAACAATCGCTTGGGAGCACAGAGAATCAATAGTTGATTTAATTGATGAATTAAAAAAAGAGGGAACATTAATCGCAAGTATTGAGCAAACAGAAGATACAACTTTACTGCAAAACATTAATTCAATTCCGAAACAAAAAATCGCCTTAATTTTTGGAAATGAAGTGAATGGCGTGAATCAAGAAGCGATAAACAAAAGTGATTATGTGATTGAAATTCCACAATTTGGAACAAAACACAGTTTAAATGTTTCCGTTTGCGCTGGCGTTGTTTTGTGGGAATTTTTGAAAAGGGAAATTGTAAAATAGGCTTTAGACATAAAGACATAAGACGAAAGACTTTGATTGATTTAGAGATAAAATTCGATTTTATAGGTTTTATTGAAAATATCTTTGCGTCTTTGAGACGTGGCGAGAAAAAACTTTACGAACTTTGCGATATTCTTTGCAACTTTGCATTTAAATAAGCAGTAAATGAGATCTACAATTGAAAAAGCATGGGAAAACCGTGAATTATTAAAAGAAAAAAAAACAATTCAAGCCATAGAACACGTTATTGAAGAAATTGATAAAGGTATTATTCGTGTTGCAGAACCAACAGAAAACGGCCAATGGCAAGTAAACGAATGGGTGAAAAAAGCAGTTGTGATGTATTTTCCAATTCGACAAATGGAAACGATAGAGGTTGGTCCATTTGAATTTCATGATAAAATGGCTTTAAAAACTAATTACAAAGAATTAGGTGTAAGGGTTGTCCCTCCAGCAGTTGCGAGATACGGAGCTTTTATCGCTTCAGGTGTAATTTTGATGCCATCTTATGTAAATATTGGCGCTTATGTTGACTCAGGAACAATGGTCGATACATGGTCAACTGTAGGCTCTTGTGCACAAATTGGAAAAAATGTTCACTTAAGCGGAGGAGTTGGAATTGGAGGAGTTTTAGAACCACTTCAAGCGGCACCAGTTATTATCGAAGATGGAGCTTTTATAGGTTCGAGATGCATAGTTGTTGAAGGAGTTAGAGTTGGAAAAGAGGCAGTTTTAGGAGCAAATGTTGTGTTGACAAAATCTACAAAAATCATTGATGTTACAGGAAATGAACCAGTTGAAATCCGCGGTTATGTTCCAGACAGAAGTGTTGTGATTCCTGGATCTTACACTAAAAAATTTCCAGCTGGAGAATTTCAAGTTCCTTGCGCTATAATTATCGGAAAAAGAAAAGAAAGTACTGATTTAAAAACTTCATTGAATGATGCATTGAGAGAACATAATATAGCAGTTTAAAACTGTTTTTAAATTCCAATTTTGTCGTTATTTTTTTGTGATAAATGTATCATTAGCAGGGGCTAACTCAAAATTTCTCACTTTAAAAAATGCCTAAAAATTGAAATTTAAAATTCAGTTTTAAAGATATTAAAGTGAAAAATGGAAAATCTAATAGGAATCGTATTAATGGGTGGAAAATCTTCTAGAATGCTGGAAGATAAATCACTCATTAATTACAACGGAAAAGCCCAATTTGAATTTATTCATGAGTTGTTAAGTGAATTTTGTGCTGAAGTTTATCTTTCTGTAAAAAGTACTTTTAAAAGCGATTTATCGCTAATTTTTGATTCTAAGAAATATCAAAATATAGGTCCTCTTTTAGGATTAATTTCTGCTTTTGAGTCTAAAAAGTCTGCTTTTCTGGTTCTTGCAATTGATTATCCTTTGATTGATAAATCGGAAATCGAAAATCTGATTTCTGAAAGAGATGTAAGTTCAGTTGCAAGCGTTTTTTACAATACTGAAAGTTCATTTTTTGAACCATTTTTAGGAATTTATGAAGAATCCTTTTTTGAGATTTTAGTCCCTGAAATTCAAAATGAAAATTATTCACTGCAAAATATTTTGTCAAAAAATAAAGTAAAAAAGGTTTTTCCTTTAAGAAATGAATCGCTGAAAAACATTAATTCACAAGCAGAAAAAAATGAATTTTTAACTAAATTAAGATGAAAAATAAAGCGATTTCAGATGTTGAAGTAATTAGATTTAAAAATTCAGAATTTAAACAAGTTTTGGATTTTGTTTCTGTAGAAGAACCATTGGAAATTAGTTTAGCTTATTGGAAAAACGAAATTTTATACACTAAGAACATTTCTATTACGATGCGAACTCCCGACGCTGACAAAGAATTAGCGCTTGGATTTTTAGTTACAGAAGGAATTTTAACAGATTTAAATTCGATTAATAAAATTGAAGAACCAACTTTTGCCATTCAAAATAAAATCACAATTGAACTAAAAAAAGACATCGAAGTAGATTTATCTAAAATCGAAAGACATTTTTACACTTCAAGCAGTTGTGGAGTTTGCGGAAAATCTTCTATAGATTCGATCAGAACAGTAAAAAACAAAAAAAATGAACCTATTAATTTTAAAATTTCCAAAGAAGTAATTTTAGGCTTAAATGAAAAAATAAATTCGCAACAAGCTGTTTTTGAAAAGACTGGTGGACTTCACGCTTCATCACTTTTTACTATTGATGGAGATTTTATCGAACTTTTTGAAGACGTTGGACGACACAATGCCTTGGATAAATTAATTGGTTCAAATTGTTTGAAAAAGAATTTTCCATTGGCAGAAAACATTTTGCTTCTAAGCGGCAGAATTAGCTTTGAATTAATACAAAAAGCAGCAATGGCAAATATTTCAGTCGTTTGTGCTTTGGGAGCTCCATCCTCACTTGCAATAGAATTGGCAAAAGAATTTAATATGACTTTGATCGGTTTTTTGAAAAAAGATTCGTTCAATATTTATAATGGTTCAGAAAATATTTTGTAATTTTCCAATCAGATTTAATCTTCAATATAAAAGTGCTTTTTAGTGGAAAATAATAAAAAATCCAAACAGCCAATTGCTGAACCTCCAGAAAAATTTACTGGAATAAAATTGACTTCTCCAAAAGATATGGCGGCTGGATTTCCTGCTGTGGTTTCGAGTTTAAAACAAGTTTTTGGTGAAGCTGGTGTTGGACGTGGATTAAAAGCATTGTCAAAATTAAATCAAAAAGGTGGAACTGATTGTCCTTCCTGTGCTTGGCCAGATCCCGATGATGATAGAAGTACAATCGCTGAATATTGCGAAAACGGAGCAAAAGCAATTGCCGAAGAAGCGACAGCTAAAAAACTGTCAGCTGACTTTTTTAAAGAAAATTCCGTTTACGATTTATCGCTTTTAAGTGATTTTGAAATCGGGAGAAAGGGCAGAATCGCTCAACCAATGTATCTTCCTGAAGGTGCTTCACATTATCAAGAAATTTCTTGGGATAATGCTTTTGAAAAAATCGCTTCAAGCCTAAATAACTTGGAAAATCCTGATCAGGCAATCTTTTATACCTCAGGAAGAACAAGTAACGAAGCTGCGTTTTTATATCAACTTTTTGTGCGTGAATTTGGGACAAATAATTTACCAGATTGTTCCAATATGTGTCATGAATCAAGTGGTGTGGCACTTTCTGAAACCGTTGGAATAGGAAAAGGAAGCGTGAAATTAGAAGATTTTTATCACACAGATGTCATATTAATTTTGGGTCAAAATCCTGGGACAAATCACCCTAGAATGTTGAGTGCTTTGAAAAAAGCCAAGAAAAATGGAGCAACAATTATTTCTGTTAATCCATTGATTGAAACAGGATTAGTTGGTTTTGCAAATCCGCAAGAATTTAAAGGAATGCTTGGAATTAATACCAAATTAACGGATATTTATTTGCAAGTAAAATTAAATGGCGACATGGCACTTTTAAAAGCCATCATGTTGCGTTTATTGGAATTGGAAGAAAAATCCGCTGGTTCTGTTTTTGATTTAGATTTTATTCGCGAAAAAACGGCTGGTTTTGAAGATTTTATAGTTAATTTAAAGAAACAAAATTATCTAGAATTACTTGAATTAGCTGGAATTTCTGATGAAGAAGTTTCAAAAGTTGTTGAAGTTTTAGCGAGTAAAAAGAATATAATTGCCTGTTGGGCAATGGGTTTAACACAGCATAAAAACGCTGTTGAAACAATTCAAGATATTGTGAACCTTTTACTTTTGAAAGGAAGTATTGGAAAACCTTTTGCTGGTACTTGCCCTGTTCGTGGACATAGTAATGTGCAAGGTGATCGCACAATGGGAATTTACGAAAAACCATCTCAAGCTTTTTTAGATTCTATTGAAAAAAACTTTAAATTTATTCCACCACAAAAGCATGGTTATGATGTTGTTGAAGCAATTCATGCTATGCACGAAAAAAAAGCAAAAGTTTTTGTCTGTATGGGAGGAAATTTTCTTTCTGCTTCGCCAGACACAAACTTCACTGCAAAAGCAATGCAAAACTGTGATTTGACCGTTCAAGTGTCCACAAAATTGAATAGAAGTCATTTAATTCACGGAAAAGAATCGATTATTTTGCCATGCTTGGGAAGAACAGATATTGATTTAATTGACGGAGAAAGACAATTTGTTACAGTCGAAAATTCAATGGGAATTGTGCATTCAAGTAGGGGAAGTTTGACTCCAATTTCTGACAAATTATTAAGTGAAGCGAAGATTGTTTGCCATCTAGCAAAGGCAACTTTTGGAGAAAAATCTGAGGTTAATTGGGATTCTTATTTAAAAGATTATTCAAAAATCCGCGATAGTATTGAAGCCACAATTCCTGGTTTTGACAATTTTAATGAAAAAATAAAAATCAAAGAAGGATTTTATTTGCCAAATGCTGCGAGAGATAATGATTATAAAACACTTACTGGAAAGGCAAATTTCACTGTTTCATCTATTGAAACGATTCCATTGAAAGAAAATGAATTTATGATGATGACGATTCGCACACACGATCAATTTAATACCACAATTTATGGTTTAAATGACAGATACCGTGGGATTTACAACGAACGACGCGTTATTTTAATGAATAAATTGGACATCGAAGAAGCAAATTTAGTGAAAGGGAATTTAGTTGATATTTATAATTACGATGATGGTATCGAGCGTGTTGCACACAAATTTATCATAGTTGAATACAATATTCCAAGAAAATGTGTTGCGACTTATTTTCCAGAGACGAATGTTTTAGTTCCAATTAATTCAACTGCTAAAAAAAGCAACACCCCAACTTCAAAATCAGTAATTGTTGAGTTGAAATCAACTTCAAAATGAAATTAATTTATGTTAAGATAATTGATTTGTTAGCAGAATTTCGTAGTTTCAACAAAAAGAAATTACGTATTATTCGCTATACTTTGTTTTTTGTTTTTGCAATTTGGTATTGTTTTGCATTACCGGAAAAAATTTTCAATGATAAAACTTCTACTGTTTTATTTGATCGCAATGGAAATTTATTAGGAGCAAAAATTGCAGAAGATGGACAATGGCGATTTCCTGAGACAACGCTTCTTCCAAGTAAATTTAAAAAATGTATCATTGAATTTGAGGACCGAAATTTCCGTTCGCATATTGGGATTAGCTTAAAAGGAATTTGTCGGGCTTTTTATCAAAATTTTAAGGAAAATCGGGTCGTAAGTGGCGGCAGTACAATCACTATGCAACTCGCAAGAATTATGCGGAAAAATCCAGAGAGAACTTATTTTGAAAAAACAATTGAAATACTTCTCGCTACTCGTTTGGAGATGCGCTTTTCAAAAGACGAAATTCTTGCTTTATATGCTTCAAATGCTCCCTTTGGAAATAATGTTGTGGGTATTGAAACTGCTGCCTGGCGTTATTTTGGTCGAAAAGCTTCGCAATTAAGTTGGTCTGAATCAGCAACTTTGGCTGTGCTGCCGAATGCACCGGGTTTAATTTATCCTGGAAAAAATCATGACAGGTTGCTGAGAAAAAGAAATCGTTTATTGAAAAGAATGTTTGAACAGAAAATTTTTGATGAAACGACCTATCAATTAGCACTTTCAGAACCCCTTCCAGATAAGCCACTTAGATTGCCGCAACTTGCTCCTCATATTTTAGAAAATTTCAGTAAAAAAGGAAAAAGAGAAATGCAAATTAGTTCGACAATTGATTTTAATTTGCAAGAAAAAGTGATTCAACAATTGAGTATTCACCATAATTTGTTGAGCGAAAATGGAATTTTTAATGGAGCAGTAATAGTTACTTCCGTCAATACTGGAGAAATTTTAGCTTATGTTGGAAATACAAATTTGGAAGAAGATGAATACGCAAGTGATGTAGATTGCGCAAATGCTCCAAGAAGCACTGGCAGTATTTTAAAACCCTTATTGTATGCTAAATCTCTGGAAGATGGAATAATTACGCCGGAAATGCTCTTAAATGATATTCCTTCGCAATTTGGAACTTTTTCACCAAAGAATTTCACAGGTAATTTTAATGGCGCCCTGCCTGCTAACAAAGCCCTTTCGAGAAGTTTGAATGTTCCGATGGTTCATTTATTGAATCAATATGGTTTGAGTAAATTTCACGCTGAGCTAAATGCTTATGGATTGACCACTTTGAAAAGGCCTGCTAAACATTATGGTTTATCTCTAATTTTAGGTGGGGCAGAAGCTAAATTAACGGATTTATCAAAAGCGTATACACAAATGGCGCAAGAATTAAAATTCGGTCAAAAAAAAGAAATTAGTTTAGTGAAAAAGCTTGAATGGAAAGGTGAAAACAATGTAAATAATGTAAAAAAAGTGCGGACACAGACTGACAGGGCTTGTATTTATTCTACTTTTGAGGCAATGACCGAAGTTAATCGACCTGATGAAGATGACAATTGGAGGTATTTTTCTTCATCTGAAAAAATTGCTTGGAAAACGGGAACAAGTTTTGGTTTTCGCGATGCTTGGGCGATTGGAATTACAACAGATTATGTTGTTGCCGTTTGGGTTGGAAATGCAGATGGAGAAGGAAGACCAGGACTAACAGGGATTAAAGCTGCTGCGCCTTTGATGTTTGATGTTTTCCGGCAAGTAAGAAAAGCAAAATCTTGGTTTGAAATGCCTAAAGAATTGATGTCTTTCGTGAAAATTTGCGATGAAAGTGGACAAAGAGCATCAAATTTATGTCAGCCTCTTACAAGAAAATGGATTCCAAAAACGGCCTTAAATTCAAAAGCCTGCGGATATCATCAAATTATTCATTTGAATAAAAAAACAAATGAAAGGGTAAATAGTGATTGTGAAGATATTGCAAATATGAAACATGAAGCTTGGTTTGTTTTGCCATCAATTGTAGAGAAATTTTATAAAAATTCCCATCCAAATTACAGAACTTTGCCTGAATATAAGCCTGAATGTTGGGATAAAATTGCTGATAAATCACTTGGAATTATTTATCCAAAAAACAAAGCAAAAATCTATATTCCAATTGAAATTGATGGAAAATTAGGTGAAACAATTTTTGAAGCAACTCATAAAAATTCTGAAACAAAAATATTTTGGCACCTCGATGAAAAATACCTTGGATCAACTCAGGAAATTCATCATTTGGCCATAAAACCAAAAGTTGGAAAACATACTTTAAATCTAATTGATGCAAATGGAGTTTCAATTTCTGTTGATTTTGAAGTTGTCGGGAAAAATAAAAGATGAATAAGAATTAAAAATGATTTTTTAACTATTGAAAATTTATTATTCATAACTGCTAACTCAAAACTCATATTTCCCGCCCCACAGTTTTAGTATTTGCTCTCCAATTTCTTTTTCTTTTTTGCTGCTTCCAGGATGAAAAAAGTTCGTTTTTGAAAGTTGATCTGGCATAAATTCTTGATGGATAAAATTCCCAGGGAATTGATGCGAATAGTGATAATTATCCCCATAGCCGAGATCTTTCATAAGTTTAGTTGGAGCATTTCTAAGTTGAAGTGGAATTGGTAAATCTCCCGTTTTTCTCACTAATTCAAGTGCTTCATCAATTGCTAAGTAAGAAGCATTTCCTTTTGGAGAAGTAGCTAAATAAATGGCGCATTGAGATAAAATAATTCTTGATTCTGGCCAACCAATTGTTTGCACAGCTTGAAATGTGTTATTTGCTAAAATCAGTGCGGTAGGATTTGCCATTCCAATATCTTCGCTAGCTAAAATTAACATTCTTCGTGCAATGAATTTTGGTTCTTCGCCTCCTTCAATTAATCTTGCAAGCCAATAAATTGAGGCATTTGGATCACTTCCACGCATGGATTTAATAAATGCAGAAATAATGTCGTAGTGCATTTCTCCATTTTTGTCATACATTGCAACACTTTTTTGTGCAGAGTTTTTGACTAATTCATCTGTAATTATTAATTTATCTTTTGCATTGTGCATGGAAATAATAATCTCAAATAAATTTAATAATTTCCGAGCATCACCTCCAGATAATGCGATTAATTGATTGCTTTCTTTTAAGGTTATTTTGTATTTTTTTAATTCAGAATCCTGCTCTAAAGCTCTTTTTAATAATTTCTCTAAATCTTCTTTTGTATGTGATTCTAAAGTAAATACTTGACAACGACTTAGTAAGGCGGAGATGACCTCGAAAGAAGGATTTTCGGTCGTTGCTCCAATCAAGGTAATTGTTCCTTTTTCAACCGCTCCAAGCAAAGAATCTTGCTGTGCTTTTGAGAATCTGTGAATTTCATCGATGAATAAAATTGTCCTTTTTGTATTGAACATTCCTTGATTTTCGACAGATTGAATCACATCTCTTACATCCTTAACTCCAGATGATATTGCTGAAAGTACAGACATTTTAACATCTAATTCTAATGCGATTAAATGCGCCAACGTTGTTTTTCCAACTCCTGGTGGTCCCCATAAGATCATTGAAGGAATCATTCCGTTTTCCATCGATTTTCTCAAAGGTTTATTTTTACCTAAGATATGTGTCTGACCAATATAGTCATCCAATTTTAAAGGTCTCATGCGCTCTGCTAATGGTGCAAATGAATTCATTTTTTTGCTGTTTGGTTATTATGGTTATTTCGATTGACAGAGACGAAAAACTTTTTAAGTCTTATGTCTTCCGTATCCTTAGTCTTAAGTCTATTTTAGAGTCTTTCCAAAGATGTTTTTAAACCATTTAAAAGTCAATAACAATCTAATTTAAGAAAAACCCACTTTCAAGCACGAATGAAAATTGTGTATAAAAAGTTTCTATTTTAAGTAATTTAGTATGACAAGCATATTGGAATTTACGTTCAAAAGTTTCTTCACTAATTGTCTTTTGAACCTGCTCCTAAGTTATTTCATAAGGTTCCCTCTCAGTTGAAATAATGGTGTCATTAACATAACTTATTTTTTGAGCAAGTTCCCAGTTTTTTTTGAGGATAAAGCACCATCAAACAACCCAGTTCCGACTAATTTAATTTTTTCGATCAAACAAACTTTTTTTCCAAAATCAACTGTACGCATTGCTGAATTATATTCAGCAGGATGAGCATCAATTAGAATTAGATCATATTTTTCCATAAACTATTTGGGTTATTTACAATAATATGCTCTAAATTTACCAAAAATTTTGAATTTTTATGAAATATCAAAAAGAAATAGAAATTGCAAAACAACAATTTGAATTAACTAAGAAGAATTTAACGCGATTTGCAAAGCTAAATAAAAAAAAGGTTGATGATTTTTTTCATCCAGAACACATTCAAGTTTTTAAAAAAATTGATTGTTTATCCTGCGCAAATTGCTGTAAAACAACTAGCCCAATTTTTCGAGATATCGATATTAAACGTATTTCAAAAAGATTGAAAACAAGTGAAAAAAGTTTCATTGCTTCAGCACTCAGAATTGATGAAGATAATGATTATGTTTTGAAAAAATCACCATGCTTATTTTTACAAGATGATAATACATGTCAAATTTATGAAGATAGGCCACTAGCATGTCGAGAATATCCGCACACAAATCGAAAAAATATGTATCAAATTTTGAATTTAACAATTCAAAATTCGATCATTTGTCCTGCCGTATCTTCGATTGTGCAAAAAATTAATAATATTAACGAAAAAAGTAGTTAAAAATTTTGTCATTTTAAAAAAAAGTTTAAATTTGTTTTATTACTTGTTCCAATTTTAAAAAAATATAGGCCTACAAATAAATGATTGAATTTCAAAAAGTAACTATTTCTGATAAGTCAAAAGAAATTTTTGATTTACATAAGAGTTATTTGAAAAATGATTTAAAAATGTGTGTTTTTTTATCACATTTTGGATATTTCTCTCAAGATTTGGTGAATGGGTTTTCAGAAAATGTAGAAAAGATATTAATTTCTGCGGGAGAAAAAAAACAAATTAATAAAAGAATTTTTTCGATTTTAATAGAAGGACTTCAAAACATTAGAGTTCATGGAGAGCATGACAAACTTGGTATGTATTGCGGGTCGTTTCTAATTGCCAAAAATAATACTGACTATAAAATAATTTTTGGGAGTTTGATGAAAACAGAGAAAAAAAATGTAATCGAAGAACACATTAAGAAATTAAATAATCTAAATGACGAAGATTTAAAAGAAAATTATGAGGTCCTTCTATCTAATGGAATTTTGTCTGCAAAAGGAAATGCTGGTTTAGGATTTATTACAATGAGGTTGAAGTCTGAAAATCTCCTGAAACCGACTTTTTTTGCTGTTTCAGAAGAACTTTATTATTTTTCAATTTTAATTACTATTTCAAAAGGGTAATTTAGGGTAATCATTTGTTAATCAATTTTTTAAAATAAATTGTTAAATAAATAACTACTTTTTTTTTATTTTATTTTGATAATGTAAATATCTTATTTAATTTTGTTTAGAATTATTCTAAATAGTAATGAGAAAACAACCTTTTCAAAGTCAAGAAACCGTTATTAAATCATGTGAAAATTGTTCATGTGCATCTAAGAAAGATTGTTGTAAAAAGTACAAAAAGAAGGGAATACATTGTAAAAAATGTCCAAAACTTTAAAAAAATAAAAGAATAAAAAAAGCAGATTTATCAATTTAAATCTGCTTTTTTTAATTTTCTTCAGAATTTTACTTTACAAAAGCCCTAATCGAAATTTCCGATATTTTTGGATTTGTATTTGCTGTAACTGTTACAGTTTTGATTATTTCATTTTCTTGACCTGGTTTAGGATGAAAACCAACTTCAATAAAATCTGATTCCCCTGGTGCAATTGGTTTTTCAGGTTTACTTGGAGTTGTGCAACCACAACTAGCGGAAACACTTTCAATAATTAATGGATTTTGACCAGTATTTGTAACCTTAAATTTACATAAATTTTCTGAATCAGGCTTTACATTACCGTAATCATGTCTTATTTTATCAAATTTAAGCGTTGTAATAGATCCATTTAAAGCTTTTTCTTCTGCTTCTAATTCAGCGAGTGCTTTTTCTAAATCTTCATCACTTTGACCATCGGCTACGATTGTTGAAATTATTTCACTTTCTTTTTTGGATTCATTTTCAGAACAAGAAAAAATTGAAATAAAAAAAATTGAAAATAAAAATAAATTTTTCATGCTGTTTAAATTGAAATTATATTACAAATTTAAAAAAAAATTATTTAGCTAAACCTTTTAAATCATAATTTGAAGATTCAATGGCTTTAATTGCTGCTTGTAAAATCTCATTGTCATCATTTGCGATTTGATAGTATTCACTTATTCCCCATAAATCTTGTGCTAGTATGGCTTTCATTCTTAATTTTATTGCGTTTTCACTAATTTTGTAATCTGTCTCAACAAAAAGTAATTTTTCATCTTCCTTTTTAACGTAGTCAAAAAAATCATCCATAAGTTTTTTATCAACTAAGAAATCAGACTTATATTTTTCAAAAGTAGGGTAAGTTTCATTTAGTTTATCTCTATTTTTTTCAACATAAGTTAACGCAAAAGAGTTAAAATAACCTGATCTTGCAAGTGTCTTGTAATAATCGGTTACTGAATTAGTATCTAAAGGAACAAAAATGTCTGGCATAATTCCTCCCCCACCATAAACAGTTCTTTTTGAAATTTTAGTTTGATGTCTCAGAGAATCATTAAATTTCACACTGTCTTGAGAAGATAATTCTCCCCTTAAATAACGATCCATGTAATCATTTTTATATGCTTCCAAATCTTCGTATGGTTTTTGAATAAATCTTCCACTTGGTGTATAATAGCGTGCAATCGTTAGGCGAATTTGAGAACCATCAGTTAAGTCTATCGGTCTTTGCACCAATCCTTTTCCAAAACTTCTTCTACCGACAATCAAACCTCTATCCCAATCCTGAATTGCTCCTGAGACGATTTCACTAGCTGAGGCGGTATTTTCGTTTGTTAAAATAACTAATTTTCCTTGCTCCCAAAGTCCTTTTTGTCCCGCAAAAAGTTCTTGTTTTGGTTGAGCTCTTCCAATTGAATAAACAATTAATTTGTTTTCGGATAAAAATTCGTCTGAAATTGTTTTGGCTGTATATAATAATCCTCCGCCATTGTCTTGTAAATCAAAAATTAAATTTTTCATTCCTGTTTTTGTCAATTCTCTTATACTTGACTGAACTTCTTCAGCGGAAGATCTGGAAAACGTATTCAGCTTTATATATCCAGTTTCAGCGTCAATCATATAAAAACAGTCAACAGAATTTACGGGAATTTTATCTCTAGAAATAATAAAATCTAGTAGTTTTTTAGTGTTTTTTCGTTTGATTTCAATTTTAACTTTTGTTCCTAATTCACCCATCAATTTTTCTCTAACTTGATTGTTTTTTAGACCATTTCCGGCAATAGATTTGCCTTCTATTGACACTATTCTGTCTCCAGCTCTAATTCCAAGTTTTTCAGATGGCCCATTTGGAATGGTTTGAACAACAACTAATGTATCCTTTAAAATTTGAAATTTGATTCCAATCCCAACGAAACTACCATTGATTTTTTCGTTTGCATCATCTACATCATCGCTTGATATATAAACTGAATGTGGGTCTAATTTTTCTAACATTCCCTCGATAGCTGCATTCGTTAATTGATTTTCATTAACTGTGTCAACATATACACTGTTTATATATGTTAGGATTTCTTCAATTTTTTGTACATTTTTATTTTTTTTGGTTTCAACCTGTGAAAAAGAATTGAAGTTTAAAAATAATGAAAAACTTAATAGAAAAATTACTTTAAACATACTTTGAGTTTTTAGATTTGTTTTAATCGAACACTAATTTACTAATTAAATGAAAGAAGTTTAGAAAAGTTACATGAATGCAGGATTTTTTGTGTTAAGTTAACAAATTTCGAGATGGTTGGATATTATTTTTGTAGTTTTACATTTATTATATATTCGCTAAACTCTAAAGTAATATGAAATTGAAGTTTTTTTTAGGAATATTTTTTACAATTTTATCTTTTCAGGTTTTTTCTCAAGTAAAACAATTTGATAAATTGGAAATGTATTACGATCAAAGTCATTATGCTTTGGTCTTGAAAAAAGCAAATAAATTACTTGATGATCCAACTTATGATTATTCTTATGTTCCATCTCTATATAAAAGTATGGCCTTGTTTCAATTAAGTCAAAATGACTATTGGTACAAAAGAAACACAAATTCGTTGGATGAAGCAAAAGAATTATTTACAAAAATAAAATCTTCTAGCGATGGCATGCGGGTTTTTGAAGCTCATATTTTTGAAATTTCTGCTTTAAAACGTGATTTGATATCGTGGACAGAAGATTTAAAAAGGCTAGGGAAGAGGCAAGCTTTTGAAAATGTACAAGATATAATGTATGATCTTTTTGAAAATGTGCCTGATATTGAATTTGAAGGCGGAAAAAAAGTCGAAGAAATTATTTCAGTAAGTAATGATGTTTCAGAAAGTTCAGCTAAAAGAAAATCTCGTGAAGGAATTGTTGATTTAGCTAAAAAACAAATTGGAGTTCCTTATTCTTGGGCTGGAAATGATCCGAAAGGATTCGATTGTAGTGGCTTTACTTCTTATGTTTTAAAAGATGTAAAAAAAGATTTACCTAGAAGGGCTGTCGAGCAATATGATAATTCTACTAAAGTAAAAGCAGGAAATGCACAAAAAGGTGATTTAATATTTTTTGACAATGGAGCAGGAATTTCCCACGTGGGAATTATTGTTTCAAATAAAAATGAGCCTTTGATGATGATTCATTCAAGTTCTTCAAAAGGAGTAATAATAACTGAAGTCGAAAAATCAAGCTACTGGTCAAAAAGAATTTCAGGATTTGGAACTTATATTGTTGATTAACAGATTACAGATTTCTTCGTTTTCAAGAAAATTTATTTTGAAAGCGAAGCAATCTGTAATTTGTAATCTGTTAATTTGTAATTACTTTCTCGCGAAAAAGTAAGAAATTCCACTAAAAAGCGTGAATAAAACCAAACTACTAATTAAAAGAATTGAGTTTTCAAAAAGTGATTGACTAGTAAAAAAGATTACGAATAAAAGCATCATAGCGCTAAATCCCGTAAAAAATTTCATCATGACAGAACTTAATTTTGTTGTTTCAAAAAATAAGGTTAGAATAAAGCTAAAAATCATTAAGAGGAATGCTGTATTCCAAGTTTTTGGAAAATCAATGACTTGAAATAATCCCAAATTCCATATTGAAAAACCAATTAAAATTGCAGGAATTGTGATAATTTTTTCAGTTTTATTTGTTGATTTTAATTGCATCATCAAAACAAAAAATAGCAAAGTAAAACTATTTGAAATTAAACAATAAGTAATAACATTAATTATTCCAGAAAAACCAAAAAGAAAAGAAAGGCCTATTGATAAAGAAATTGTTAGGCTTAAGAAAAATAATATTTTTGAAATTCTTCTGAATAAATTCATTCTATTTAAATTTAAATTGCAAGTACACAATGATCATCGATTTGATCATAATTTTCAATCCATGAATCAAAAAAAATGGTTAATTTTTCTTCTTTGATTTTACGGGAAAAATTAAAAAAAATCTGCACTTCAATTCCAACATATCTATTTGTTTGTTGGGAAAATCCAAAACTAACAAATAATGTAGAAAATAGTATGATAAGGTTTTTTTTCAAATTTTTTTAATCAAAATATAAATACGTTGCTAAGCTAAGCAAAATTTTCGTAACAATTGAGATACTAATTTGATTAATTTGCATTTCTCTCTTAAAAGCCTTCTTTTAATCTGTGTTACCTTTTCTTTCAATGAGCTTATTAACGCGGTATGTTAGGAAAATATTGATTAAAATGGCGCACAATACGACATAACCCAATGTGTCAAATCTTTCTAAGGGACTAAATTTACCTTTTTGAATAACAATCATTCCGCCTAATACGGCAGCAAAACCTCCAGCCATTTGTTGAAGAGAAGAATTTACACTCATAAATGCTCCTCGATCCTTCATTTCTGGAACAGACGAGGTTAATGCTTGTGAAGGAACCATTCGAGCCATAATTCCAATCATCATTAACACGTTGACTATAACAACAATCCAGAATGGAACGGGAACTAAATTTGTGTAAATTATAACAGTTACAACCATCCAAAGTGATGCAATTGTGAATAATTTGAATTTATTTATTTTATCGCTAATTAGTCCTATCACAGGCATTATTGCCAAAGTGCTAATTCCAGCAATCATGAATAAAAATGGAAGTTGCTCCTGCGAAACGTGCAAATTGTTTACACAATAGGAACTTCCCCAAGGCATCATTAAAAATCCACCCATTGATAGAAATGCAGTTGCCAAATAAGCAATTCGATAATCTTTATTAGAAATTGTTTTCCATAAATGTTTTATAGCATTATCTTTTTGTAATTTTATGTGCGCTGTAACTGGCTTTAAAAATAACATGACGATAACGGCGATAATTCCTGCTAATCCAACAATCATAAAAAAGGGTGATTGCCAACCCCATTTATTTGCAAAATATAAACTAATTGGAATTCCTAAAATTTGACTTATTCCAAAACCCATTTGCAAGAATCCCATAACCCTTCCTCTTTGATTGAATTCAAATAGATCTGCTACAATGGCCATTGATATTGAACTTATGACACCTCCAAAAATTCCTGTAATAATTCTTGCAAATACAAGTAGTGAAAATGAATTAACTAATCCACACAACAAAGTACCAACTATGAAGCCAATATAAAAGAAGAGTAATAATTTTTTTCTATCGAACTTATCGGCAAATCCAGCAGTTAGAAAACCTGAAATACCTGCACTAAAAGCATAACTTGACACAACAACTCCAAATTGTGCTGGAGTTATAGACATTGACTTCATTAATAAGTCACCCAAAGGTGACATCACCATGAAGTCTAAAACAACTGTGAATTGTGTTAAAGCTAAAACCAAAATTACTAATTTTTGGTAAGTCGTAAATTTTAATTTTGCAGCTTTGGTTTCGGGATTTTCGTTTTCGGACATTTTTGTATTTTCTTTTGTAAAGTTAAGAAAATTTAATTTACCAAGGTAAATATTTTCTAAGTTATTTCTTTTTTTGTAAATTTATCAAAATTTAAAGAACCACAAATTATGAAAAAGTTAAGTTTTATTACCTTCATATTTGGATTTGTACTAGCTATGAATTCCATTTATGCACAAAATTTCCAAGTTGAATCCAACGGCGACATTCGAATTAATGGCAGTATCAAAGGAAAATTTGAAGACAATGGTGACATTCGTGTAAACGGGAGTATCAAAGGAAAAATCGAATCGAACGGAGATATTCGTAAAAATGGTTCGATTGCTGGAAAAGTTGAATCTAACGGTGATGTTAGATTAAACGGTTCTATTGTTGGAAAAATCGAATCCAATGGTGACGTTCGTAAAAATGGAAGTATCGTTGGTTCTTCTCACGGAGCTAGTCCAAGAGAAGCAGCAGTGATGTATTTTTTCGAGTTTTTTTGATCTAAATTTTTATTTAAATCACGTTTTATTTTTGGGTTAAAGTAAAACGTGATTTATCGTATCCATCTTTCAAATGCCTTTTTCTGATGTTGATTTGGATTTTCATTTTTTTTGACTGAATAATCTAAATAAAAATTTCTGACAGCAGTTGGAAAACAAACTTCAATCAATTTTCCGCTACGCATAACAGAAAGCAATTTGATTTCATCATCAAAATGATGCAGCCATTTGTCTAATTCTCCATTGCATAAATAAGAATTTACGGCAATAATTTCATCTTCAAGCATTAAATCGCCCATTTCAGCAGGACTTCCAGGATAAATTGCTTTCACAATAAAATTTTGACCTGCTGGAAGAGATTTAAAACCAAGTTTTGCGAAAGAATATTTTGGGGAAGGTTTGTGAACTAATTCCAAACCTAAATATTCAAAAGCATCTACAATGAGTGATTCAAAAGGATTTGTTCCATAAAAATAATCATCTAATAAACCTTGAAAAGAAGCGTTTGCTAATTGCTCCACTTTTTCTTGATAATCTTTTTCAGAAACTCCTTTTCCATTTAAGTAAAAATCAAAATATAAGCGTTTCATTAAATCATCTAAATTGTACTTCTCTTTGGAATTTTTCATAATGAAAACATCAGTAGCAAATGCCAAAAGACAACCCTCAGTGTAGATTGAAACTTTTCTATTCGGCGCTCCAGAAATGTAACCATCAAGCCAAGTGTCAAAAGATGAATCAGCAACAGAATAGTTAAATCGAGCAAAATTATCGAAGTGTTTTTGCAATTGATTATTTAATTCTAAGAAATATTCTTTTTCACTGAAAACGCCGCTTTTTAAAAGAAATAAATCACCCATGTAAGTCGTTACACCTTCGCACAAATAACCTAGTTTTGAATAATTTTCCTTTGTGAAATCATAGGGAAACATTTCAATTGGTCTTATGGATTTTACGTTCCAAGTGTGATATAATTCGTGTGAGCTGACACCTAGCAGCTCTTTGTAAAAGCCTTGAAAAATATCATAACTTGGACCTAACAAAATAACTGTTGATGTTTGATGTTCAACACCATGATAAGCTTTTACTGGAACAATTTGAAAGAAAAAATGGTACTCAGGAACAGGAAATTCACTAAATTTTTCAATTTGTTTCGCGGTGAATTTTAGGAAATCTGTTTTAATTTTCTCCCAATCAACAATTACTTGTCCTTGAAACCAAAGGTGAAAAATTGTTTCATTTGCTGTGTATGTATCATGCTGTAAACTTGCAGAACAAATAAAAGGAGAATCTGCCAATTGGTCAAAATTTTCAGCAAATAATATATTATTTGCTGATTTTAAGCCACAAGCAATTTCATAAGAATTAGGGATATCCAAGTTTATTTCACATTTTTCGAGTTCTTTTCCAACAATGAAAACGCAACAATTAACAGGATTTACATAAAGCTGATTTTTATCTAAAAATGTAGATCCAGCATTCAAATCAACTGCATAATAACTGTATGAAATATGAATTTTTTTATTTCCATCCGTTTCAATTTTCCAACAATCTTTTGTAATTTTATTAAAACATAATGGTTTACGGTCTTCGCCAAAAACTTTAAAATTCTTGACATTTTTTGCGAAATTTCCCAATTCATATCTTCCTGGTCTCCAACTTGGGAGCTGAATGTGTTCAATGTCCTGATTTGATTCAAACGTCATTTCTATTTGAATGTATTGACTTGCGGGATTATTGATTGAGAATTTATATGATATCATGACGCATAAATTTTGATTGAATTATTTAAATTCAATAAATAGTATAAATAAGATTTAAATTAAAGGTGATTCTCTTTCCTAAACAAAAAAAGGTAAATTAATGGCTTCAACAGAAAATATTTCTGGGCAAACTTTTTTTACAGCATCTTCTACACCAGCTTTTAAAGTCATTAGACTCATGGAACAGTCACTACAAGCTCCTAATAATCTAACTTTTGCAATTCCTTCATCAGTAATTTCAACTAGTTCCATGTCACCTCCATCTGCAATTAAAAAAGGTCTTAATTGTTCTAAGGTTTCATTTATTTTAATTGAGAGTTCTACTTTATTGAGTATCATAATTAATGTTCTTTTATAAGTGATTTAGCCGCTTTTTTAACACTTAAAGCATGCACTTCTTCAACAAATTTATGAGTCAGTTCGATAAAAGCATCAGACGTTATTGTATTATCTTGAAAAACAGCAGGACGTCCCACATCACCAGACTCTCTTAAACTTTGCACCAATGGAATGTGACCTAAAAATGTTTCTCCCATTCCTTCAGCTAGATTTTTTGCCCCATCTCGACCAAAAATATAGTATTTGTTGTTTGGTAATTCCTCAGGTGTAAACCACGCCATGTTTTCAATTAATCCAACAATCGGAACATTAATATTCTCTAATTTGAACATGTTTACTCCTTTACGAGCATCCGCTAACGCAACTTCTTGCGGTGTGCTAACAATCACAGCTCCATCTAAAGGAACAGTTTGAACTAGGGAAAGATGAATATCGCCAGTTCCAGGAGGAAGATCGATTAATAAATAATCCAATTCTCCCCAATGGGCATCGGTGAAAAGTTGCGTCATGGCTTTTGCAGCCATTGGACCGCGCCAAACAACAGCATTATCTTGTTCAGTAAAAAATCCAATCGACAAAAGTTTAATTCCGTAACTCATCACAGGATTAATTTTTGCTGTGCCATCAACGTCAATCATAGTAGGTCTTTCACCAACTACATCAAACATTGTAGGCATTGATGGACCATAAATGTCAGCATCCACAACACCAACTTTATAACCTAATTTCGCCAATCCACCAGCTAAATTTGCTGTAACTGTTGATTTACCTACACCGCCTTTACCTGATGCAATTGCGATAATGTGCTTAACTTCTGGAAGAATTTTTCTTTTTGCTTGAATTGCTTCTGTCGGAAGAGCTTTAACAATTGTAGTTAATTCAATGTCTTTTCCAAAAACAGATTTTAACTGAAATTCAACCAATTCTTGCATACGTTTGCGCGCATGTAAAGCAGGATTTGTAATTAAAATTGTAGTTGAAATATGCGTGCTGGAAAATTCAATGTTTTCAACTAAATTTTGTGAAACAATGTCTTTTTTTAATTCCGGTTCTTGAATATTTCCTAAAACGGATAAAATTTCTTCTCTTGAGATAATCATTTTATATTGTATAAATTAATTTATAGAACAAATAAAATTAAGTAATGTTAATTTTTAGAAAAGAAATTTAAGCGTTTTCTTTTTTAATAGACTTTACAGATTTAATAGATTTGGCCATTAAATCAATAATTACTTTTTCAAAACCTTCGTCTCTACTTTTAAAAACATATGTAATTCCGTCAATCACTTTTTGTCCATAAACATGGAATGATTTATGTTCTAATCCAACTGTTTTTGGAGCTGATTTATCGCCATCAACTTTTAAAATACGCTCGTATAAAATAAAGTCTGGTTCATTTATAACGTATTTTATCTGATAGAAATTCAGTCCCGAAAGTCTTTTTTTCTCAGAAGAAACCATTTCTCTATCGTCACCCCAATCGTCAATTATCATGTGGAAATTTGGTCCAACTATTAATTCCCACTTGAAATCATCTTCGGGATGAATAATTTCAGGTTCTGTTGAAGCACCAATATTTGCAGTTTCATCAGGTAACATGATAGTTGCTGGAATATCGTATTTTTTCAAAGAAAACCCCTTAAATTCATATAATTCTTCATCTTCTAAATCGATTGAATCTGATTCTTTTTTTCCATTACAACTAGAAACACTGCAAAGAATAAAAGAAAAAATAATAATTGACGTCAAAAAAATATTTTTCATTTTGAAATGTTTAGTAATATTATTTTTAAAACTATTTATTTTTAAAATTTTAAGGATGATAATAGCTAAATTACGAGACAAAAGTAACATTTAATATTCAATAATTATTTACTTCGATAACATTCTGTAAACAAATTAGCGCATTTTTTGTTTAGTTTGTATGATGAAAGCTTATAAAATTAAGGATTTAGAAGTTTTAACGGGTATAAAGGCGCATACTATCCGAACTTGGGAAAAAAGGTATGGTATTTTAAAGCCAGAAAGAACTTACACTCAAATTAGAAAATACGATGATGTCGAATTAACATTATTGTTAAATATTTCTCTATTAAACAAAAACGGGATAAAAATTTCGCACATTGCTGAGATGAGTATTAAAGAAATTTCATCTTTGGTAAAGTCTGAAAATAATAAAATAGCAAATCCATTCCATGGAAATTTATTATTATCTCTTATTCAATTAGATGAGGCATTGTTTTGTAGCACAATAAATAAATTAGTAGAAGAAATTTCCTTTGAATTAACTTTTATTGATCATTTAATCCCATTTCTTGAAAAAATTGGTATCATGTGGCTTTGTGGAACAATTAATCCGGCGCAAGAACATTTTATTTCCAATTTGATTCGTCAAAAAATAATCACAGAAATTGATAAGTTACCGCTTGAAAACAACGGAAAAAAAGTGATTTTATTTCTTCCTGAGCATGAAAATCATGAAGTAAGTTTACTTTTTTATACATATGTTTTAAGAAAAAATAAAATGCAGACCTTTTATTTAGGAAATCATTTACCTTACGATGCTTTAATTGAATCAATTAAGCAAATAAAACCTCATTACATTGTGAGTTCTTGGATTTCAAATGTTGATGCTATTTTCTTGAAATCCTATTTTAAAAATTTGATTAATGATAAATCATTTAAAATATTTGCAGGTGGTTACCAATTTAATGCCTTAGAGGATGAGATAAAAAAATCAATACACATTATTTCTTCCCTTGAAGATTTGAAATTGATTTATATGGAATAAATTATTCTATTGGACCAACATTATATTGCTGTCCTTTTGACTTGACATTATTGAAAAAATAACGCAAGTCAATGGAAAGATAGGAGCCATTTACATTTCCAATCGCTAACTTTTGTACTGCGTTAGAATATTCATAACTTGCAGCCACTTTAAAAATAGGAGTAAAGGGTATTTTTGCCGATGCTCCAATATAGAAATAGCCACTTTTTTCTGTGCGAAGCTCAAATCCTAAGTTCGCATTTAGTTCGAAATCAAAGCGTCTATTCCGTCTACCTTCGCTAATGAATAAATGCTTTTGTTCAACGATGACAGATGATCCAACATTTGAAGGATAGTTAATGAAGGAAGTTCCAAGTGATGCATTTGTGAATATTTTTTTTGAAAGCTGAATGTATATCATTGCGTTTATTGGAATGTCATAACTTAAGATACCAAATGAAGACCTTGCAGAAAGCGAAGAATCTTGTAAATTAAAATCAATTTGATAATTCCTTTTTACTTGATTTATTCCAGTTTCTAAACTGATTAATTTTGTCAGCCCAACCCTAACTGTGGCACCAAATGAATACCCTTGTTTTTGTGTAAATGTTCCTGTAAATCCTGAATCCAAAACAGTAATTACAGATTTACTCAAAAAATCACCAGGTATAAGCGGTTTAAATTGAATACCGAAATAGGAGGGAGGATTTACTTTTTTTTGGGCATAAATTTCCACTCGAATAAAAGATAAAATAGAAATTAATACAAAAAATCGAATCATTGAACTTATATCAGTTACACAAATTAAGTGTTTATTTTTAAAAAGATTGAAATTAAAATCTAAAACGCTAATTTTATTTATTTATTGGTTGAAAAATAGTTTCTATTTTAAAAATTCAATTTTTATTATTTCCAGGTAGTTAAATATTCAATTGGTTTTCTGTGACTTTTTGGCCATTCAATCGCCGGATAGCCCAAGTAAAATAATCCCAAACAAGAATCCTTTTCACTTAAATGCAAAAATTCCTTCATTTCATTGGAGTAAATTAAAGCTGGAGTTGACCAAAATCCTCCAATTCCGAATGCGGTTGAAACTAAATACATATTTTGAACGCCACAAGCAACAGCTTCAATTTCTTCAATTTCCTTGATTTTTTCGTTTTCGTCTCTGCTCATGCAAATTGCAATGACCACTGAAGCTAATTTCGGACGATTGCGCATTTTTGCCAATTTCATGTCATTTTGCTTTTCCTTTGGCGTTAATTTTAAATATGTTTCAGCCAAGAAATCGGATAAATTATTTTTGGCATCATCCATGAAAACAGTAAATCTCCATGGTTGCGTATTTCCATGAGTAGGAGCCCAAATTGCAGCGTTTAAAATTGTTTCAACCTGTTCTTTTTGTACTTTTCGAGATGAATATTGCTCAGGATAAATCGTTCGTCTATCTTTAATTAAATCTAGGATTTCTGATAAGTTGTATTTCACTTTATGGAGTTATGAATTTTGAATGTTGAGTTGTGAATTTTGAATCTTGATGTATTTCATCTGTTATCTTTCGCCTTGTAGCCTCATTTCTAATTTAGTTTCTTCCAAAAGAATGAATATCATTGTGAGTTTCTTCTATTTTGTCTTTGACTTTTTTTATTGATTGCGTTAAAATAAAAATATCTTGGGTTGAATTGATATTTAACCATTTCCAAGAATCTTGGTCGTCTTCGACAGCCATGGCGATGTGATAAAGTAATTCAAAATTGTTTAAAAGCAACCATTTTTGCGCCTTTCCATCACCTTCAGCTGCATTTATAAACGCCATTAATTGAGGAAAACCATTTTCCATCAACCATTTTCGAGCCTCATTTTTTAAAAAAATTGCGGAACTGGCATACAATAATTCTTCGTAGCCATTTTCTTTGAGCCAGTTTCCTATTTCAAGATTTCCATCAATTGCTTTTGCCCAAGCCAATATTATCTTTGGAGGATAATTTAACGGCTTCATTGCAACTTTTTTAATGTCAGCAACTTTTATTTGATTTGGTTTTTTTTTGAATAAGTTAAACATACACTTTTTTATTAGGAGAAAAAGAGATAAGCAACCAATACAGCTACTGTGCCACCAATTAAATCACATAATATTCCTGCACCTGCTGCATAACGCGAATTTGTAATTTTTACAGAACCAAAATAAACGGCTAAAACATAAAATGTTGTTTCGGTACTGCCTTGAAAAGTTGCGGAAAGATTACTTACAAAAGAATCAGCTCCAAAAACCTGCATGTTTTCGACCATTAAAGCTCTGGCTCCACTGCCAGAAAAGGGCTTCATAAATATGACTGGAAGTGCATCAATAAATTCTAGTGATTTTAGTCCTAGGAACATTAGTGCATCTTTTAAACCATTCATTATGTCTGTAAATGCTCCTGAAGAACGAAATAATGCAACCGCAGCGAGCATGGCGACCAGATATGGAATAATATTTATCGAAACTTGAAACCCTTCCTTTGCTCCTTCAATAAATGAATCGAAAAGTTGAATTTTTGATCGAATGGCGAGAATAAAAAAGAAAGCAATAAAACCAAACATGATTGAATTACTAACAATTGAAGAAATTGTTTTAATTTGTTCAGGGTGAGATTGTAAATACCAAATAAATCCTAAAATTACTGCTGTCATTCCACCAACATAAGTGAGAATTACTTTATTAAATAAATTTATTTTTTGTCGGATTGAAACATAAATTAATCCACCTAATGTTGCAAAATAAGTTGTAATTAAAATAGGTAAAAATACTGAAGAAGGATCGGTAGAATCATTTGCTGCCCTTGTAGCTAAAATTGAAACAGGAATAATTGTTAAACCAGAAGCATTCAAAACCAAGAACATGATTTGAGCATTTGTGGCAACTTTTGGATTTGGGTTTAATTCTTGTAATTCTTTCATTGCTTTTAATCCAGCGGGGGTTGCAGCATTATCTAATCCCAACATATTTGCTGAAAAATTCATCATGATTGAACCAACCGCAGGGTGATTTTTAGGTATTTCTGGAAATAATTTTGAAAATAGGGGTGAAATAATTTTGGTCATAATACGAATAGCTCCGCCATCCTCACCGATTTTCATAAATCCCATCCAAAGTGCTATTGTTCCTGTCATAAATATCGCTAATTCAAAACCTACTTTCGCTGCTTCGAACAATGCATCCATCATTGTTTGAAGGATGTTTACATCTTGCCAGAAAATCAATTTAGAAAAACCCATTATTAGGGAAATGACAAACATTCCCATCCAAACTCTATTTAAAACCATAAAACAAAAATCGGTATAATTTTAGAATATTTGAAAAAAGATTACTTATTTTCTAAAGAAAAATTATTCAAACATAAGTTTGCAAAGTTTTCGATTAAGATAAATCCATGATTTCCTGATACCTCAGGGTGAAATTGCACTCCGAAAATAGATTTCGTTTTGTGCTGCATTCCTTCGTTTACACAAGAATCTGAGCTAGCAATTAAATTAAAACCACGCGGTATGGAAATACATTCGCAATGATCTTCCATCATTTGAAATTCGTTCGCCAGTTTCTTAAACAAAATTGATTCATTACATTGTTCAATTGTTTGCCAATCGCGATCTTCTTTTTGTCTTGAAGCAAAAGCTCCGTTTATCATCCCAATTATTTGATGACCGAAGCAAATTCCAAGTAAAGGTTTTTCGTATGTTTTTATCCAAGAGAAAATTTCTAAATATTTATCAGGATTTATATCTGCAATCAATATTGGCGCTCCAGAAATAATAATTCCATCAAAAGTATTTAAATCGATTGAATTTAATTCTAACATTCCAATTGTTTGAAAATTACATACTAAATCAACAGCTTGTTCGATATAGACTGTCTTTTGACTCCCGCAATTAATAATTAATATCATAAATCTAGATTTCCAGCTCCTTGACGAATTATTTTAGCATCACCTTCAGTGCAATCTACAACTGTTGAAGGGTTTAGATTTCCAAATCCGCCATCAACTACAATCGCTACTTGATTTTCATAACGCTGGTACATTTCATTTGGGTCTGTGAAATAATCTAAAATTTCATCCTCTTCGTCATGCAGCGAGGTTGTTGCTAATGGATTACCTAATTCTAGGGTGATTATTTTCAGTATCTCATTATCTGGAATTCGAATACCTATTTCCTTTCTATTTGAATCAAAAATTTTTTGAACCTCAGTTGTTGCATTTAATATAAATGTAAAAGCCCCAGGTAAATTATGTTTTAATAATTTAAAAGTTGGTCTATCAATAGGTTTTACATAATTTGCGATATCGCTCAAATTTGAACAAATAATAGAGAAACGAGCTTTGTTTAATTTAACATTTTTAAATTTTGCTAAATCCTGCAGGGCTTTTTTATTGTACAAATCGCACCCTACATTGTACACTGAATCTGTTGGGAAAATAATAATATTTCCTTTTTTTAATGAATGAACAATTTGTTCAATTTTACGAAAATCTATGTTTTCTGGATTTATTTCTACTAACATTTTTTATTTTAACTTAATTATTAGTTTTATGTTAAAAGTTACTAGTAACCTTCGTAAGTTTTGTATATGTTAGATTTTTTGTTCTTTCCTCTAGTAACAAGTGTATTTTTGTTCAACATAGTCACATCCATTTCTTCTATTCTTGTTGAATCGTCTGAATTGTGATGTAGAATTAATTTTTTATTATCAATAAATTCCCACTGTCCTTTACTTGTTTCAGAAATTCTATTAAATCCTTTCTGACTAAATCTGGGATCTAGAAAAGTATCGTAAATTATAAAATAGCCGCCGTCCATCAAAGATAAGATCGCTTCAGTTGGCTGATTTTTAAGATTTATTTCAGAATCTTTTAAATCTTTATTTTGTAAACCTTGTAATTTCCATTTACCAACAATTGGGTTGTCGTTTTCCTGCTCTTCTTTAATTATTTCGTTTTCTTTATTATTTCCAGAACATGAATTAAGCGATGAAGATATTATTGCGGAAGCAAAAATTAAGAATATAAATAAACTTTTCATTTTGAATGTATATGTTGGAAATTAACTATATTATTTACAAATATACAAACTATTTTTTCCAAAATTCGCAGCTTATTGCCTTGTGGTCAGAAAAAATTTGTTTTTGTATTGTAAAATTTGTTGATTTAAGTTTTTTTGAGTGAAAAATATAATCAATTCTCCCTGCCGGAACTTTTCCTGCGTATGTAATTCCTAAACCGCTGGCAGAATTCCTAAAAGCATCTATGTATTTGCTGTAGAAAGAGTTGTAGGTATATGAAAGAGGAGTATCGTTAAAATCACCACAAATAATCACCTCGTATGGCGATTGTTCCATGTGTACAATTACTTTTTGGACTTGGTGCGCTCTTTTTTGATATGCAATGTGTAATTTTTTCAACATTTGCCTTACATTTGATTTTGTTTCACCTGTAAGTGCTGAATCACCAAAAATAGCATAATCATCTCCTTGAAATTTAATTGACTGAAAATGAGTTGTATAAACTCTAAAAGTGTCTTTGTCTTTAACAATATCGGCAAAAATGCAAAAGTTATTGGAATTTTTAATCGAGTCGTCAAAGTCAATATGACCGCGAGTTAGCATGGGGAATTTTGAGTACATTGCAACTCCAAAATAGTTTTTAAAGCGTCTATTAAAGCTCATTCTATAATGAATATATTTAGCTCTTAAAATTTTATGTAGTGTATCTTTCGTTGGGAATTTAGAATTCTCATCTTGAGAATAAAATTCTTGAAAGCAAATAATATCGGCATTTTCCCTTTTAAGATATGCAAAAATAGAATCTCGATTTTTAAAATCCTTATTTGCATTGGCATTATAAACGTCAAAATTTTTGACATTGTAACTTAATAATTTAATGCTTTTTAATGATGTTTCTTTTTCTCCGTTGAAAGGCAGGCTGTATAATCTAAAGTGCAATTTCCCGCCAATCAAAACAAAAAATAAAACAACAAAAAACCATTTTGATTTTGCGAAAGCCCAAATAACGAGCAATAAAAGTGTAAGCAAAATAATTATTGGATAGGCTAATCCAAAAAATGGAATTATCCAAAAAGTATTCGGATGCACGTAGGGTGAAAAATATGACAATAAAAGTCCAAGCAAGCAAAAGCAAGTTAGTATTTTAAATATTACTGATATTCTAAAAATATTTTTTAGAAATTTAACCATTACTACTTTGTTTGAATAAAAATTCTTTTTCAGATTTCGAAAGTGATTCGTAGCCTGATTTAGCAATTTTATCTAATATCTTATTAATTTGTTCCTGTCTATTTTTTTTCTCAACATTAAATTCCTCATCTGTTTTGGGCCTTTTATTCTGAAAAGTTGTTTTCTTTTTTGCTTTGAAGTTAAAAGTACTAAATAAGTTAAAAAGTTTGTATAAAAATTGTTCAAAACGAAAAACAAAATTTGCAGAACTATTTGCCTGTTGTGAAGCGATAACGCCAATAATTGCTCCGCCAAGGTGAGCAAAATGGGCTGTTCCATCGTTTATACCTAAACTAAAGATATCAAAAACTAAATAAATTAACCCTAAATATATTATTTTAAATTCAAAAAGACCAAATACTGAAACGGGTAAATTTGGTTTGTAAAAGGCTAAGCCGATAAAGATTGCCATAATTGAACCAGAAGCGCCAACAATTACAGCTGATTCGTTTGCCATACTTGGAACAAGAGAATGTGCCAAAATTTCAAATAAGCCTCCAACAATTCCGCCTAAGATGTATATTGCGAGTAATCGTTTAGCTCCAAAAAAATGTTCAAAAAGTTTTCCCGCGAAATACAACATCAACATATTAAATAAAATATGCATGATTTCGAAATGAGCAAAAATACTTGTAACTAAACCCCATGGTTTTTGCAGAAAAGGCAGAAAATCTGTCTGAAGTGTGAAAATTTCATCCATCAAAAAGTTTAGAGAGTCATTTGATGAAAGTCTAGCAAGTACCGTGAATAGTCCAATAAACAAAAAAGTAAGCACATTTATAAAAATCAATTTTATGTGCATTCCACCGAATTTGTATTGGTGTTTTATTTCATCTATAAAATTTCTATCTGTTTGCATTTATTTTTGTTTTAGTTTTTACCACGGAGAAACGGAGAAAAAGAGATATTGCATAAAAAATCACCTTGTCCTGGCTTCGTGGTTTATGGCAAGTCGTTGAAATATTCATTTACTTTACTCTTTTGACCATCTTGCATAAGGTTATAACAATTAAAATTAATAAGCATTCCTTTTGGAGCTTTTAGTAATTTCATATAAGTCATTAATTGAGCGTCATAAACTGGGGCTAAATCTTTAACTGATTTCAATTCTAAGACTAATACATTTTCGATTAGTAAATCACATCTTAAAATTGATTCAATTACAATTTCTTTATATTTAATAGGAATAATTAATTCTGAGACAAAATTGATATTTCTTAATGTTAATTCATGAATAAGACAAGAATGATAAACACTTTCTAATAATCCAGGACCTAACGATTTATGCACTTCTATACAAGCACCTAAAACATTGTATGATAAATCAGTTATTTCTTGTTTTGTCATAATTTTATTTTTACTACGCAGAAAAAGTGATAAAGTATTTAAATTTCTTTCTTTATTATCTCCTTATTCTTTGTTCGTTCTCCTAATCTCCGTTTCTCCGTGGTTAATTTTCCATAATTAATTCTCTCCTTTTCTCAATAAAAAGTCTTTTTGTTCCTATTCCAAATGAAAACTAAAATAAATCCAACAATTGCTCCACCAACATGTGCTAAATGCGCAATGTTATCTCCTGCTGTTTCTTTTAAACTTAAAAATACTTCCAAAGCAAAATATCCACCAATTAAAAACTTTGCCTTAATCGGAATGGGAGGGAAGAGCAACATCAATTCTGTATTTGGAAATAAATAAGCAAAAGCTGCCATAATTCCAAAAATTGCACCAGATGCACCAAGCATTGGTACTCTAATTTTTACATAATAATCTGAAATTAGTTGATTACTATCCGCTGTTAAAAGCGTTATATTTGACAATCTATTATTCATTAAATTATCGTTTAATTCAGCAATATTATATCCATTTTGAATTAATTTTGACTTTAATTCCATTATTTGAAATACACCAATTCCATTGTACAAAGCAAAAGCTCCAATCGCACTTGCAATGTAAAAAACGAAGAAACGTTTTGCTCCCCAAATTCTTTCCAAATGAGAGCCAAACATCACTAACATCAACATGTTGAATAAAATATGAAAAAAGTCTGGTGCGTGCATGAAAAAATGGGTTATAATTTGGTAGGGTTCGAAAAGTGGCGTACCAATATAATGCGCTCCCAAGGTATTGAACAAATCAATTTCTCCTTTTGATAGCAAAATACTCGCAAAATAAAAGAGAATATTTACAATCAACAGATTTTTTGTTACCGCTGGAATATTGTTGAACATTTGAAACATAATTTTTTTATATGGGGTTTAATTAAAATTGTTGAAATAATTCTTCACTTGAAATTGTTTTTAAAATCAACTGTCCCGCAGGAGAATATTGATGCTCTTGACATGAAAATAGTTGTTCAATCAAATGATTTGCACTTTCTTGATTCCATTTTGAACTGCCTTTTGAAGAAGATTTTGCAATTGAGAGTATAAATTCATGCGCTAATTCCCCTTTATCTATCTGTTCTAATTCAAGTTTTGTACTGATTGATTCTATGCACTCCAATGTTTGATCTGTATTTAAATAAGATGGAATTCCATCAAAAGTTAATCCATTTTCAGTTTTTTGATAGGAGAACCCTAATCTTTCAATTGTTTTTGAATTTTGTTCCCAATGGGCTATAATTGAATGTTTTAATTCTACTTCAATTGGAAATAATTGCTGCTGTGAACTAATTGGAGTTACAATAAATGAAGCCATAATTTCATCATAGAGGATGCGTTCTTTTGCTCGCTTTGAATGAATTAGCATCAATCCACTTTTTACCGTAGATATGAAAAAATTTCCTGAAAAAATATATTGTTTTGATTGAGAATAATCTTCCTCAAAATTAATTTCAATTACTTCATTTTTATCTTCTTCGATGTTTTCAATACTGTAAAATGAATCCCAATCAGCTTTTGTACTTTCTATTTTTCCAAAACCTCCATTTGAAAGTGCGGACGAATTTCCATTGGAATAAGATTTGGAACTTGAACTTGATTGAAATGGATTAAAACTTGGGTTGACTTGAATGATTGGTTGAATAGCGGGTTTATTATTCATTTCCCAAGGCAAATCGAAACTCTTTTCTTGCTCAAAATCTAAGCTTGGAGAAATATTAAATTTCCCTAAACTTTGTCTGATGGAACTTTTTAAAAAGGCATATATTTCTTTGTCTGCTTCAAATTTTATTTCAGTTTTGGTTGGATGCACGTTTACGTCAATTGCACTTGGATTTATTTTAAAAAAAACAAAAAATGTCGGAAAAGTTTTAGGAGCAAGTAAATTATCGTACGCTTGCGTCAAAGAATGGTTAAAATAAGAATCTCTAAAAAAACGATCATTCACAAAAAAATATTGTTCGCCTCTTGATTTTTTTGCAAATTCCGGTTTTCCAATAAATCCTTCAATAGTAACTAAATCGGTTGTTTCACTTATTGGAACAAGTCTATCATTGTATGCTCTTCCGAAAATATCAACAATACGTTTTCTTAAATTGGCCTCTTCCAAATGGTAAACAACTTGATCGTTGTGAATTAAGCTAAATTTAATCTTTGGATGTGCTAAAACTATTCTCAAAAAGTCATCTTCAATGTGCTT
Source organism: Flavobacteriia bacterium (assembly GCA_947490145.1). Classification (GTDB taxonomy): domain Bacteria; phylum Bacteroidota; class Bacteroidia; order Flavobacteriales_D; family Crocinitomicaceae; genus M2408. The sequence goes on from CANLGD010000001.1 coordinate 56,632, forward strand.
AAATTCAACAGCATCCGATTTCAAAAAATTCCTTCTTGCGGGAACATTGTAAAATAAATTTTTAACAGAAAAAGAGGAGCCTAATTTGCACATCTCCGGATTTTGAGCTACAACTTGACTTCCTTCAATTGTTAAGGAGCTTCCAAATTCCTTGTTTTCTTGTCGAGTATTTAAAGTTACATGGGCAATTGCAGCTATCGACGCTAATGCTTCGCCTCGAAATCCTTTTGTTTTTAAGGCAAATAAATCGTCAGCGGAAGCGAGTTTACTAGTTGCATGTCTTTCAAAAGCCATTCGCGCATCAATTTCAGACATTCCACAACCATTATCTAAAACTTGGATAAGTGATTTTCCAGCTTCCTTAATATACACATCAATTTGTGTAGCTCCAGAATCAATTGCATTTTCAACTAATTCTTTGACAACTGATGCAGGTCGTTGTATAACTTCTCCAGCTGCAATTTGATTTGCTATATGATCCGGTAAAAGTCGAATTACTTCACTCATTGTTATTTTTGGCTTTGATTTATTTTTCTAATCACAAATGTACAAATTTTGTTCCGTATCATCGATACATGACAAATTAGCAGGATTTTATTTTTTGAACCCACGAAAAAGAGGCTGTCTCAAAATTATGAGCAGTCTCCTTTTTAAGTTTGTATTTTTGTTGTTCTGAAATTTATTAACCCATAATATTTAAATTTGTAACATGGCAAAAGTTTGTAAAGTATAATTTAAAGTTATTATAGTCGAACTATTATTTTCAAGTTTAGATTATAAAACTCCACTTGAAAAAGAAATGGAAGTTAGAAAAATTAATAAAAAAGTGGCTTTAGAAAAATAGTCACAAAGTTTTCATGAATTCCAGTCAAAAGTGTAGTTAAAATAACAATTAAATACAAAAAACCATCAAGATTTCTAGGTGTTTTTTTATTTCTTAAAAAATCGGATAAGATTTTCTTGATTCTGAAATTCAATTTTTAAAAAATAGATTCCGCTGTTTAATCTTTGGATATTAATTTGATTTTCAATTGATTCTAATGTAATTTTTCCAGTTAAGTCATAAATTTTAATAACAAATTTATTGTCTGTTAAATTAAAAATTAAATTTTCTTCAATTTTAATTAAATTAGAAAAAGGGTTCTTTTTTTCTTCAAAACCAACAACATGATTTAAAACCCCAATTCCATCTAAATCAAATCCGCCAGAGTCAAATTCTGAGGGCCAAGGTTCATTAATGATATTTCCTTGAGAATCAAAAGTTCCGAATTGCGCATTAATACTTCCTATTACGTCAATAATTTTAATATGCGTAATGTTATCCAAATCGATGTTTTGTGGATTTAGTGCAACTAATTCTTCCAGATCAAATGGTGTTCCAAATCCTTGACGGTATTTTCCTGCCAAATTATTCACATTTCTACAATCTGAAAGTCCTAGTCCATCGATTTGAGTAGAAGTTTGTGTTTCAGAAATAGGAGGGAAGCGAACAAAATTAATTCCATCGGAACTTACTTCCACAAAAGCATATTCTAAGTAGTCGTCAGCAAAACTATTTTCAAAAACAGCAAAGTCAAATCCATTTCCATTTTTGATTGGATTAGGAAAAGTTAAAATAGCAACTCCACTATCACCCAAAGAAACCACGTCAAAAGAATTTCCTTCTGCCTGGTTCAAAGCATTTTCAGCGTGTCCAAAATTGGCGAATCCTAAAGATTTATTTGAAATATTCAAATAGCCTCTATGCAATTCAATTCCATTAGCCCACGAAACAAGAGTTGAACTATCTTTGTGAATTGCTGTTGTACCAATATCTCCTGCTGCTGGAGCAAATGATTGAGCGAAATTTATGAAAGGAAACCAAATTCCTATAAAAACAATTAGTTTAAAATTTTTAACTTTCATTTAATATTCTTGAGAAATCGGGTGAATCATAAGTTCGTCAATTACAACATTTTTTGGTTGGTTCATCACAAAAATAATACTTTTAGCCATATCTTCCGTTTTTAGCCAATATTGATGTTCTTTAGAACCTTGTCTTGTAGCATGAAAATCCGAATCAACCAAGCCAGAATAGATATTGGAAACTTTGATATTAAATGGTCTAACTTCCATTCTCATTGCTGAAGTAAAAGCTTCTTGCGCATACTTTGTGGCGCAATAAAGCGCCCCAGTATCAAAAACGCGTTTCCCAACATCCGAAATTATAGTTACTATCTGCCCACTTTTTGATTTTTTCATGAAAGGCAAAACTTTTTGAGAAAGAAAAAATGAAGCTTTAACATTTGTTTCAAAAAGTGAATAAAATTCTTCTTCGGTGTATTTTTGTATTGATCCAAAACAACCAATTCCGACATTGTTAATCAAAAAATCAATTTGCTTGAATTCTTCAATCGTTTTTGAAACTACCAAATCTAAAAAGGATAAATTAGAAATGTCGCCAACAAAAATAGAGCAATTAGATTTTTTTGATTTTAAAATAGTCGCTTGGATTTCTAATAGTTCATTTTCTGAACGAGCAATTAAAATTAAATTGCAAGAATATTCAGCTAATTCTAAGGCTAAAGTTTTTCCAATTCCCTTGGAAGCACCTGTAATTATTATTGTTTTGTTTTTTATGTACATCAAATTTATTTTGTGGTTTGAGCTTTCACTTTGCAACCTCAATTATTATTTATTTCGAATAAGTTCGAGGTCGAAAATCGCGACCTTAGACATTTAATTTCTATTTACAAAATTCTAGTTCAAAAAAACAACAAAGAATTTGGATTCAAACCTACTGCAAATTCGCGGATAAAATTTCCTTCTACAGAATATTCTAAAATTTTTCCTGTTGTAGTATAACTTTTTGCATCAGTTAAATAAATTCGATTTGTAGAACTTTCATAATGGATTCCATAAAGCGTTTTTATAGAAGATAAGTCAATTAAATTTGAGTTTGTAAATGAATTTGTAGCAACATCGAAAAGACCAATTTTAACTTCTTGATTTGCCTCGTAAGCGAGTAATAATTTATCATTCATTTTTTCTAAAATAAGCGGTTTGAAAGCATACGTTTCTTCAATTTGCAAAGTTGAAAGATTGATTCTTTTTAATTTTGCAGGAACAGTGGTGAAATTTCCTCTCACAGAAACGAATAAATTATTTCCAATTATTTCTAGTGCTCCAGGGTTTTTTCCAACAACTATTCTTGATGTTTCTATAGAATTTTGAGGATTTATTACTGAAATAGTTGAATCATAAACTGGATTGTTTAAACCGCCAGAATTCGAAACAAAAATTGAATTACTGGAAGAAATAAGTTGATCTGGATTTAATCCAACTGGAATTCGGCTTTGGATTTCAAGGGAATTTGTATCAATCACATCAACAAAACCATCAAAACAAGTCACAAAAGCTTTGCTTCCCCAAAAAGCAATTGATCTTGGCTGTTTGGATTGATTTCCATTTAAAAAACTGATTTGTTTGATCGATTTTCCTGTTTTTGCGTCCAAAACTTCAACGGTGCTTGAAACATTTACAACAATATAAATTTTTCCACCATAACGTTTCATATCATTTCCAGTGTCGCCCAAATTTCGTCCTGCTTTTTGCTCAAAAAAATCAGTTGAAATACTTAAATCAGCTAAATTTATCCAAGCTAAATTTGAATTGTTCAATTGAAATAATCCTTCATTTAGAACTAAAATTCCGTTTTTCAATTCCTCAGAAATGATTATTGGTTCCTCAATTTTATCTTTTTTGCAGGAGGAAAAACCTAACAGTAAAATAAAATTTAAGGAAAAACAAAGCAAATTAAATTTTTTCAAATCGAGGCTTTTTAAAAATTTAATTTTTGAGTTAGCTATGGCTAAAGATAAAAATAAATTTTTAAAATAACGATGAGTTAAGAAATTTGAATTTGTTTTAATTAAATCCATAGCTTATTGAGATTAAATAGTTAATTCCGGGCATTGCATAATTTCGGATGTAAGAATATGATTGATTTAAACAGTTTTTGACTGAAAAAGAATAACGCAAATTTGATTTCTGAATTTTTTGTTTGAAAAATAATGAGAAATCAAATGTGTAAAACTGTTGAACTTCATTACTTTTGATATTCTCATTCAATGCATAACGCAAAGAATTGTAATATCCGTTCACATTTAAACCACAATTTTTATATTGAAAAGAGAAATTTGCATTTAAAATATGTTTGGGCAAATAGGCTAATTGATGTCTGTAAGTTGCTGATTTTTTGTCAGAAACATCAGTAATATCTTGAAAAGTGTAAGATAAACTTGTAAGAAAATTAATTTTATTATTAAAATCTCTTTCGTGAGAAAGTTGTAAGTCAAAACCCAAAACGCGAGCTTTTCCAACATTTTGAATTGACCAAATGAATAAATTTTTAGTAGGAATAGCCACGATTTTGTTTTCAACTAAATTGGAATAGCCATCAAAAACAATGTTTAAAATATTATTTTTAATATTGAACATATAATTTGTTCCAATATTAAATTGATTGGCAATTTCAGGTTTTAAATGTGAATTACCAATTTGATTGTAATACATTTCATTAAAATTTGGCATTCTAAATGTTCTTTTTAGAGAAAATTTTAATGTACCTAAAAAAGAAATTGGGCTCGAAGAAAAAATCAATAATGTAGGATTGAAATTGAATTTTTGATACGTATTTGTATCATTTATTTGTTGATTGTAAACATGTTGCAATCCCAAAGAGAAAGCATAATTCCATTTGTAATTTAAATCTTTTGTTAAATCAACAAAAACTTTTGAATGAAATCGTTGAATTCCAGTGCCGAAATTTTCTGAATTTTTCAACAATGAATAATTTTCTTCTAAACCAAAATTGAATTTTAATCTATTCAGAACAATTTTTCTAAAAACTGTTCCAAGAGAAATGTTAGAATTAAAATACGTTGATTTCAGATAACCTTGTGGATTCAAATATCCAGAATCAAGGTAAATTAATTCATCGTAGCGAGCTGACAAATAAGTTCTTGAAAGGGTCTTTTTTATATTAAAAATATAATCTCCGTTTAATGTGACATTTTTATTTTTCAAATATTGATTTGCTGTTGGATTGTATAAAATCACAGCTCCTGGCAAACCTTTGTCAGAAAAATTAGATAAAAGTTGAAATTTTAAGCGACTTTTTGCATTAATCTGATATCCATAACTCAATCCGGAATAAAATTCTTGTAGCTCATTATTTGTTCTAGTTAAATCGTCTGTTTCAGAATAATTTGCAACTTTAAAAGGGAAATTTCCATTTGCTTCTCTATATTTTCCAAAAAGTGATAGATACATTTTTTTTCGATTCCATTTTGTGCTCAAATATGAATCTGTTTGACCAAAAGAACCAATTTTGAAATTTGATTTTAGTTGAAAGGTGTCAAGAGAAAATTGATTCTCAAAAGTTGTAAGTTTTAAATTATTTGCAGTAAAAAAAGCTGAAACGACTTCCAAATTTTCACTTGAATTTTGAAAAGTAAATGTTAATTCTTTTAAATTTTCTATTTGAATCGTACTCAAATCTAATTGAGAAGTTTGTGCATTTTGAATCAAAAAACCATCAACAATGATTCCGGAATGAGTTCCATTTATTCCCCTTGCAGAAATGGTTTTCATTCCACCTAAACCGCCATAATTTTTCAATGAAATCCCTGGGACATTTCGTAATAAATCACCTAAATCTTCTGGTTGACGTTTTAGAATATCATCTCTGTATAATTTGAAATCAATTTTTGGTTTTAAGCGCAATGATAAATCAAAGACTTGAATTTCTTCCAATTCTTGTTCCTTAACCTGCGAAAAAGTCAGGTTTGAAAGGAATAAAATGGATATGAGAATTACTTTTTTCACAAAAATAAACTGTCGCTTGAATTGTTTCAAGCGACAGTTAGATTTAATTACTTTATGATTTTTTGCGTTGAAACAAGACCTTTGTTTTCAATGTTTATGAAATAAATTCCTGCTTCAAAAGCTGAAAAATCAATTTGTGTAAATTCAGAATGATTTGAACTAAACAATATTTTTCCTTCCAAATTTGAAAGCGTTAATTTACCTTCAGAACCTTTGACAGTTAATACAGAATTAACAGGATTTGGATAAATTTCAAATGCAGTTTTTGATAATTCATTCGTTGCTAGAGTTTCTGAATAATTCAAATTATCTAACGCTAAGTAAGTTGGTGTATTGATGTAACCAAAAGACATATCCGTAGATTCAAAACGGAAAGTAAGGTGTTTTACGACTCCCAAAGGACTTAAGTCAACATTTGTAAAAGAATCTAAAATGTAAGCATTTGTGCCTTGAAAATCAGCTAAATAAAATAAAACTGAATCCGTGTGAGTCATCGAAGTATTCATTCCGATAATCCAAACACGCAAAAAATCTTCTCCATTTGTTCCATCATCAACACCTGCTGCATTTAATGGTGAGCCAAAAACTTTAGCGTAAGCATCACCTGAAATCATTGATTTTGCAGCATAAGTTGTATTGTTGATTTTAACAGAATCCATTTGAACGATGTTTGAAAAGGTAATCAAAGCTTCAGGATAAAGTACAGCGTATTTTTGACTTGAATTTGCGCCAGATCCAGAAAAGGAGGAATATTGATTCGCGTAACCTGGAGTTAAAGCATCGGTCATATTAGAAACAGAAAAACCATTCCATCCGAAAAATCCACCACCAAAATCAGTATAAACATTAGAGAAATTTGCAGCACTTGCGCCACCATTTATTGTAAATGTTCCAACATTATCAGAACCATTGTAAAAAGTGTCCGCTTGAGAAAGCGCGAAATTTTCGAAATCAACAGTGTTTTGTTGTGAGAAACTAAGTGCAGTTGAGCCTGCGACAAAAATTGAAAATAATAATTTTTTCATAACTTAAATAAAATAAAAAAGTTGAAAAAATCAGAAAAATTGATTTAACGCAAACGCCGTGCACTGCGAATGAACTAAGTCGGACTTTAATCTGAAGTCTTCATTAATAAAAATAGACCTTTATAAAAATCTCAACTCTTCGTTATTTTAAAAATTCAATTTTTTCATTAGCCTTAGCTAACTCAAAAATAGATTATTTAAAAAGCCTCAATTTGAGAATTTTAAAAATGTCTAAAACTATTTTTAGCAGGTATTCTGACTTGTTCCAATACTTTTTCGTCTTCCCATCTGTTTAGGACAGTGATTTTTCGGTTTTGACACCGAGAAAAAGTTTTTGAGAACTTACAGCTGCAGATACAGTTCCTGATTTACACAGGATTCCCTTTTAACTATCCACCGAGGCGGATTACTAAAAACCGTTGCAAAGATAGTATTTTTTTGTTTAATTGAGAATTTACTTTTAGAAGATTCTTTTTACTTTAGGACATTATTCTTTTGAAGAATATTTTAAAGTTTTCTTCTTTTTAACACATAGGAAAATAGAAAACATCGTTTTTTAATTTAATTTAAAAACAAAAATGGCTAATCCAATTAGTTGAAGTAGCCATTTTAACTTTTAAGAAATACAAATGTTTATTTGAAATTACTACCGTCTATTTTTGCATTAATTTCTAATACTTTAACAGTTCCTTCTAAAGTCATTCCACCAACCATCATGGCAGCTTTTTGAGGGAAAACAAATCCATTAACAGATTTAAAATCGTCAAATGAAGTTGCAGTTTCTTCACCTTCAGCAACTTGAATTGATTTCACTTTGTAGAATGTTTTTACGTCGTAATAATCAAATTTATCCGCTTGACCGTCATTGATTTTTAAAACGTAATAATCTTTTCCGTTAACAGTTTCAATTCCTGTTAATTCATAAATCATTCCGCTAGTTGCGTAATTTAATTCTGGGAAAATACCGATTGATTTTTTCTTTGCAGCAATTTCTTCAGCTGACATTGCAGTTTTTCCAGTTTGCATGTTAGAACTTTCACCTGCAGTTCCATCAAAAAATGATTTTTGAACAACCATTCCTTGCATTTCCATTTTCATGGCATCCTTATTTGGAGCTTGGAAAAGTGTTGTCATTTTTAATGCTCCTGGAAAAGCAGAACTAGTTAATTCTAATTCTTGCTTCATAGATTTTACTTTCGCAATTTTCTTTTCGGCAGCTTTTAAAGTTGTTGTTTCTGTAACTGCAAAAATATATTGTTCAATCAATTGATCTTTCGTAATGTCAGCTTTTTTCGTATCAACAATTTCTTGAGCAAATGCATCTAAAAATTCAATTTTACCATCTGTATCAAAAACTTTCAATTTGTTAACGATTTCTTCATTTCCAACAACAACAATGTTACAGTTGTTTGCGGTGAAATATTTTTTCGCCATTTCTAAAATTGTCCCTTTATCAACTGCTTCAAGACGTTTCAAATAAGTTTGATAATAGTCTTTTGGTAATTTATTTTGAATGATATTCAAAGCAAAACGAGCAATTGTTGACGGACTTTCTAATGAGCGAGCGAAACCACCAGCCATCGAAGATTTTGTTAAACTTAATTCTTCATCAGTAACCATTTCGTTCGTAATTTTACTCAATTCTGATAAAATCTGAACAATTGCGCTATCAGTAACATCATTTCTAAAATTTCCTGACGCAGAAAACCAAGAACCATTGTCCGTAATACTAATTCTTGAATTACATCCGTAAGTATAGGCGTGTTTTTCCCTTAAATTTTGCATCAAACGAGATTTAAAAGCACCACCACCCATGATTGTATTCAAAACCGTCAATGGAATTTGATTCATGTCTCCTGGTTTCATAATCACAGGAAAAGAAATTGAAATTGTTGATTGAACAGCTCCTGGTTTTTTAACGAAAATTACACGATTTCCTTTATTAAAAGTTCCGTTTCCTAAATCTGCTTTTGAATTTTGAACTCCTTTCCAGTTTCCGAAATAAGTATTTACTAATTTTATTGCTTCTTCCTTGTTAATATCGCCAACGATAACGATATAACTTCCAGTTGGTGTAAAGGTATTTTTGTAATAATTTACAACATCTTCTCTCGTAATTGCAGCTAAAGTTGCTTCCGTCATAACCTCTCCATACGGATGATTTGTGAAATTCACTTTTGACTCAACATTACTTGCAATTTGATCTGGACTAGATTTCGCAGATAACAAACTTGATTCTTGTTGTTTTACAATTCTGTCAAATTCTGATTGTGGGAAATTTGCATTCATCACAACATCAGCATAAACATCCATTGCTTTTGATAAATGCTTAGTTAAACAAGCCAAAAAGATTGACTCTGAACCAGCGTTTATCGAAGCACCAATGTAATCGATTTCAGAATCTAAAACATCTTTCGTTCGATTTGTAGTTCCTGACATCAATAATTGTCCAGCGATTTCAGATACTCCTGCTTTGTTTCCTTCTAATTTTGGATCAGATCCTGTAACTAAATTAATTGAAACACGAGGTAATTTATGGTTTTCAGATAAAACTACTGTAATACCATTTCCTGTTGTGAAAACTTCTGAATCTTTGATGTTGATAATTGGTGCAATTCCAGCTTTTGGACGAATTGCTCTGTCCAAAGGTTCTTGCGTTTTAGTTACAACTTTAGTTGTTGCACCTTTTTTGACTGTTGTTTTAGTTTTTACAACTTGTGCAAAAGCAGCCAAATTGAAAGCTAAAAGAAAAGAAAATATGATTATTTTTTTCATGATAATTTTAATTTTAAATAACTTAATATCTTGTTTAATCTTAAAGTTAGTTTAGAATGTTTGAATTCGAGGCACTTTAAAAGTTGAAAAGTTTGAGTCCGCCTTTGTGGATGATAAATTTTTCACTTAAAGTAACGATGAAGTCGAATTTTCTGACTAACTTTAATTTGTCTCTTTTGGTAAATAGTATAAAACCACTTTTGCATTTTTTGTAAAATACTTTTTCGCAACTCGCTGAATATCTTCTTTTGTTACTGCAAGGTATTTTTCCAATTCCTTATTGATTATGTTTGCATTTCCGAAATAAACATGATTATTTGCTAAGTTTTCTGCAATTCCAGCAACTGAACTATTTGAAGAAACGATGTTATTTTCAAATTGATTTCTTAGTTTGTCAAATTCTTCTTGAGAAATTAATTCATTTTGTAATTGTTCAATTTCATCGTTTAGTGCTTTTTCAATTGTCTTTAAATCCACACCATTTGCTCCAATTGCAGCAACAATTCCCATTCCTGGATCTTCCATTCCAAATGCGAATGAAAATGCTGCAACTGCTAATTGTTTTTTCTCTACAATATTTTTATCCATTCTAGAACTTGAACTTCCAGATAAAATGCTGTTCATCATTTCGATTGCATAAGCATCAGCGTTTGTTTGCTCAGGAAATCTATAACCAATAAATACTGCTGGCAATTGAATGTTGTCGTAAACTGTATCGATAATTACTTTATCCAATGGAATTTCAGTTTTTGCTGGTCTTGGAATTACACATTCCATTGCAGAATATTTTTTGATAACTTTTTGCGCATCAGCATCTTTTGAAGCGATGAAGTTATTTTTCTCAAATTTCGCCTTTGCAATGCTGTATTTTGTTTCAAAATCTTTGTCAGACAAATTTTCGTAATCTCTGTAAAGATTGATTGCTTGTCCAGCTGGAATTGTTGCGAAATATTTTTCAATCCATTTTTTTGTTTCTTCAATATTGATGTCTCCAGCGATTGAAAGCGTTGAATTTGAAGGGACATAAAACGTTCTGTAGAAATTAATGTAATCAATTTCTTGGGCAGCATCTAAATGTTCCATACTTCCAATTGGTTGCCAATTATAAGGATGTTTTGTGAAAACTCGACTAAACATTTCTCCCATAAATGAACCGTATGGTTGATTGTCAACACGTTGTCTTTTTTCTTCTTTTACAACTTGTCTTTGTGTTTCGACACCAACATTTTCAACTTTTGCATGCAATAAACGCTCACTTTCCAACCATAAACCTAATTCTAATTGGTTTGAAGGAAGAATTTCGTAATAATACGTTCTATCTTGAGACGTATTTGCATTTAAAGTTCCGCCGTTTGACTCAACTAAGCGATCGTATTCTCCACGTTCGATATTTGTTGAACCTTCAAACAATAAATGTTCAAAGAAATGTGCGAAACCAGTTCTGTCTGGGTTTTCGTTTTTTGAACCTACGTGATAAAGAATTGATACTGCAACAATTGGCGTTGCATGTTCTTCGTGTAAAATTACGTGAATACCGTTTGGTAAATCGTATTCTACATATTCAATTTTGCGCTGTGCCCAAGATGTTCCAATAAAACAAAGCGCTGCTACAGCTAAAAAACTTTTTTTCATATTATAAATTTATTAAAAAATTTGTCGGTGTAAATATCTTAATAATTCTCCAAAGAAAAATAAAATGTTGATAATTGGTAATAAATTGAGTTGATTGGCAAGTAGGATTATAAGATATGAGGATTTTAAGAGTAGGCACAGCGACCGATTTTTAATCGGACAAAATTTTGAATGTTTTACAGACGAAATCCATTTTGGGAAGCAGTTTGTGACTTTTGGGAAAGTTTGACTTCTCAAATGTTGCACATAATTTGAACTAAAAGATTGTCTTCAGAAGGTGAAAAAAACAAACAAGCACCACAATTATTTAGTCGAATTCCAATCAACTAAAACTGCTCATACCAGCTAAATTTATCATGTATGAATTGTGATTTTTTGTTTTTTAAATGCTCTAAAAAAGAGTTTGAAACTGGAGAATGTTTCTTTCCTTTTAACCATATCAAACTCCAAGTTGTTTTAATTGGAAGACCTTTGATTGAAATAATTTGTAATTCCTTATTGAGCAATTCATTTTTAATTCCAATCAAGGGCATAATTGAATATCCGAGTCCAGCCAACAATGATTGTTTAACCGCCTCATTAGATGTTAATTCCATTTTCTTTAAGACAGAAATGTTATTGCTTTCAATAAAATTTTCCATTGTTTGTCTTGTACCTGAACCTTTTTCTCTAAAAATTAACGGCAAATCTTTAAATATTTCTAAAATGCTAGCAGATTTTTTAAATTTCGTTTTGGTGTTCCCTACCAAATATAACTTATTTTGAAGTAAATCCAATTTCTCAATATTTAATGTATTTGGTAAAATTGAAACAAGCGCAAAATCAACTTCATTGTTTTCCAAACTCTCAATAACTTTATTTTTATTAGTAACATCCATCATTAATTCTATACCAGCATGTTGCTGCATAAAATCAGTCAGAAAGTGCGGCATTACATATTTTCCTGTTGAAACTACGGAAATCTTTAAACGACCTGTTAATTTGCCTTTGTATGCTAAGGTTTTATAATTTATGGCATACACTTGATTGATAATATTTTCAGCTGCTTCGGCAATCTCCCTGCCAAAATCAGTGATGTAAATTTTTCGACCGACCACTTCCGTTAAAGGAATATCAAATTGATCTTGAAAATTTCTTAACTGAATAGAAACTGCTGGCTGTGAAAGGTGTAATTCTTCAGAAGCCTTTGTAACGCTTTGCGTTTGCGCGACTTTTAAAAATATTTGTAATTGATTTAAAGTATAGTTCATAAATTATTTTTATGGATTACATTACAAAGATAAATAAAAATTTATGAATTAGTATTATCAACTTTGCAGAGTTAAACTCAGACACTATTTTTTTTTGAAAAAACAGTCAATTCAAAAACAAATGGTGTAAAAGTTGAAGCGGTAATTAAAATTGAATCACAATGAGAAAAATAGGAAAAAAAACGAGTCTTTATGTGGTGTTAATGATTATTTTTTTAACACTATCTTTCGCAACTAAAGATGTTATTATAAGTCAACTTTTTGCAATTTTAGGAATATTTACTGGGTGCTTTGGTATCCAACAAAAACACAATAAGGCATGAACAAAACTGAAACATTAACATTAATTAATGGTAACTTCACCAATGATGAAGCGAGGGAAATTCTAATGAATATGTTTTCCTCAAAAATTAATTTTCATACAGTAAAAAATTGGAGTTCGCAAGAACGATGTGGACAAGAGGATGAAATTGCGCAAAAAAAAATCCCTGCTTTAAGAAATGAAATTAAAAAACTTGAAAGGATTTTAGCGGAAGCTAAAGCTAATAACAAAAAAATTGTGTTAAGTTCAGAAATCAATATTTCAATATTGGAAGACTAATGTTCAAAGGAAGGAGTTTACTCATAGCAACTAAGCATGAAAAAGAAAAAGCTATTGGTCCAATTTTAGAAAAAGAATTGGGTGTAAAATGCTTTGTTATTAAAGAATTGGATACAGATTTACTTGGCACGTTTACTGGGGAAGTTGAAAGATTAAACGATTCTATAACGACTGTCAGAAATAAATGTCTTTTGGCAATGGAGCTCGCAGATTGCGATTTAGCTGTTGCAAGCGAAGGTTCTTTTGGGCCGCATCCATCTATTTTTTTCGGATCGGCAGATGATGAGTTTTTGATTTTAATAGACAAGAAAAATGATCTTGAAATTATTGCGAGAGAGTTGAGTTTAGAAACCAATTTTAATGGCTCAGAAATTAAAAACGATAAAGAATTGAGTGATTTTATTCAACTCGTAAAATTTCCAACTCACGGCTTGATTATGAGGAAGGATAAAGATGATTTTACCGATATAGTGAAAGGAATAACAAATCACGAAGATCTAACGTGTACATTTCGTGATTTTATTTTAAAATACGGAAAAGCTTTTATTGAAACTGATATGAGAGCGATGTATAATCCCTTGCGCATGGAAGTTATAAAAAAAGCAACTTTAAAGTTAGCTAATAAAGTAAATACAGCATGTCCAAATTGTGCTACTCCTGGTTTTGGAATTACTGGTTCGAATCCAGGATTGCCCTGTGAGCTTTGTAATTTCCCCACTCGAAGTACCTTGAGTTACGTTTATATGTGTCAGAAATGTCAATATATAAAAGAAGAAAAATATCCCAATGAAAAACAGAGAGAAGACCCAATGTACTGCGATATTTGTAATCCATAATCAGAAAAATGTTATCAAAAGACCTAAATAAAGCAAAAGAAGCTCTTCTTAAGAATGAACTAATAGCAATTCCTACTGAAACTGTATATGGTTTAGCAGGAAATGCTTTTAATGAAACTGCAATAAAAAAAATATTTAAACTTAAAAAAAGACCATTATTCAATCCTTTAATTGTTCATTTAAAGTCAGTTGAATATTTGCATGATATTACATGCGATATTCCTGATATTGCGCTTAAACTTGCCAATGAATTTTGGCCGGGACCCTTAACATTGGTTTTGAAAAAAAAAGATCACATATCAGATTTAATTAGTGCAGGAAAAAAAACTGTTGCTGTAAGAGTTCCAAGTCACCCACTGACATTAGCTTTATTAGAGGCACTTGACTTTCCATTAGCAGCACCTAGTGCAAACCCTTTTGGTTCAATAAGTCCTACAAATGCTGAACACGTTTTAAATTATTTTGGAAAAGAGCTTAACATTATATTAGACGGCGGCGAATGCGAGAAAGGTGTTGAATCTACTATTATTGGATTTGAAAATGATCAGCCTGTATTGTTTAGATATGGTTCAATTTCTATAGAGGATATAGAAAAAATCACCGGAAAATTAAACATTATAATTCATAGTGAAAAAGCACCAAACTCTCCAGGGATGCTTTCTAGACATTATGCGCCAAAAACAGATACTTATCTCACAGAAAATATTCCTGAGTTATTAAAAAGTTTTGAGGGAAAAAAAGTAGGTTTACTACTATTTCAGAACCCTATTCAAAAAAACAACAATATTACGCAAGAAATTTTATCAAAATCTGGCGATTTTGTGGAAGCGGCTAAAAATCTATATGCTGCTATGCATCGTTTAGACCAAAATAATCTCGATGTTATCATTGCAGAGAAACTACCTAACATTGGTTTGGGTAAAACAATTAACGACAAATTGGAAAGAGCAACAAAAAAAGAATAGATGAAAACAATTATACGAAACGCCTCTATTGTAAATGAAGGCAAAATTATTGTTGCAGATATTTTAATTGTAAATGACAGAATTGAAAAAATAGGCAAATCTATTAATTTAACAGATACTGTTTCTAGAAAGGAAATTAGCGCCGAAGGTCTTTATTTACTTCCAGGTGTGATTGATGATCAAGTGCATTTTCGAGAACCAGGTTTAACGCATAAGGGAAATATTTATACAGAATCAAAGGCAGCAATTGCTGGAGGCATTACTTCGTTTATGGACATGCCTAATACATTACCAAATGCATTAACGCAAGAATTGTTAGAGGAAAAATATGCCATCGCTTCAAAAACTTCATTTGCTAATTATTCTTTTTTCATGGGAATCAATCAACACAATTTAGAAGAAGCCCTAAAAACGGATAATGAAAATGTTTGCGGCATAACAGATGATGGTTTATATTTTAATAATGACGAGGGTATATTGGCAAATTATCCTCAATTTTTAGAATCACTTTTTTCTCGAACAAACTCCCTAGTTGCTTTGCATAGCGAAGATGATAGTATCATAAAAAAGAATACAATTCATTACCGTAATATTTATGGCGAAAACATTCCTCCAGAAATTCATCCCAAAATAAGAAGCGAAGAAGCATGCTTAAAGGCCACAAAACGTATTTTGGAAATTGCTAAAAAGCATAAAAATCGATTACATTTATTTCATATTTCAACGCTTGCGGAAGCTAATTTATTCGACAATAGAATTCCAATTCGAGATAAAAGAATAACAGCCGAGGCTTGTGTCCATCATCTTTGGTTTTCAGCTAAAGATTATCAAAAATTAGGTAACCATATAAAATGGAATCCGGCTATTAAAACCTTGGAAGATAAAAATGGATTATTAGCTGCCCTTTTAGAAAACAGACTTGATATTATAGCAACGGATCATGCACCGCATACGATAGAAGAAAAGATAGGGACTTATTTCAAGTCTTTATCAGGAGGACCTTTGGTTCAACATGCTTTACCTGCAATGCTTGAATTAGTTCATCAAGGAAAAATAAGTCTTGAAAAAATTGTTGAAAAAATGAGTCATCATGTAGCTGAAATATATAGGATTAAAGACAGAGGATACATTCGTGAAGGATATTATGCTGACTTAGTTCTCGTGGATTTAAATAATGAATGGCTGGTGACACCCGAAAATATTTTGTACAAATGCGTCTGGTCTCCATTTGAAAACAATTACTTCAAAAGTAAAATTATGAAAACATTTGTGAATGGAAGTTTGGTTTATGACAATGGATTCGTTAATGAAAGCAAAAATGGTAAAAGATTAAAATTTGAAAAACAGAGATAAAATGAAAAGAATATTTATTACTGGAATTGGCACAAACATAGGGAAAACGTTCATTTCAGCCATCATAACGGAACATTTAGAGGCAGATTACTGGAAGCCTATTCAATCTGGTGATCTAGACAACTCAGATACGATGAAAGTTAAAAGTTTATTGTCTAATTCTAAATCCTTCTGTCACCCAGAAAAATTTAGATTATCACAGCCATTATCTCCTCATGCTGCAGCAAAAATTGACGGAATATCTTTAAGCTTGGACGACTTCATTATTCCCGAAACCGAAAACCATTTAATTATTGAGGGCGCTGGTGGATTAATGGTTCCATTAAATAATGAGATTTTAATTGCCGATTTAATTCAACATCTCAAAGCAAGTGTAATCATAGTATCACAAATTTATTTGGGAAGCATAAATCATACATTATTGACTATTCAAGAATTGAAACGCAGAAAAATCGATATTTTGGGTATTGTTTTCAATGGAGATCCTACTCCTGAAACGGAACATTTCATTGAACAATTTTCAGAAATACCGGTTCTATTCAGGACAGATATTGAATCTCAAATAGACAAACAAACAGTTATCAAATACTCAAAATCGAATTTGATAAAAATATAAAAACATGCCATTCTTTGATAAAAGCTAAAATATCAATAAAATTACAAAAGATATAAATCAAAAATAAAGTTTAGAAGATATGAATTTTAACTTACTTATAGAAAACCTAACAAATCCAGCATTACTATTTTTTGTCCTTGGAATAATTGCCGTTTATTTAAAAAGCGATTTAGAAATCCCTGCAAATTCGTCAAAATTTATTTCGTTGTATTTACTGTTCGCAATAGGTTTCAAAGGTGGTCAAGAATTGTCTCATGAGGCATTTACGATGGAAATTGGATGGTCTATGTTATTCGGAGTTCTAATTTCCTTATTAATCCCCCTTTACTCATTCTTTATTCTTAAAAGAAGATTGAGTGTGTTTGACGCTGGTGCAATAGCCGCTGCTTATGGCTCGGTAAGTGCAGTAACATTCGTTACGGCAGTTTCTTACCTCGAATCACAGCAGTTAGAACTTCATGGCCATATGGTTGCAATTATGGCTTTGATGGAATCACCAGCAATTATTATAGGTCTTGTTCTGATTTCTATTTTTAATAAAAACGAGGAAGAAAAAATAAAGAAACGATCAGCAATTAAACATTCTTTTACAAATGGAAGTGTTTTACTTATTCTTGGAAGTTTGATTATTGGTTATATAGCTAATGCCAAGCAGGCCGAAGGAATCAAGCCTTTTACAAATGACCTTTTTAAAGGTTTTCTGGCGATTTTTCTTTTAGATATGGGTATTACAAGTGGCAAAAAGTTAAAAGCATTTTTCTCATTCGGTTGGTTCCCAATTATTTTTGCCATTTTAATACCACTTGTTAATGGTTGCGTCGTTGCAATGTTGAGTTCACTTGTAACAGAAGACATAACTAATCGATTTATGTTTGCAGTTTTAGCAGCAAGTGCCTCATACATAGCAGTTCCTGCAGCAATGAAAATCTCAGTTCCACAATCAAATCCTGGATTATTCTTGCCAATGGCTCTTGCAGTTACTTTTCCGATAAATATTACAATTGGTATGCCTATCTATTTTCTACTTGTCCAAAATACTTAATTTGTATTCCCATATAAATTATTAATAATTGTTCTTTGATAGCGATAACAACTGGTTTTAGCGGATAAGTTGGATCACTTTTGGTCATTTCGTGATAAAATTACTCATGATTCTTAAAAAAATAGCTATTTGATATTTTTACATTACTTTAGTGTTTTTATAAGTTTATGAAACAGCTATTTTTTTTACTCTTATTTTTTTATGTGTGTCAATGCAATTTTTATTCAACAAAATCTCACTCAAAATAAAAGATTGATACAATTAAATAAAGTGGCTATTTCGCGAATGAAATCTATAACAATTACTAAAGTAATAAAAACTATTCAACAAAATGAATAAGTTTGGAAATAAAAAATCCTGCTGGACAATTTGTCTAGAATGTCAAGGACGGGGAAAAAAAACGCAAAAACCTAGTAAAAAAGCACGCATTAAATTTCAATTGGAGTTAGAGCTTTTTGAAAAAAATAATGGTGAGTGTGAAGCTCCAAACCTTCCTAAAGGGCATATAAATTCATGCAAAAATTGCGCTGGATCCGGGCTACTTCAATCTGATAATTATCCTTCAGTTGACATAGAAAATTTTCCAAAACTTGCAATTGTTGGCGGTGGAATTGGTGGTGTTGCTCTAGCAGTGGCATGTTTACACCGTGGAATTCCTTTTACACTTTATGAACGTGACAACAGTTTTGATGCGCGATCACAAGGATACGGTTTGACTTTGCAACAAGCAAGTAAAGCAATTGAAGGATTAGGTATTTTTACACTAAAAGAAGGATTAACTTCTAAAATTCACCTAGTTCACAATACGGACGGAAAAGTCATTGGAGAATGGGGAATGAAAAAGTGGTTGCAAACGGAACCAAAAGCGAATTCTAAACGAAAAAATGTCCATATAGCTAGACAATCTTTGCGTTTAGCATTACTTGAACAACTTGGTAGTCATGATGTTGTAAAATGGGGTTACCAATTAATTGATTTTAAAGAATCTGATAACGAATATATTGAACTACAATTTCTAGTTGATGGAAAAATAAAGTTTGAAAAAGCAGACTTATTGGTCGGAGCTGATGGATTTCGTGGTGCTGTTCGAAACTTAATGTTTTCCCAAGAAATTGATCCTTTGCGCTACCTTGGTTGCATTGTGATTTTGGGAATTTGTCCTTTATCATCCTTAGAGAATTTGGATAATCCTTTGCTTGATAGCGAAACGGTTTTTCAAACGGTAAATGGCAATGAACGAATTTATGTGATGCCTTTCGATTCTGAGTCTGTCATGTGGCAGCTGAGTTTTCCGATGGAAGAAATTGAAGCGAAAGAATTGAGTTTTCAGGGAGCAAAAGCACTCAAAGAGGAAGCTTGTCGCAGAACACAATGGCACGATCCAATTCCACAAATTATAATGGCAACAAAGGCAACTCAGATTACAGGTTATCCTGTGTATGACCGAGAAATTCTGAAGCAAGAAATGTTGTCGAAATGGAAAAACGTAACTTTAATAGGAGATGCAGCTCATCCAATGAGTCCATTCAAGGGTCAGGGCGCAAATCAAGCTTTATTGGATGCTTTGGCTTTGGCGCGAGGAATTTCTTTAGCTTGTCAAGCATTTTCAAATTGGAAAGAACTCGGTTTAAGAGAAAATGTTTTGACTAAATTTGAATCAGAAATGTTAGAAAGAAGCGCTAGTAAAGTAAAAGATTCTGCCGAAGCTGCTATTTTATTGCATTCTGAAATTGTACTTCATGATGGCGATAAACCTAGAGGAAGAGGATTAAAAAGAAAGCATTAAAAAATGATTGCCTTAAATTTTACAGATAAAAAAATTGATTAACCGCATTCTTACCATAAGATTATAATTTTTCAGAATAATTATGGTTTAGTTCGTTAATTCGTGCCTCGAAAACGTAAATCTGGCACCTTTCACAATAAGTAAGCGAATAAAAATCAAGTATTTGATCCGCCGCGGCGGAGAGTTTTGATTTTTTAGCGTCGTTTGTTGAAAGGTAGATGCGTTTTCAAGCACTAGCCTTTTGGTTCTTTTTGGTAATGAAAAAAAACAAAAATTAGATTTCAGCATTTAATCTAATTTTGGTAGTAGAATATGAGTATAATTGGAGAAAAAAATGTTTGCCATTATTAAAAGTAATTAAATTCTTATTTTTGACCAAAAAAAAGCCATGAAAAAAAGCCAAACGTTTAGAAGGATGCTATTTTTTATATTTTTCTTCTTTTGTTCAAAAACGTTTTTACAAGCTCAATTTGGTTTAGAAATAATTAAAAGAAATTCAGATACTTTAAAATCTCAACAACATTTTATTGAAATAAAAAATTTGGAAAATAGGCTCTTTGATACCGCAAGTTTTGTCGGAAGTGAGCAGATTGAAATTAAATACCGATTTTTTAAGCCGAATAAAAAATGTCTTAAAAACTATCCCTTAATTATCGTATTTCATGGTTCAGGTCAGATTGGAACAGACAATATTTCTCAATTAGGAATTTTACCAAAACTATTTACCAACGAAAAAATTCAAAAAAAAAATCCTGCTTTCGTTTTGGCGCCGCAATTTGCAAGCCGTTCATCAGATTATTCGCTTGACAGCAATAGAAACATCCTCACATCCAAACCCAGATCTTGTTTGAATTTTGCTCTAGAATTGATTGATTCCTTGGTCAATCATTTGAATATTGACAAGAATAGAATTTACCTCGTTGGTTATTCCATGGGTGCTTCAACTACAATTAATGCCTTGTCTGCCAGACCAGATTTTTTTGCAGCGGGAATTAGTATTGCTGGAATTCCTGAATTTGACAATATAGATAAGTTAGCCAAACTTCCAATATGGCTTATTCATGGAATGGAAGATGAGGTAAACTCAATTTCGAGTGACGAAAAATTTTATGAAGAGCTTAAAAGGTTCAATAAAATCCGTTTTTGGAAATTGGAAGCAACGAATCACCTCAACATTTTTCAACTACCAATTATTGGTGAAGCACTTCCAAAATGGCTTTTTAAACAAAAGAAAAAATTCTAAACTATGAATGAAAATAATTTCCGAAAAGCAATAAAAGCTGAATTACCAGTGATTTGGGAAATTCTTTCTGGAGCAATTCAAAGAAGGAAAAAAGATGGGAGCAATCAATGGCAAGATGGTTATCCAAATCCGGACGTAATTTTACATGATATTGAAAAAGGTGCTGGTTTTGTTTTAACAGAAGGTGAAATTATTGTTGGATATTGCGCTATTTTAATTAATGACGAGCCAGAATATGAAAATATTATAGGTAAATGGTTGACAAACGAAGATTTTGTCGTTGTTCATCGGATCGCAATTTCAGAAAATTTTCTAGGTAAGGGTTTGGCTAGAGTAATGATGAATTTTATGGAAGAATTTGCTTTAAAAAATAAAATTTACAGTATTAAAGTAGATACAAACTTTGACAATTTTGCCATGAAAGCAATTTTTGAAAAATTACATTATGTCTATTGCGGTGAAGTTTTTTTCAGAGGAAGTCCGAGACAAGCTTTTGAAAAAAAATTGATTTTATTTTAAAATTATTGTTTCATACAGAAACTTCTTTTACATTTTTTATAATTGGAAAGAAATATTCCCAAAATTTTAAAATACTAAATAAAAAAATGAAAAAAATATTAGCCATTGGCGGAAGCAACAGCAAAAACTCAATTAATCGGAAGTTAGCAAATTTTGCAGCTAATCAATTCACAGATTCACAGGTATTTAAATATGATTTGAGTAGTTTCGACATACCTTTATTTAGCGTTCAATTGGAAGAAATTATCGGTATTCCCGATTTGGTGTTGGAATTCGCAAAACAAGTTGACGAATCTGATTTTTTAGTACTTTCTTTAGCTGAAAATAATGGAAATTTAAATGCAGGTTTTAAGAATTTATTGGATTGGACTTCAAGAATTAAAGATCGAAAAACCTTTGGCAACAAATCCATGCTTTTAATGGCTACTTCCCAGGGAGGAAGAGGTGGATCAAGTGTGCTTGATATTGCGAAGAATTTATTTCCACGTCAAGGTGCAGAAATAAAAGGAACTTTTTCCCTACCAAGTTTTTATCAGAGTTTTAATGAAGAGATCGGTATTACTAATGAGGAAATAGCTGAAAATTTGAATTCAATTATTAACGAGATAATTTTATAAATATGGAAATTGGAATAGATAGTTTTGCAATAAATACAGCTCTTTCAGGAATTAGTAATCAAAAAGCTATGAGTGAATTATTGGAAAGAATTGAATTAGCTGATCAAGTAGGTCTAGATGTTTTTGGTATTGGAGAGCATTATCGAAAAGAATTTTTGGATTCTGCACCCGCAGTGATTCTTGCAGCAGCAGCTTCAAGGACAAAAAAAATAATATTGACAAGTGCTGTAACAGTTATTAGTGCTGCGGATCCAGTAAGGGTTTTTCAAAGTTTTTCGACTTTAGACTTAATTTCCAACGGAAGGTCAGAAATTGTTGCTGGTCGAGGATCTTTCATTGAGTCATATCCACTTTTTGGACTGAATTTAAATGATTACGATGAACTTTTCTCAGAGAAATTAAATCTTTTGTTAAAGATTAGAGACCATGAAATTGTAAATTGGTCAGGAAAATTTCGTCCTGCTTTGGAAGATCAAGCAATTTATCCGCGTCCAATGCAAGCTAAATTACCAATTTGGCTTGGAGTAGGAGGAACCCCAGCTTCATTTGCTAGAGCTGGAAGCTTAGGTTTACCGCTAATGGTGGCTGTAATTGGTGGAGAAACACATCGTTTCAGACCTTTAATTGATTTGTACAGAGAGGCCGGAGAAAAAGCTGGATTTCATTCAGACAAATTAAAAGTTGGACTTCATTCACTCGGATATGTTGGAAATTCCAAAGAAGAAGCCATTACCGATTATTATCCTGGTTATGCAGAAATGTTTACTAAAATTGGAAAAGAAAGAGGTTTTCCAGCAGTGACTAGAGAGAGATTTGATGATCAAAATGGATTATTGGGTGCTTTACTCGTTGATAGTCCAGAAGCAGTAGCTGCCAAAATTCTCAGACATAGTGAGGCACTTGGTGGAATTTCACGCTTCACTTTTCAAATGGACGCTGGACTATCGCATCAAAAATTGATGAAATCCATTGAATTAATTGGTACAAAAGTATCTCCGCTTGTAAAAAAATCGTTTTAATAATTATTTTAAAAGTTGTAAATCTTTCGTTACTGCTTACAAATCAATGTATCAAAAATTGGCGAAAATCCAGCCCAAACTCCCAAAGCTCCACCTTTGATATTTGTTGGTATATTTGATGGAGATGCAAAAGGACTTCCGCCGCTGCTTAATTGAACGTATTTTTTCTCAAAAAATTCAAAAGTAATTTGATCCATTTTGGAAAATTTTATCACAACAGTATCATTTAATTTATAGTAGCCTCGAAATTCACTTTTTGAGTTTTCCTCTTTAAAACTCATCGGATTTTCATACCAAAAGTCGAATGTCAAACCATTGATAAAATCATCGTTAAAAATAGGCTGAAAGGTTTTTGTAAAAGTTGCATCAATTTCTTTTCCATCCTCATTTTTATTGATACGCTTTACTTCCCATTTGTAAGCATCTTTTGTTTCAACTGGATCTGAAAGTGTAACATATGAATATCCGTAATCTGTTAAACCTTCAGTAGGTTTCCAATAAGTTGAATCAAAATAAGTTGGAGCTAAAATTTGGGTCGTTGAGGTATAATTTTTTCCTTCGTAAGAAACAGTTAAGTCATAGGTTTTTCCGACCTGACCGAAGATTAATGGATTAAATGAAGTGTAAGCACATAAATGATAATTGGCAATTTCTTCAACAGGTAAACCAAATATTTGTGCGGCAAATTCTTCAGTTCCTGGAGGTAAATTATCTGTACAAATTTCGTCTAAAACAACTGAATTAGTTCCGTCGCTCACTGTTATGATTGCGCCTGAAATAAATCCACTTAAAAATGAATTCAAATCTGTTGGCGAATAGATATCTTGCGAATTTGATAATAACACAAAAGGAGGTTGGTTAGTTTCTATAAATCCATCGACCACTAATTGTTTTTCATAACCAGGAATTTCTATCTCCACCTCTTTCTCACAACTGATTGTGAAGAATAGAAGTACAATTAATCCTATTATTTTTTGTGTTTTCATAATATTAAGTCTTTTGTATCTTTATTATCATTTTGAGTTTTAGGCATTTTGGAACTAAAAATAACGACAAAATCGAAATGATAAAATGACACAATTAAAATTCAAAATTCCAAGTAACGCTTGGTATAATTGGAAAAAGTGTTACTTGTTTTACTGTTATTTTAAAATCTCCTTTGAGTAATTCTCCATCATTATCAATATATAAAAAATAGGGATTTGCTCTGTTGTAAACATTGTAAATTGAGAAACTCAAATTACTTCTGCATTTTTTTTCTACTTCAATTTTTTCTCCCGTTTTTTCATCAAAATGAGTTTTTGTAGGTTTATCATATAAAGTTGCAGATAAATCCAAACGGTGATAAGGTGCCATTCTAGTTGAATTTCGAGACCCATAATTAAATAATAAATCTTGGTCCTGCACATACCAACTTGTGGGTAAAGTCAAAGTATTCCCAGTGGCATAAATAAAAACTGCTCCAAAAGTCCAGCGATTATTTAATTTATATCCAGCAACGATTGATAAATCATGTCGGCGGTCGTATTTTGCAGGAAAAATTGTTGCTTGTAAATCTGGAAAGTAGCGATCTGTTTTTGACCAAGTATAACCAATCCAACCAGTAAGTTTTCCGATTGATTTTTTAATGAAAAATTCAGCTCCATAACTCCAGCCTTCACCAAACACGAGCAAATTGTCAGTATTATCATTTACATTATCTTGCGGCAAGGCTCCCTGCTTATATTCAATCAAATTATTCATTTTTTTATAATATAACTCAACTGATGTTTCAAACATATTTTTTTTGAAATTTTTAAAATATCCAACTGTTCCTTGCCAACCTGTTTGTGGTTTTGCTATGTCTGTTGATGGAAACCAAATATCTGTTGGAAGAGAAACTGCACTCAAAGAAGTTAAATGTACATATTGATAATTGTAATTGTAACCTGCCTTAATCGAACTTGTTTCGTTTACTAAAATTCTTCCAGAAAGTCTTGGCTCTAAGCCATTATAAAACTTGATGACTTCATTTTTTTTGTATTCAATTTGAGAATCTTGACCATTGAGTGAACCATTTATAAATCGGGTAAAAGGTCCAACAAAATGATACATATTATATCGTAATCCAACATTTACCCTAACATATTCGTTCAAATCAATCTCATCTAAGAGGTAGATAGCCGTTTCATGACTTTTCAATTTTTGTGCTTTTCCAGTATCAAAAACCACATCTTCTTGCGACGCAGAAACACTAGTAGGAGTGAAGGTGTGAAATAAATATTCACTTCCCCATTTGATTTTATGTCGAGAATTCGGATAATATGAAAAATCGACTTTACCACCAACATCTTTGATTCCAGATTTCAATTCAAATTTAAAAATATCTTGCTCTGAAACAAATTTGAATAAATAATCGGTGAATGTTCCTGTAACATTCATAAATAACTTAGGTGAAAAAATATGATTCCACCTCAACGCTGTAATTGCATTTCCCCAAGGCATTTTAACAGAAAAATTATCCCGTGCATTGGTATAGGTAAATTCATCTTTTCCATAGTACGAGCTTAAGAAGATTTTATCTTTTTTACCTAATTTATAATTTGCCTTTAAATTAAAATCATGAAAATAATATCCAGATCCAGCAAAATTAGATGTTTTCGGAATAAAGGATTTCATCAAGACATCGATGTAAGTTCTTCTAGCAGAGACAATAAACGAACCTTTATCTTTTTTTATTGGACCTTCTAAAGTTAAGCGAGAGAAAATTAATCCTAGTCCACCTTTTAATTTGAATTTCTTGTAATTTCCTTCATTCATAGAAACCTCCAAGACTGATGACATGCGCCCACCATAATTCGCAGGCATTCCACCTTTAATTAAATTGACACTTTTTACAGCATCAGCATTAAAAACGGAGAAAAATCCAAATAGGTGAGAAGCGTTATAAACTTGGGCTTCATCCAAAAGAACTAGGTTTTGATCTGGACCTCCACCACGAACATAAAATCCTTGTCCGCCCTCGCTTGCAGACGAAACACCCGGTAAAAGCTGAATCATTTTGATAATGTCGACTTCTCCCATAAACGCAGGTAGGGTTTTTAATTGAGCAATTTCTAGTTCTATTTGGCCAATTTTTGTGCTGTTAATATTGTCTTTTTGTTTTGCATTGATATTAATTTCAGATAAATTTTGAATCTTTTGACCTAACTCAACATTTAACGAAAAATCTGCGTTTAAATCTATTTTTTCTCGCACAGAATCTAACGAATTAGCAGAAAAAATGACATCGTAGATTCCCGATGGAATAGTTAAAGAATAAAAACCATAGGAGTTCGTTACCGTACCTTTGTTAATTGATTTAATGTATATTTTGGCCCCAACAATCGTTTCGCCAGTTTTAGAGTCTGTTATCGAGCCACTTAGAGTTGATTTTTGAGCAAAAAAAACTTGGGTGAGAATGAGTATTAAAAGCGAAAACAGATATTTCATTTAGAATTGTAATTTCCTGTAAAGTTATAAAACATTCCAATTCTAAAATATTTTTCAAATCTTAATTTTTGATAATTTTAAATACAACTTTGTGATCCATTTGTTTTTGCTCATTAATGTATGAGCCTTTTTTTTAAGGATTTTGCTTCACCACACATACACAAGACGAACTTATTTGCAGGATAAACGTTTTCAATTAACTTTCTTTTCAAGCTTTCAGTAAGTTCTTTGATAAAATTAGATCGTAATCTAAACTTCCTTCACTAACAGTTTCTGTGTAACCAATTTTCTTTCTGGTGCCTTTTTTGTAAATAAATCATGCTTGTAAGGAATTTCATTTCCATCAGGATCATGAAATCTATGGCAACCTATTAGGAATGAATTATGCTCCGAAAAAATGAAACTTATTTATTGATTTTTGAGTTTTTACATAAGCGGTAAATTACTTTGATTAAAAATAGTTAAATTTACCGCTTAAAATAAAAACCAGAACAATGAAATTAAAATTTTTCGCACTTTTATTAGTGATTGTATCTTCAACTGTTGCAAAAGCAGATGAAGGAATGTGGCTACCTTTTATGTTAGGTAGAAATTATGAAGACATGAAAAAACATGGATTGAAGTTGACTTCAGAGCAACTTTATTCTATTAATAAATCATCTTTAAAGGATGCAGTTATCTCTTTTGGAGGTTTTTGTACAGGTGAAATTATTTCTAAAAAAGGATTAATTTTAACAAATCACCACTGTGGTTATGACGCTATTGCTGATGCTTCAAGTCCAGAAAAAAATTACTTAGACAATGGATTTTGGGCGAAAAACACATCTGAAGAAATCGCAGTGCCAGGTTTAACTGCAACTTTCATGATTCGAATGGAGGATGTTACTGCAACGATAACAAAGGAATTAAATGAAAAAATGACTTTGGAAGAAAGAGCGGCAAAAATTAAAGAACTTGTTGCAATTTTAGAAAAGGACGCAGTTGTTGGAACGCAATATGAAGCATTTGTAAGAGATTTTTACGATGGAAACGAATTTTATCTTTTTGTAAAAGAAACGTATAAAGATGTTCGCTTGGTTGGAACTCCTCCGCAATCTTCAGGAAAGTTTGGTGGTGATACTGATAATTGGATGTGGCCGCGTCATACGGCAGATTTCTCTATGTTTAGAGTTTATGCAGGTTCAGACAATAAACCAGCAGCTTATAGCGAATCAAATGTACCAATGGTTCCAAGACACAGCTTACCAATTTCTTTAGCAGGTGTAAAAAAAGACGATTACGCAATGGTAATGGGTTTTCCAGGAAGAACTAATCGTTTTTTAACTTCTTACGGAGTTGAACAAGCAATTTCAATTGAACAACCAAAAATTGTGGATGTGAGAGCGATGAAATTGCAAATCATGAAAAAATACATGGACAAAGATCTTGCTGTTCGTTTAAAATATTCTTCTAAGTATGCGCAAGTTGCAAATTATTGGAAATATTTTATCGGACAAACGGAACAATTGAAAAACAATAAAGTAGCTGATAAAAAACGTGCGATTGAA
The DNA here is from genome assembly GCA_947490145.1 of Flavobacteriia bacterium. Lineage (GTDB taxonomy): Bacteria > Bacteroidota > Bacteroidia > Flavobacteriales_D > Crocinitomicaceae > M2408. The sequence continues at coordinate 84,797 of CANLGD010000001.1, forward strand.
AATGAATTTTTGAAATTTACTGCTGGAAAAAGTGATTATAATGATGTATTGAAAGATATAGACATGGCTTATCAAGCTACCAATTCAATTATTTACTTGAGGGTTTACCAAAGTGAATTTGTAAGACAAGTTGATATTAATTCACTTGCGTTTACTTTAAAAGCTTCGATTGACGCTGCTAAAAAAGGTCAAGCGGAACGTTCAACCATGATGAGGGAATCAGCTTTTGAGCAAGCAACAACTTTCTTTAAGGAAAGAAATATGGAAATTGAATTGGAAACATTGGAAGAAGTATTGAAAATGTACATCAAAGATATTCCTAAAGAACAACGTTTTGGAATTACAAAAGATATTGACGAAAAAGGAATTGCTTCTTTTATTGCTCGTTTAAAAGCATTTTCAATCTTTACTTCTGAAGCAAGATTTTCAGATTTTGCTAAAAATTACGACGAGAAAATGTTGACAAATGATCCACTTTTTATTTTAATTAAAGATTTAGATCAAGCATATCAAAATGCAATGGCTGATGCTTCAATCAAATTAGGTAGCGAAAAATTACAAAGAGCAACTCGTTTATTTGTAAAAGGAGTACGTGAAATGCAAACGAATAAAAAATTCTATCCAAATGCAAATTCAACAATGCGTTTGACCTATGGAAATGTGCTGCCTTACACAACTAACGAAGGAAAAAACATGGACTTCACAACAGATTTTGATGGATTAATTGCGAAAGAAGATCCAACAAACCCTGAATTTGTAGTTGACCCAAGAATGAAAGATTTATGGTCTAAAAAAGATTATGGTCAATATGCTGATAAAACAGGTAAATTGGTTGTTAATTTCTTGACAAATAATGACATTACTGGAGGAAATTCTGGTTCGCCATGTATCAATGCAAAAGGAGAATTATTAGGCGCTGCTTTTGACGGAAATTGGGAAGCTATGTCTGGCGATATTTACTTCGAACCAAATTTACAAAGAACAATCGTTTGTGATATTCGCTACATTTTATGGATTGTTGACAAATGTTACGGTGCAACGAATCTCATTTCAGAAATGGAATTGGTTAAATAAAACTTAAGAAAAAAAGATTAAAGACATAAGACTTTTATAGTAAAAATGTGAGACTTATGCATTAAACAAAAAAAGCTGAGAAATTTTTCTCAGCTTTTTTTGTCATTCTTAATTTTTCAATCTTAATTCTTTTTCAGTTCTTAATTTGCATCAAAATCCTAAAAGCTTTATCAATATCTTGTTGGTTGAAAATAATTGTAAATTCGTTTGCAGTAGAAATGATATCAACAATGTTTAAACCTTCCCAAGCGAGTTGTTTTAGAATGTAATAATATACACCATAAACTTCTGTGTTTAAAGTCGGAAGTTGCACTGTAATAGAAGCTAAATTTTCATTTTTACTTTTTAGTTTTTCATGCTTAAAAAGTCCTAAAATATTTTCTTTTTCAGCAAGATTTGTCACGATACTTGTTTCAGTTACACCTTTACTTATTGTGTAGAATGCTTTCTTTTTATCTTCTTCTAATATTTTTATCAAATCACTTTGTTTGTCACTCAGTGAATCAGAATTTTCAAAAGTCAAGCACGTAAGATTGCTTCTCACCAGATAATCACCAATTTCTTTAACAATGCTTTCAATTTTTAAATTAAGTCTGTGGTATGTTCCTGGAGTCAATCTTTTTATTGACATGATTATTGCTCCTTCTTTTACATCTTCATTAAAAATCAAATCAATTTCTGGTTTGATTTTTCGAGCCAAGGCAGAAATATTAATTAGATTTTCTGTCATTGCTTCTCTCAAAAAAGGGCTTCTATTAATTATATCTTCTGCTACTTTTCCTACTGAATTCATTTTTAACTTTTTGTCAAAAATAAACAAAATTGTTAAAAAATAAACTTTTAAAAATAAAAAAGTTTTTAATTAAAACTACAGATGTAAACTAGTTCATTATCAGTATCTTTGATAGTACGTCAAAATAATATTAAAAATAATTTGGTTTTTTTAATATTATTAATAAAAAAGAACTATATTTGCATCCGCAAGCGCGACGGTGCCTTAGCTCAGTCGGTAGAGCAATAGACTGAAAATCTATGTGTCCCTGGTTCGATTCCTGGAGGCACCACCGGTAGGGAAGATTCTGAAAATTCAGATGTCTTCCCTTTTTTTTGCCCAATTATTAGTCTGCAGCGCAAAATAACTCAACAATATCTTTTTTTTGGTTATATAAGTTTAAGGTATTTTGAAATTTCAAAAATAACTTTTTCAAAAAAATATTTTTAATTTTACAGAAAATTAACCTTTGTGAAAAGCAAAGCATCTTTAATTTTTTAACTATAAGCAAATATTTGAAATAATAAAGTGTAATTTATTAAAAAACTATTTATCAAAAAATAATAATATTAAATATCAATAAAAATGAACATTACAGGGAAATACAAAACAGAACATGGAGAGCTTGAACTATCAATTGAAGGATTAAAAATAACTGGAGTTTATGCTGATAATATTGGCGTATTAGAAGGAGAAATAGAAAATAATATTGTTAATGGGGTATGGAGAAAACCTACTTTCGGTTATGAAGGAATTTTTCAATTTACATTTACGGATGAAAATACTTTTATCGGAGTATATAAAAGTGGATTAGATAAAGGTGCCATGAGGGGTAAATGGAATGGTAGCAGAATTGGAACCTCAAATAATGCTATTGAACCAAACATTAAAACAATTGAAAAAACTCAAGTGACTTCTGAACAATTAAATAATCATGCAAGTAGCGGTGAAATAAGAGATGAGAAAGGAAATTTACTTTCCGGAAATATTGTGAATGGCAAGCTTCATGGTTTTGGTAAAATGACAGATAATGACGGGGATGTTTTTGAAGGCGATTGGTTAAACGGTGAATTTATAAAAGGAAAAATTCTTTATGATGACAATAGTAGGAAAGAAGGAGAATTTAAAAACTTTGATTTACATGGGAACGGGAAAACTATTTTTTTCGATTTAGATGACGGAATTGAGAACATAATGGATGGGTATTATGAAAATGGAGAGTTTATGAGAGGAGTATATACATATGTAAACGTAAAAGTGGAGGAAGGCAGTTTTATTGATTTTGATTTGGTAGGCCGGGGTAAACGCACCTTTGTAAATGGCGATTATGAAGAAGGTCTTTTTGAGGCAGGATCACTTAAGGAAGGCAAACGTAAAAGAACCGATGAAAATGGAGATGTGTTTGAAGGCAACATTCATGAATTTGAAATCCATGGTGAAGCTATTTGGCGTTTTAATGATGGAAAAATATCAGAACAATTTTATATTAATGGCGAAATACTAAGTGAACAAAATGATATACCATTTTTTTTAGAGCGTTATAATAATATAGTAAGAGACAATTTATTAGAACCATATATTAATCTTGGTCTTGAACGATCCATTTTTCATCTTTACACAGAAGATCAATTAATTGAAACATTTTTTGAGCCTGAGATATTATTATTATCGTTAGAATTTGCACTAGTCGAGAATAGGACAATTTATGATGATGATAGTTTAGCAGATTTGAAAAAATGTTTGCAACATATTTCAAAAATATTAAAGGGATGGGAAGATTCTGAAGAATTATATGTGGCGGAATATGGGGCTGAGGTTATGATTTTTGATTCAGAGATACAAGCATTATATAATTCATTGGAAAACACTTCTTACAATGGTGATGATATAGATTTGGTAGAAGAGCTTAGCAGTAAAATCAGAAAAATCAGAACCCAATATTTCAAGGAGTTTTCTGCTTATTTACACTTTGCTAGTTTGAAAAAAAGGGTAGAAAGTTATTACGAATTAGTCGATCCGTCTGCTCCCTGGTATAAAAATGAATTTCATCTGATCTTTGAATTAAAAACATTTAATGAAAAGTATGCTTCACTTAATTTGCTCAATATAAATAAATCACCTTTATTTAATGATTTAAATATTGATCAAACTATTGAAGAATTGTATCAATTAGAATTAAGAGTACAAAAAGTAAATAGAAAAATCAGAAAAAGCGAAAAAGATTATGTCAAAGGAAGTGAATCAAAACCAAATATATCCATTAATCCTGCTCCAACTCCATACGTATTAGTTAGTAATGTTAAGTCATCTCCAAATATTTCAGCGGATAATGAAAAGCAAAAACTACAGCGAGAAAAAGAACTCAAGGCAAAAGCCAAACAAGAAGAAAAAGAAAAAATAGACCGCTTAAAACAAAAAGAAAAGGAGGAAAAGGAAAGACAAAAAGCAAAAGCGCAAAAACAAAAAGAAGAAGAAAAAAACAAAACTCGTTACTATAAAATCGATTATAGTATTAAATTAACGCAAGCAAAAAAAGATACAGTTGTTAAGGGAAGTGTTATGGGCTCAATCTTTGGATATGACAAAATGAGGTTTGCGGATAAAAAAACTCATGATAAAGGACAAACAATTCAAAGAAGTATTCGGATTAAACACAATGGACAAAGTATGCCAAACAATATTGCAAAACATCATATAGAACAAAATGACATTGATGTAAAAGCTGGTCGTGCAGGTACATCAACAATAGTTATTCTTAATATTAAGGAGTCATAAGCTCAGCTATGTTTTATTTAAATAATTTAATTAATGAATAACAACTTCTGCAACAATAATATATATAAAGATATATCAGCTATTTTATCAAATAATTTAATCAGTTCAAATATTGATTTGAATGACTTATATGAAAAAATGAAAATGAGTTATGAAGAAGAACATCATAAAATCGAATCGTGTTTTTATATTTCAAAAAAAGACATAATTGGCTATGGTGACCTTTTAAATAATAAACCTATCGAAAATTTAGGTATTGACTTACCAATTTATTTTGGAGATTGTAATAGTAAAAGAAAAATCATGATTGTTGCCATGGATCCTAAACGAAGTGGTCAACGAGATGATTCAATAAGCGTAGGCACTGTATTTGCACTTAATCAAAAAAAAGATAGGGAAACTAAAACAAATGATTATTGGAATTTTATAGAACCACTAACTGATAATGCATTTGTTTATCTTACTGATATTTACAAATTATATTACGAATCATTTGGTTTTAAAAACAACAAACAAACAAAAATTTTAAGCAATAAAGATCCTGAATTTATTTCTAAAACGAGCATTCCATTTAATACCAACAAACTTATTTTAGAAGCAGAAATAAATTTAATAAAACCCGATACAATTATTGCGCTTGGAAACGAATCAGCAAATGCACTAAAAATGATTTCAAATATAAAAACAACTAATCTTGATATTATACATAATGGAATCAGTTATTTATTTATGCCTCATATTTCAAGAACAGTAACGCAGAGTATCCCTACTATTGCTAATTTATTTATTGCTATGGGTAAAATAAAAAATGATGCTGAATTTGAATCTATAGGAAATCAGATTAATAATTTAAAAGGTAAATTATTTATGAAATAAGAATATTTGTATTGATAAAGGATAAATATGCGGTTTCGTAATTAATTCAAAAATCATACTAATATTTCAATGTTCTTTAGGAATTAGTTTGAGATTTTGTCTGTGAATTCCACCGGTAGGGAAGATTCTGAAAATTCAGATTTCTTCCCTTTTTTTTGTCCAATTATTAGTCTGTAGCGCAAAATAAGGGATCAATTTAAGTTGTTGTGGAATCCAAAAAAAAGTCAAGCATGAATTAGTGTTAATCTGCGCGAAAAGAATCCAATATTCCTGATACCCATAAATTGAGATCTGAAAGCTTTGATTTTGCTTTAAATGATTCAGCTGAAGCATTTGTACTTCTATTATTAGAGCAATTTAAAATTGTTTCATAATTCAAAGAAATTGTATTTATGACAGTATTAAATTTTTTTAATTATGTTTTAATTTGAAAAAGCTTAATTAATTAGTTGTTGTAAAAATTTCATTTATACAATAAATTCTTAACTTTGTCTTAAATTAAACTTATGAAATTACACAGAGAAGGATATTTAATAATGGCAATTGCTGCCTTGATATTAGGCATAATTCATGTCGGTAATTACTTTTTGTATCAATATACTACTTGGTTGTGGTTATATGTTTTATTGATAGTTGGAGAATTAACCATGATGTATTTGGTTGTTCAATTTTTCAGAGTTCCAAATATTAAATGTGTTTATGGCTTAATGGATGTAATGTGTCCAGCCGATGGAAAAGTTGTTGTAATAGAAGAAGTTGAAGAAACTGAATTTTTTAACGAAAAACGTATTCAAATTTCAATTTTTATGTCTCCCTTAAATGTACATGCTAATTTTAACCCAATTTCTGGGATCATTAAATATGTAAAATACCACAAAGGTTTATTTTTAGTTGCTTGGCATCCGAAAAGTAGCACAGATAATGAAAGAAGTACTTTTGTTATTGAACATAAATCTGGGCAACAAGTGTTGTTTAGGCAAATTGCTGGAGCAGTTGCAAGAAGAATTTGTTATTATGTAAACGAAAATCAAGCTGTAAAAACAGGAGAAGAGTTCGGTTTTATCAAATTTGGATCTCGAATTGATGTCTTTTTGCCATTAAATTGTGAATTAAATGTTAAAATTGGTGAAATTGTTAAAGGAAGGATGACGAAACTTGCTGTATTAAAAAATAATGATTAAATTTATACCATAATTTAAAACTTGACATCATGAAAAAAGTATTTTTAGCATTATCATTAATGTTGTTTGTTGGTTCTTTAACTTCAACTGCATTTGCTGCATCTAACGATGACAGAACAGAAATTAAAAAAGACGATAAGAAAAAAGGTAGAAAAGCAAAAAAAGGTAAAAAAGGTGCTTGTTGCGCTGGTAAAACTTCTTGTTCAGAGAAAAAAGCTAGTACTACAGAAACTAAATAATTCTTTTTTTTCTAAAAAAATAAAGGAACTATCTTCGGGTAGTTCTTTTTTTTTGCCTGATAATTTATAAATAGACAAAAGACTTTATAAGATTTAAATAAAAATTCGATTTATTTTAGGATGATTTTTGTTATTTGATTTTTGGACTTAATTTATTTAGAAACAAAAATATCTTCGTGTCTGATATAATGAACGAAATCACTCTTAAAAAAAGTCCACTAATTTTTTGAATTCGCCCGTTTCATAATTTACTTCAATGATTTCATGTTGAATTCCATTTGAAATGGCAATAAATGGAACTTTTAGCTGATTGTTGTAATGAATAATTTGTTGAATAACTTTTTGATCCAATTTTATTTCGGGAGCTTTGCATTCAATTAAAATCTGAGGTGATTTTTCTAAGTTATAAATTATTAAATCACACCTTCTTTTTAGTTTGTTTGCTGTTATTTCAATTTCTGATGCAATTAATGAAAGTGGAATTTTTTTATTTTCTACTAAATAATGTATCAAATGCTGTCGAACCCATTCTTCAGGAGTTAAAACCAATTTTTTTTTCCTTGAAATACACCAAACATAAATTTTATCATCTTTTTTATATAATTTTAAATTTGCTTTTGGAAGATTTAAATTCGGAAACATGTAAACAGAAAATATCTGTAAAGATAAAAATATTCTCTAATAAATTTTTGTGATTTAATTTGATATATGCAAAAGATGCTTCAAGGCTAAAAACATATTTTCTTCTAAGAAATCGGGCTTATAATTTGGATTCAGTAATTCCCCTTTTTCTATTAAAAGTATATCTAAATCATTTTGTTTTTTTCTTCTAAAGTTTGAAAATGTTTTGAATTTGCAGCATATAAAAATAAATAAGCTTTAAATTTTCAAAAAGTCCAAGTAGTAGTTTGAGTTTTAATAGCTGTAAACCCAATAATGAGGTGCTATTTTAATAATTTTAAAACTAATTTTTGATTGGAATTTAATTGATTGTTAGATTCTTTAAAAAAAATCCCCATCTGCCAGAGGCAGACAGGGAAATATTTATTATTATTATAAAATTTTAAGAACTCTTTTTAACTCATTAAACCAAACAAAAACTAAAGTAGGTAAAACAATTATTGAAAGTTTATTAAATTCATAAGCAACTTTAAAATTAAAATGTATTAAATGTTGAATTGCTCTTGTAATTCCGCAGCCTAAACACTCCAAGTTAAACAACCATTTAGAAAGACAAAGTGATTGCCCAGAATCAAAAAAATCTTTTGGGAGTATTAAAAATGTAACTGGAATTAAAAGCAGAAACCAAAAATATATTTTAAAAACTAGTTTCAATTAATCCTCGTATTCTCCGTGTTTTGGTCTCAATGAACCTGTTATGAGCATAATACCATCAATTAGCCAACCAAGTCCACATAAACCAGCAGTTAATAAATATAAAATTCCCATTCCTACATGTCCTAGGTAAAATCTATGGACACCTATTATTCCTAGAAAAAACCAAAGTAATACAGTAACTATTAAGCTTTTATTTGTTGATTTTTCATTATTTGTATTTACATTTACGGTAATATTATTTGAATCTATTTTTGATTCTTCCATTATTGTTGAAGTCCCATTCGAATAATTAATTTTCAAAACTTCATTTTTATTTTTTGAAATTGTTGGTCCATTTAAATTGGAACAGTCTTTGTATTTTATTTCATTCTGACCAATTTCTAAAACTTTTCCTTTTATTTCTTGACCATTTCTTAAAATGATAACATCGCATTCATAAATTTTTGCTGAGGTTAGAGTTGCAGATGTGATTTTAATTCCCTTTTCAATTAAAGGAGCTATTGGGGTTTTTTCTAAAATAATAAATTCTTCATTTGAAGAAGTAATATTTTCATTTTCCACTTGAAATTTTTCAATTCCTTTTTCAGATGTTTCATTTAAAAATGAATTTGTATTTTGTTGATAATTTTTTTTATTCCATTCAATATGGTAACCTGATAAATGCAATCTTTTTTCAATTGAACATGATGTTAAAATTGAAGTTACTAAAATGGAAAATAAAAGTAGACTTTTCATTGCTTTGAATTTTTTCATAATTGATTATTTTATATTTTTCCACAAATATAAAATAAAAAACCATAATAGTACATAAATGCTCTGAATAAAAATTTGAAAGCACTATACTTTCACTTTATGAATGAAGAAGATTTTATTACAAATGTTGGTGAAAAAATAAAACACATAAGGTTACTTCAAAATGTAAAACAAATTGACTTAGCATTTAAAGTTGGTATTGAAGATTCATCATTAAGAAGAATCGAAACGGGAAGAACCAATCCCACGCTTAAAACATTAATCAGAATTTCAAATGCTTTAGAAATCGATATTAAAGAATTGTTTTAAAACAAAAAATCCCCACGCTTTTCAACGCAGGGATTAATACTTACTTTTAAATAGAATTTTTACAAAAAATTCGAGGCGAGGTAGAAAAAATAAAATGAGTTAAGTGATTCTTAATAAATTTTATTTTTTTCGCACTTCAACGAAGAAAGTTGAAGTAAAAAACTATTTAACCATCACTTGTGGTGCAGCAGCCAATATATCAGCCGAAGTCTCAGAAGCATATTGCTCGAAATTCTTAACAAATTGTCCTGCTAAGTTATTTGCTGTTTCATCGTAAGCTGTTTTGTCAGCCCAAGTTCCGCGTGGATTTAAAATTTCAGTAGGAACATTTTCACATGAAGTTGGGATTTGTAAATCAAAAATCGGCAAATTTTCAAACGTTACATTGTCTAATTTTCCTTCTAAGGCCGCAGTAATCATCGCTCTTGTGTAAGATAATTTCATACGACTTCCAACACCATAAGAACCACCTGACCAACCTGTGTTGATTAACCAAACTTTGATGTTTGTCCCTTCTAATTTATCACCTAATAATTTTCCGTATTTCGCTGGATGTAAAGGTAAAAATGCTTTTCCGAAACAAGCTGAGAAAGTTGTTGTTGGTTCTGTAATTCCCATTTCCGTTCCTGCAACTTTTGCTGTGTAACCAGACATAAAGTGGTACATTGCCTGCTCTTTTGTTAATTTAGAAATTGGAGGTAATACACCAAAAGCATCAGCAGTTAAGAAAAATATGTTTTTTGGTGAACTTCCGATTGAAGGTTCAGCAATGTTGTCAATAAAATCAATTGGGTATGAAACACGTGTGTTTTCAGTAATTGAATTGTCAGTGTAGTCTGGAGTTGAAGTTCCATCAACAAAGCCAATATTTTCCAAGATGGCACCAAATTTAATTGCATTAAAAATTTGTGGTTCTTTTTCTTCAGATAAATCTATTGTTTTTGCGTAGCATCCACCTTCAAAATTGAAAACTGAATCGTCGGACCACCCGTGTTCATCATCACCAATTAAGTGGCGATCTGGATCTGAAGATAAGGTAGTTTTTCCAGTTCCTGATAAACCGAAGAAAATTGCAGTATCGCCGGCTTGTCCAATATTTGCTGAACAGTGCATTGATAAAACATTTTTTTCGTGAGGCAATAAATAATTTAACACGGAGAAGATTCCTTTTTTGATTTCGCCTGTATAACCAGTTCCACCAATTAAAATCATTTTACGACTAAAATTCAAAATTGCAAAATTGTGTTGACGTGTTCCATCTACTGCTGGATCTGCTTTAAATCCTGGAGCGCAAACAATATTCCATTCAGGTAAAAAATCTTCAATTTCTTCGTCTGTTGGGCGCAAAAACATGTTATAAGCAAACATATTTGACCAAGAAAATTCCGTAACAACTCTTAAATTTAAACGGAAATCATCGTTTGCACAAGCGTAAGCATCTCTTACATACATATCTTTTTCAGTCAGATATGCCTTCATACGTTGGTATAGACTTTCAAATTTTTCCGGAGAAAACTTGATGTTTACATCACCCCACCACACTGAATTTTCAGTTTTTTCGTCGCAAACAACAAAACGATCTTTTGGAGATCTGCCCGTAAATTCACCTGTTTCAATGGCAATAGCTCCAGTATCAGTTAAAACTCCTTGGCCGCTAATAATAGTGTCTTCAACAAGTTCTGCTGGCGACAAATTCCAAAAAACATTTCCCAAGTTATTTAGACCTAAACTTTCGTTCAAATCGGCATTTTTTCCTCTTTTACCAAATTCATTCATAATTTTTTAATTTTTTTATCTGCCTGAGGCGGAATAGATTTGTGGCGCAAAATTACTAATTTTATATAGAAGTTTTTGAAAAACCAAGTCCATATTATTAACAATTTAAGAAAGAAATGTTAAATCTTGTTGAAAAATAATTAGATTTGGTATTTTTTTAACTTAGTGTATTTTTGACACTAATTTGTTTTTTGCCTTCTATTTTTTCTTATATTTGACAAAATAATTAGTAAAAATGAAAATTATATTTTTTGATGGTGATTGTGGATTTTGTAACAAATCTGTTCAAGTGGTTTTGAATAATGAAAAAACACATGAAATAAATTTTGCTGCTCTTCAATCTGATTTTGCAATTAACTTTTTCAAAGAACAAAATTTACCAAAAGCTGATATGAGTACATTTTATTTTTGGAATGAAGCAAAAATGCTTCAAAAGTCAAGAGGTGCATTAAAGATACTGTCATTTTTAAAATTTCCATGGGCATTATTAAAAATCGGATATTTAATTCCCAATTATTTAAGAGATAAAATGTATGATTTCATTGCTAAAAGACGAACAAAATTGAGTACAGGATTTTGTGTTTTGCCAAGTCCTGAGCAAAGAAATCGTTTTTTGAAGTGAGATATTAACAAAGTAAAACTTATAAATTTCTCATCTAAAAAGTAAAGTGAGAGAAACTTAAACTATTTTTGCTTTGTGGAAAACCAAGTTCAAAATTCATCATTTAAAAATAAGATTATTTACTGGAAACACCGATTGAGGTTTTTTAGAAATAAGTATATTTTTACCATTACTGTTTTTGCAGTTTTTGCTTTATTTTTAGATGACAACGATATATTTACCTTGTTTTCTCAAAATAGTAAGTTAAATAAAATCCAAACAGATCAAAAAATTGTTCAACAAAAATTAATAGAAACTCGCTATACTTTAAAGCAATTGTCTTTCGGATCTGAACTTGAAAGATTCGCTCGAGAAGAAAAATTGTTCAAAAAAGATAATGAGGATATTTTTATTTTGAGTTACGAGTGAAATAAAGAGTGAAAAATGCAGAATTAAGAGTAAAACGTGAAGAATTAAAAATTTAAAACTCAACATTCATAATTTATAACCAATCTCAGTATTTATATAATCTACCTCTAAATTTTTTAAATTTTTCTAATTCAAAACAGGGATTTACATCTTTTGAAATCGGAAATTCATATCTTTTTTCTGCGTATTTATATTGAGCTCTATTTGAAGATAAAAATTCCAACATTTTTTGTGCGTTTTGGGGATTTCTTGCATATCGGTGCACTCCTCCGCCAGAAATAGCCATAAAGCAACCTTTTTTGCGTTGATTTGGAAAAATTGCTTGAACTTTTTGTGTATTTTTTTCATTTGTAGTGTCATATTTAAAATGACTTTCGGCAAGGCTCGATAATTTCACAATACTAAATATTGTTTCCCCATTTTTAACGCGCTCAATTTGTTTGAAATCATCACCGGATCTCGGTAAAAAGCTTTGTTTTTCTAATTTTGTCAAAAATGTATCTGCTTTGATCTTCAATAAAAAACGAATATTATTCTCAAAATATTTCATTGTTTGATTATTTTTTTCTTGCAGAGAAATTTTATTTTTCCATTCAGGTTTTATTAATTCATGGTAATTTTTTATTCTGTCTTTTGAAAGAACATTTTTGTGGCAAATAACAACCAAAGGAGTTTTTGAAAGTCCAAACCAATGATTTTGTGTGGAATGATAAATAGGATCAATATTTTTTTCTAAAACTGTTGATTTTATGGGAAGAAATAACTTTTTACGGCTTGCTTTTTTTAATAAATTGTAATTACTTAGAAGGATTAAATCAGCTTCTGAATTGAATTTTTCAGTCTTAATTGTATATAAAATTGAATCACTTGGAATGTATCGAAATCGAACTTTTATCTTTTCTTCTTTCTCAAATTTCCTGAAAATTAGTGAATCGTTATCCGTTTTTGAATCAGAATATATAGTAATGTAATTGTATTTTATTTCCTCAGCATCTTTTACTGAACAAGAGGAAAATAAAACAATTAATATGGTTAATGTAAAAAAGTGAATCTTCATTTTACAAAGCTAAATAAAATAATAGAATATTTGTTTTTAATGTTTTTCAAAAAGCTAAGATAAATCATATAAATGTTTGATTTCACTTCTAATTTTTTTTAGAAGTTCGATTTAACTTTGTAGAAAATAATTAATCATGGAAAAAGCAAAAGTATTTGATCAACATGCTGAAAACACAGAATTTTCTGCAAAATTAGATTTTTATAAAGACGAAATTAAAATTTTCAAGAATCGTTTGGAGGAAATTGTTTCAAAAAATAATCAGACGGAATGTTTATCTGAATTAGAAAAATTTCAAAATCAATTGATAATTCAACGTAATATCATTGATGAATTAAAACATAAAGTTAATGTCGATGAGGATAGGTTACTTGATGAAATAAAGAAAAATGAAGTTGCAATAGACCATAGAAGTATTGAAAATCACTCTATTGAAAGTGAGGAAATGCTTAGTTTTGAGAAAAACTTTCATGAATTAAGACACGATATAAATTTATTTTTTACAAAATGGATGTAAATTTTTATGGCTAATTTACTACTATTTTTATACCAAAATTAGATTCTTTTAGTAAGTTAATTAAGTTACACGGCTAAGTTATTAGTTAACCCGACTCATTTTTATTTGTCGGGTTTATATTTTTGCTGCTTTTTACATTTAGTTTTGCTGTTTTTTTTAAGTTAGGTTTATTACCTTTGCGCAAAATAATTTAATTTCAAAAAAAAGTATTTAAAAAGTGGCTGTAACAACTAAAACACAAGAAAAAAAAATCAATCAATTATTGTCGGATTTAAATTCAGCAAATCCTGGAAAAGTGACAGTTGTGCTAGATTCACTTCAAGTATACGGTGATTCAAGTATTATTTTTCCACTTTTTGATTTTTTAAAAACAAATGATGATGAAAAATCAAAAGCTGAGGTACTTGAATTTTTATGCAATTTGAAAGATACAAATTCCATGACAAAAGTGATGGAATGTTTAAAAGATGAAAATTTTTCAACTGTAAGAATTGAAATTTTAACCGCAATATGGAATTGTCCTATCAATTTTAGTGAATTTTTGCATGAATTTGTTAAAATTGCAGTCGAAAATGACTATTTACATTGCTTAGAATGTTTAACAATTATTGAAAATTTAGACGGACCTTTCGATGAAAAATCAGTTTTTGAATCACAATTATTTTTAAAAGATTACCACGAAAATAAATATCCTAAGACAAACGAAAAAGATTTGTTAATTAGTGAAATTGCGCTTTTAATTCGTGATTTTGATTTGGATACGGACGATTCGATAGGTGCTGAATACGAATAACTAATCTTTAAAAATCGTTTTTGTCGTTATTTTTAGTGATAAATTTCGCATTAGCAACTAGCTAATTCTAAATTTGTCACTTTTAAAAATGCCTAAAAAACTTTGTTTTAAAGAATTATTTATTACTTTAAAAACATTTTTATTTAACTTTGAAAAAACTTGAAACATGAATTTTAGAAACTGGACTAAACAACACACACTGGGTTTATTGCTTGGAATCGCGACAACAATTGTTTTTATACCGATTATTATGTTTGTTTTAGGAAGTATTGATAATATTTCATTTTCTCGAATGTGGTTTAAATTTAGTTTAATACACGCGGAAAAAACACGCATTGTTTCTTTGGCAAGTATTGCAAATTTAATTTGGTTTCATTCTTTTCTAAAAAAAGAAAATTTTTCTTACGGTCAAGGTGTTATTTTTGCTACAATTTTAAATTTACTTTTCATTCTTTATTATAAATTTATTGCTTAATGAATGATTTAGCACAAAAAAGCAAAATTTATATCATCGTCGGTGAAGCTTCAGGTGATTTGCACGGAGCAAATCTTGTAAAAGCATTAAAAAAAGTTTCAACCGAAATTAATAAGGAATTAGATTTTCGTTTTTGGGGAGGAGATTTAATGCAAAAAGAAATTGGAAAGCCAGTAAAACATATTAAAGAATTGGCTTTTATGGGATTTATTGAAGTTATTTCAAATCTAAAAACAATTTTGAATAACATTAAATTTTGTAAAAAAGACATAGAAAGTTTTCAACCCGACGCCTTGGTTCTAATTGATTACCCGGGATTTAATTTGAGAATTGCTGAGTGGGCAAAAGCGAAAGGCATAAAAGTATTTTATTATATTTCACCGCAAGTTTGGGCTTGGAAGCAATCTCGGGTGTATAAAATTAAAAAATCAGTAGATCATTTATTCGCCATTTTGCCTTTTGAAGAAGAATTTTACAAAAAATTTGATTACAAAGTTGAATTTGTCGGACATCCGCTGTTGGATGCAATTGAACAGTATAAGGAAATTGATTTTTCTGAAACAGATTTTAGAGAAAGAAATAACCTGTCTCAAAAACCAATAATCGCTGTTTTGCCTGGAAGTAGAAAACAAGAAATTAAAGTTAAATTACCAATCATGTTGGAAGCAATAAAAAATTATTCCAATTATGAAATTTTAATCGCTGGAGCTCCTTCTTTAGATCCAGATTTTTATAAATCATTTTTAATTTATCCAAATATAAAAATTATTCATGGGGAAACGTATAATATTTTAAATTTAGCTGAAGCAGCAATTGTTACATCGGGAACAGCAACATTGGAAACGGCTCTTTTTTCTGTGCCAGAAGTTGTTTGCTACAAGGCATCGCCAATTTCATACTATATAGCAAAAAGCTTGATTAAAATAAAATACATTTCTTTGGTAAACTTAATAATGAATAGAGAAGTTGTGCGTGAACTTATTCAAAATGAGTGTAATTCAACCTTGATTGAATCAGAATTTTCTAAACTAATTAAAGGCGGGGAAAAGCGGGAATTAATGGTGAAAGATTTTGAATTATTGAAAAAATCACTAGGTTCTGGAGGTGCAAGTGAAAAGGTAGCGCGTTTGTTGTTGAATAATTGTTGAAAACAATTTGATTCCGCATGATTTCAAGCTTTTTTTGAACTTATTTTTGCAAAATGAAAATCTTTTTTCTTTTTATTCTAATTTCTTTAACACAAAAAATCAGCGCGCAGCAACTGCGAGTGGGAGTTTTGACAGAATATGATATTCAGAGAATTCTATTTTCATACAATGATGGAAGTTATTTGATTTATGCAGACACTTTCGAATTTGGGGCAATTCTTCCTAATGAGTTTGTGGATATTTCTATCACTTCTTCAGACAAAATACAATTAAAAAAAGGGGTAGAAGTTTTAGGAGAATTTGAAAAAATAAGCTTAGTTGAAACAATTCCTGCAAGTTCAATTTCATTAACTGCAAAAAGTCCAGTTGCTAAAGAAAGAAAATATCGTGATGATATTGAAATTACATTGAGCGCAAAAGGTTTAGTAATCGTAAATCTTGTTGACATGAATAATTATTTGGCTGGCGTGGTAGAATCAGAAGGCGGTGGCGGTAAAGAATTAGAATATTACAAGGTTCAGGCTGTCATGTGCAGAACTTATGTGCTGAAAAATTTGAGTAGACATAAAGATTTGGGTTTCGGTGTTTGTGATCGTGTGCATTGCCAGGCATATCATTCTATGTTGAAATTTACACCGCAAATTATGGATGCAGTAAAAGCAACTGAAAATTTAATTTTGATTGACGATAAAAAAACTACTAAAGGCCAGTTAGCTGGTACTTATTTTCATGCAAATTGCGGAGGACAAACAAGCAATGCAGGGGATGTTTGGAATACTGATTTACCATACTTAAATACTTTCAAAGATACTTTTTGCATTTATACCAGGCAAGCAACCTGGGAAAAAAGAATTTCTCAACAAAAATGGGCTGATTTTTTAGTAACAAGATACAATTATCCATTGTATGACAGTGTTTTTGGTCCAATGATTTTCACTTTTAACCAACCGGAAAGAATTGCCTTTTATCAAAGTCCGTCTTTGGGTGTACCTTTGAGAGATTTACGAACAGAATTCCAATTAAAATCGACATTTTTCAGCTGTTATCCGGAAGGCTTAGATGTTGTAGTTCGGGGAAAAGGTGTAGGACACGGAGTTGGTCTATGCCAAGAAGGGGCAATGAAAATGGCAAAATATGGATTCAGCTTCCAACAAATTGCACTTTATTATTTCCCAGGATTAAAACTTGTTTCGTATAAAGATTTTTTATTTTTTAATCAAAAAATAGTTTCTGAAACAGAGTTTTAGACTTTTTTGACATTTAAAAATGGAATATCAGTTGATTTTTATTTGATATAATATTTCTTTTATCTTGTAAATTTTAATTTATTTCTTACTTTGACAAACGAAGTCAGTTGTTTCCATTCCTGCTTTTTTAATTCCTGCAAAACCTCCAGCTACGTCAATCATGTTGTGGTAGCCCCGACTTTTTAATATTGAAGCTGCAATAACTGAACGATATCCTCCGGCGCAATGAATAAAGAAAGGTTTTTCTTTAGGGAATTTCGCTAGATTTTCATTCAACAAATCAAGTGGAGTAGAATAAGCCATTTCTAAATGTTCTGCATCATATTCGTTTGGTTTTCTGACATCAAAAACTTGTTTATCTTCTTTTTCAACACTATTTTTAAATGTTTCTGCTGAAATTGATTCAATGTTATCTGTTTCTCTACCAGAATTCTTCCAGGCTTTAATTCCGCCTTTTAGAAATCCAATCGTATTATCAAAACCTACTCTTGCTAATCTAGTAACTGTCTCTTTTTCTCTTCCTTCTGGACAAACCAATAATATTTCTTGTTTTACATCCATAATTAAAGCTCCAACCCATGGGGCAAAACCACCATCAATTCCAATGAATATTGAGTTTGGAATGTGTTCTTCCACAAAATCTTTTTCATTTCGAACATCTAAAATCAATGCTTCAGTTTCATTTGCTAAAAAATCAAATTCCGTTACTGTTAATTCTTTAGTACCTTTCAAAATAACGTCATCAATACTTGCATAGCCTTGTTTGTTCATTTGAACATTCATCCCAAAATATCCTGGAGGAGGCAATAATCCATCTGTAACTTCTGCAATGAACTCTACTTTGGTCATGTCTTTTCTCAAAGCATAATTTGTTACTTTTTGATCGCCAATTGTACCAACAGTTTCTTTTGACATATTTTTTCCACAAGCTGAACCAGCTCCGTGACCAGGATAAACAATCGTTTCATTCGGTAAAATCATTATTTTCGTTCTTAAACTTTCGAATAAAATCCCAGCTAATTGTTCTTGAGTAGTGTCTGCTGCTTTTTGAGCTAAATCTGGTCGTCCAACATCACCTAAAAACAAGGTATCACCTGAAAATAAGGCATGTTCTTTCCCTTTTTCATCTAACAATAAATAGCAAGAACTTTCCATTGTGTGACCAGGAGTGTGAAGAATTTTTATTTTAACTTTTCCTAAATTAAAAATTTGTCCATCTTTAGCAATTGTGCAATCAAAACTTGGATTAGCCGTTGGTCCGTATATTATTTCAGCACCAGTTTTATCGGCTAAAGTAATGTGACCACTAACGAAATCTGCATGAAAATGTGTTTCAAAAATATACTTGATTTTTGCATTGTCTAGATTAGCCTTATCGATGTATGAAGAAACTTCTCTTAATGGATCAATTATGGCAACTTCTCCCTCACTTTCGATGTAATAGGCCCCTTGCGCTAAACAGCCAGTATATATTTGTTCGACTTTCATAATGAATAACTTTTAATTTTTAAAGTACAAATTTAAGAAATAAAAAAAGTATTAACTGTGATGAAAGTTACAAAGTTAAATTTTAAATGAGAAAATTTAACTTTGATTATCATCTAAAAAAAATGCATCTATACTAAAAACCATTTCTTTCCACAAAAACAATTTCTTTATTTTGATATGCTTTAACTTCTTTTGAATCCAAATTTTGAACTACAAGTCTCCCAATTTCATCTATTCCGGTAATTGTTCCTTTAAAAATAATTTCTTCTTCTTTAAATAATGATTCTTTTTCAAAAAGCCATAAATTAGCGAGATAATCCCGCTTAATTTTTTTAAATTGGAATGCTTCAAGTTCGTTAAATCTGACATTTAATTTGTCAATTAATTTTAAAACTAAGTCCTGTATCACTAATTCTTTCTTAAGTATTGATTTCAAACTTAGCGCATTGTAATCCCCAAATTTTTCTTGGTTGACATTAATACCAAGTCCGACAATGCTATTTTTGATTAACAATTCGCTGAACTTCCCTTTTTCAAGCTGCGTTTCAATTAAAATTCCTGCAATTTTTGAGTTATTCCAAAGAATATCATTTGGCCATTTAATTTTAAAATTTGAATCAAATTCATTTAAAAAATCAAAAACCGCCAAAGAAATTGCTTGAGTCAATAAAAAACTATTATTTACCGACAAATTGACATGATTCAAAAACGCACTTAAACTAATGTTTTTAAGAGGTTCAGAATCCCAAACAGCTCCTCTTTGACCTTTTCCAGCAATCTGACTACCTGCCAAAATAACTGTTCCATGTTCAATTTTATTCTCACGAACTAAATTGGCAACATAATTGTTTGTAGAATTAAGTGTATCTTTGTACGTGATTTTTCTGCCAATCATCAGGAAATCTGTTAAGAATGTAAAAAATATGATTGTAAAATTAAAAAATAAATTAGTTTTGTATAAGTTTTGATAAATCTATATAAAACAAGACAAAAAATAATAAATGTATAAAATAAATAATCAGATTGATTCTGAGATCCTCTGCAAGTCGATTGTTGAGGGAATGCAAGAAAATAAAGCAAAAGATATTGTTGTTTTAGATTTAAGAGAAATTCATTCTGCGGTAACGGATTTTTTTGTTATTTGTTCAGGTGAATCATCTACACAAGTGGATGGAATCAACTCAACTGTTGTTCGCCACACACGCAAGGAGCTGAAAGAAAGACCTTGGCATGTCGAAGGTAAAGGTAACTCAGAGTGGGTGTTATTGGATTATGTAAATGTAGTTGCACATATTTTTTACAAAGATGCAAGAGGATTCTTTGATTTGGAAGGATTGTGGGCAGATGCTAAAAGGACAAATATTCCAAATTTAGATTAATTAAACAAAAATGAGCGAAAACAATAATAATAAAAAGAAAAATCCTAATTCCATTTATTGGATTTACGCATTAATAGGGGTGGCTTTGGTGGCTTTTTCACTTTATACAAGTGGAGCTGGAGCGGTAAAAATCAAATATCAATCTACATTCTTTGCTCTTGCGGATTCAAGCTATGTGACTGATGTAAAGTTGGTAAATAGAGTGAGAGTTGATTTTAAATTAACGGAAGCTGGACGAAAATTTGTTAAGGAAAGTAAAGACAATCAATTTTTACCGTTAAAAAATAGTTTGAAAGATGGAAATAAATCCATGTCGGCTGTCAATCCTGTTTTTCAGTTGGATGTTTCTGATGCTGGAAATTTTTTAGACGGTTTAGATAAGACAAATGAAAGTTTAAAACTAGTGGGAAAAAAAGAAATCGAGCACATACCGACTGAGGAGGTAAATTATCTCGGAAGTATAATCAGTTTTATTCTTCCAATTTTGATTTTAATCGTTATCTGGATGTTTGTAATGCGCAGAATGTCTGGTGGAGGAGGTGCAGGTGGACAGCTTTTCAATATTGGAAAATCACGTGCTCAAGTCTATGATAAAGGTAAATCAACTAATATTACTTTTCAAGATGTTGCTGGTTTACAAGAGGCAAAAATCGAAATACAAGAAATTGTAGAATTCTTGAAGAATTCTAAAAAATACACTGAATTGGGAGCTAAAATTCCAAAAGGAGCATTATTGGTAGGACCTCCAGGAACCGGTAAAACCTTATTAGCGAAAGCTGTTGCAGGTGAAGCAAAAGTTCCTTTTTTCTCACTTTCAGGTTCCGATTTCGTTGAAATGTTTGTTGGTGTTGGAGCTTCACGTGTTAGAGATTTATTCAAACAAGCAAAGGAGAAATCCCCAGCAATTATTTTTATTGATGAAATTGATGCGATTGGTCGTGCAAGAAGTAAAGGTAATGGAATGGGCGGAAATGATGAGCGTGAAAACACCTTAAATCAGCTTCTTACAGAAATGGATGGTTTTGGTACAAATTCAGGAGTAATTATTCTTGCTGCTACCAATAGAGCGGATGTTTTAGATAGTGCTTTGATGCGTGCTGGTCGTTTTGACAGACAAATTTATGTTGATATGCCAGACATTAATGAGCGAAAAGAAATCTTTTTGGTGCATTTGAAACCAATTAAAAAAGATGATTCAATTGATGTTGACTTTTTAGCAAAGCAAACGCCAGGTTTTTCTGGTGCAGATATTGCAAATTTATGTAATGAAGCTGCTTTAATTGCTGCTAGACACAACAAAACACAAGTTGAAAAACAAGATTTCTTAGACGCTGTTGATAGAATCGTTGGAGGGCTTGAAAAGAAAAATAAAATCATTACAAAAAATGAA
Source organism: Flavobacteriia bacterium (assembly GCA_947490145.1). Classification (GTDB taxonomy): domain Bacteria; phylum Bacteroidota; class Bacteroidia; order Flavobacteriales_D; family Crocinitomicaceae; genus M2408. The sequence continues at coordinate 106,414 of CANLGD010000001.1, forward strand.
AAACGCTCAATTGCTTTTCATGAAGCTGGGCACGCAACAACATCTTGGTTGTTGGAGCACGCTTCTCCTTTGGTAAAAGTTACCATTGTCCCTAGAGGTCAATCGTTGGGAGCTGCATGGTATTTGCCAGAAGAACGAAGCATTACAACAACTGAGCAAATTTCTGATGAGATGTGTTCTGCATTAGGCGGCAGGGCAGCTGAGGAATTGATATTTGGTAAGATTTCTACCGGAGCTTTAAGTGATTTGGAAAAAGTTACAAAACAAGCTTATGCTATGGTTAGTGTTTATGGTTTAAATAAAAGAATTGGTAACCGTTCTTATTATGATTCTCAAGGAAGAGAATCTTTTACAAAACCTTATTCTGAGGATACAGCAAGAATTATTGACGAAGAAGTTAGCATATTAATTGAAGAACAATATCAAAGAGCTTTAAAGTTATTAACTGATAATAAAGATAAATTAACTGCATTGGCGGAAAAATTATTAGAAAAAGAAGTTATTTTTAAAGAAGATTTGGAATTGATTTTCGGTAAAAGAGAATGGGAAACTATTGAAGACATTGAAAATGCTGCCAGACTTACTGAAAATGCTGAAAATTTAGTAATAAGTGCAGTAAGTGAAACAAGTGAAAACTTATCAGAGGATAAATCCACTTCTGAAAATGAAACGTTGGTGGATGAAGTAAAAACTGACGAAAATGGGCCTAATTCAAATAGTGAGGGGAATATTTAGTAGAGATGAAAAATAGCCCAGTGCTCGAAATGTTCTTGAAATCTTAAAATAATTGATTTAGAAACCATGAAATCGACGAAATATAAACTGGAAAAAAATAAAATTCCAGTCTACGAAATCGACCCATCAAAAATGAAGTACTGAAGATTCAAGTAAAATTATTTTTAGAATTCCTGAATAACATTTGGCTCAGGCTAATTTACTTTTAAAAAAACAATGAATAATCTTTTACAAAGAGCATTAACTGGAACTTTATTTGTCGCTTCAATCGTTTGTTCGATTTGGTTTAATAATTATATTGCAATTGGTGTTTTTACTCTATTTTTTATTGGTGCCTTAAGCGAATATTTGAGTTTTTTTAAAACTCATGAAACAATCAAGATAAATCACATTGCATTTTTGATTTTTAATATTTCATTATTTATTTTGCTTATTGTTTGTCTTTTCTTCAAACTCAATTTTATTTATCTTTTTGCTGTTTTTCCTATGCTTTTTTTATACATGATTTTAGAATTATGGAGAAAAAGTGCGGAGCCTTTAGCAAATATCGCAACTGGAATTTTTGGATTTATTTATCTACTTTTTCCTTTTAGTTTAATTTTAGTTTTGCTTTTTGTGTCAACTCATTCGTTTCCTGTTTTAATTGGAATGTTTTTATTGATTTGGACAAACGATACTTTTGCTTATTTTTCGGGTAGATTTTTTGGTAGAACAAAATTATTTGAAAGAATTTCTCCTAAAAAAACATGGGAAGGTACAGTAGGTGGTATTATTTTTACTGTTTTTGCAGGATATTTAATTGGCCTAACTGATAATGCATCAAACATGATTTTTTGGATAATTTCAGCTATAATTATTGCACCAACATCCATCTTTGGAGATTTACTAGAATCCTTGTTTAAACGCAATCTAAAGATAAAAGATTCAGGAACAATACTTCCAGGTCATGGTGGAATTTTAGATCGTTTTGATGCAACAATTTTTACCGTTCCATTTTTCTTTCTTTGGTGGGTTGTTTATGTGAATTGATTCAAAGTTAGTTTATCAACATAAATTATCTTTCTTTCTTTCTTTATTGCTTTCTTTATTGCTTGGTGTTATCTAAAAATAAAAAATCTTATACAGAAAGGATTTATCAGATTTTTAATTTTAAAAGTCAAATAGTTCTTGAATATTTACATTGAGGGTATTTCAAAGAAGTTAAAAAAAGGAACTCAAATAAATTTTGTTTGCGAGGGTTGTAATAATATCGCAGTAAAAAAAAGATTTAATTGGAGAATTTACGATTATTAAAAACAGAAAAATGCAGAATTGTCAATAGTTCTGAAAAAATCATTTTAGAAAAAGTCGGTTTTATAATTATTAATTATATTTTTGTTTACTTGTAATCCTTAATCTATTTAAAAATATGCCAGTTAATAAACAAATTGTAAACGCAATTAAAAAATCTTTGTCAAAATTTGACTTTTCCAATTTAGAGGAAAAATGCACAAACGAAGCACAAACTCGTTTTGTTTTAATTGAACCACTTTTGGAAGTTTTAGGTTATAGCCGAATCGACGACATGGCAACCGAAATTAATGCTGGTTGGGGTCAAAAAAATGACAGAGCTGACATTGGATTAATTGTCAAAGGTAAAATTCCCGAAATTATTGTCGAATGCAAAAAACATGGAAAAAGACTTACTGATAAAGAAGCCTCGCAATTAAATGGATATTTCATTAATACAAAAAATTCAAAGTTTGGAATCTTAACCAGTGGTTTAGTTTGGAGATTTTATTTTCCAAATGATTCTTCAAAAGAAATGAAACTTTATGATGTGCCTCATGTAGTTATTAATTTTGAAGATTTGAGTGAAGAAGACTATGATTTTCTTTCAAAAATTCATAAGAATAATATTGATTTGAAAGAATTACATGAAGAAGCACAAGACTTTTTTTTCCTTGAAGGTTTTGCCGAAGCATTGGCTTCAGAGTTATTAGACCCCTCAGATGATTTAGTTAAAGCTTTATTTAATCGTATGCAAGGAAAAAGAATTACAGACCAAATTAAGGTAAAAATTAAAAGTTTAATTAATTCCACCTCGATCCAAACTGTTTTGCCTAAACTTATGGAAGAAGAATCAAAAAATGGAAATATAATAATTACCACTGCTGAAGAATTAAAAATTTATCATTCTGTTAAAACAATAATTTTAAATTCAATTAAAAAAGTAGATGCTTCAAGAATTTCATTTCGTGACCAAAAAAACTCATTTAATATTTTAGTTGATGATAATCAAAAAAAGTTAATTGCAAAAATTACAAGTTCAAGAAACAAGTATTTGATTGAGTTAAATGGAAATAAATACGATGCTAATGATATTGAAAATATTGTAGCACAAAAGAAAATTTTAATTGATATTGCCACACAACATTTAAGTTAATTGCTTATTAAAAAATAAGAATTTGAAACCACCCTAATAAGTGGTTTTTTTTATGCTTAATTGTAAAATAAAGACACTATACCGACATCCTAAAAAATAAAAACCTGTCAATCAATAAATTAACAGGTTTAATTGTGCCCACGACTGGATTCGAACCAGCACACCACTAAAGGCACCAGCCCCTCAAGCTGGCATGTCTACCGTTTCACCACGTGGGCAAAAAGAATCCTTTAAACTTAATGCTTAAAGGATTCTTTTTTAGATTTTTCCAATCAAATTTCTTGAAATAACAATTTTTTGAATTTCAGATGTTCCCTCATAAATTTGGGTAATTTTTGCATCACGCATCAATCTTTCAACGTGGTATTCTTTTACGAAACCATATCCACCATGAATTTGAACAGCTTCTACAGTTGTGTCCATAGCTACTTTAGATGCAAATAATTTTGCCATTGCTCCAGATTGATCGTAATCTCTGCCGCAATCTTTATCATCAGCTGCTCTCCAAACTAATAAACGTGCTGCATCGATTTCAGTTGCCATGTCAGCTAATTTGAAAGCAATTGCTTGGTGTTTAAAAATTTCCTTACCAAAAGCTTTTCTTTCCTTTGAATATGCTAAGGCTAATTCCAATGCTCCAGATGCAATTCCTAAAGCCTGAGATGCGATGCCAATTCTTCCCCCAGAAAGTGTTTTCATAGCGAATTTGAATCCAAAGCCATCTTCACCAATTCTATTTTCTTTAGGAACTTTTACGTCATTAAACAATAATGTATGCGTATCACTTCCTCTAATTCCTAATTTATCCTCTTTTCCACCAACAATAAATCCTTCCATTCCTTTTTCAATAATGAAAGCATTGATTCCCTTGTGACCAGCTTCAACATTTGTTTGAGCAATAACTAAATAAACTGATGCAGTTGAACCATTTGTAATCCAATTTTTAGTTCCGTTCATCAGATAATGGTCACCCATATCGATTGCAGTTGTTCTTTGTGAAGTTGCGTCAGATCCTGCTTCCGGTTCAGAAAGACAGAAAGCTCCAATTTTTTCTCCAGTTGCAAGTGGAATTAAGTATTTTAATTTTTGTTCTTCGTTTGCGAATTTTTCTAAACCCCAACAAACAAGAGAATTATTTACTGACATACAAACTGATGTAGAAGCGTCAACCTTCGAAATTTCTTCCATTGCAAGTGCATATGAAAGAGTATCCATACCGCCACCTCCGTATTTAGGATCTACCATCATTCCCATAAAACCAAGTTCTCCAAGTTGTTTTACTTCTTCATGCGGAAATCTTTGATCACGGTCTCTTTCAATTACTCCTGGTTTTAAAACGTTTTGCGCAAAATCCCTTGCAGCATCTCTTACAGCTATCTGTTCTTCAGTTAAATCAAAATTCATCTTCGTCTTTTTTAGTTTTCACAATAATAAGTTGCAAATTTAAACTTATTATTTTATTTTTATGCTTTAAACACAGAATTAATACTTTTGTTTATGAAATCTTATCAACTTATTGGACTAATGTCTGGGACATCTCTTGATGGTTTAGATATCGTTTGCTGTAAATTTGATTTTATTGCAGATAAATGGGATTTTGAATTACAGAAATTCGAAACAATTTCTTACAGCAAAGAATTAGTTGAAAAAATAAAAAGTGCAACAACTTTCAGTTCCCTAAACCTTTTTCTTTTGGATAAAGAATTAGGAGAATTTTATGCAAATTGCGTCAATTACTTTATAGAAAAAAATAAAATTGATAAAGCTAAAATTGCTGCAATCGCTTCTCATGGTCAAACTATCTTTCATCAACCTGACAAAGGGATTACGGTTCAAATTGGATGCGGTGCTACATTAGCTGCAAAAACGGGGATTACGGTAATCAATGATTTTCGAAAAAAAGATGTCATTTTTGGAGGTCAAGGAGCACCTTTAGTGCCAATTGGAGATTTTTCACTTTTTTCAGATAAAGCTGAATCTTTTTTAAACGTTGGTGGTTTTACAAATATTTCCTTTAAAAAGGACGGAAAAATTGTCGCTTATGATATTTCTCCTGGAAATTTACCTTTGAATAAATTGGCAAATTCCAAAGGTTTGGACTACGACAAAAACGGTGAATTAGCTAAAAATGGTGAGATAAATTTTTTCTTACTTGATTTGTTGAATGAATTAGATTTTTATAAGAATGAAGGTCCAAAATCACTTGGTACGGAGTGGTTAGAACAAAATTTTTATCCTTTAGTGAAATTTGATAGAGAGATTGAGAATAATTTAAGAACCTTAATTGAACATATTTCATATCAAATTGCTGCTGTTTTGAATCAAGAAAATCTAAAATCGGTTTTAATTTCTGGAGGTGGAGCTTTGAATGGTTTTTTAATAGAAAGATTGAAAAACTATTATAAAGGTCAAATAGTAATTCCCAAAAAAGAAATTATTGAATTTAAAGAGGCACTAATTTTTGCTTTTTTAGGGGTGTTATTTTTAGAAAATAAGCCTAATTGTTTGAGTTCAGTAACTGGAGCGAGTAGGGACGTGGTGGGTGGAGTTTTACATCTTTCATAATACCAAAAAGGATGAGTTGAAAAACATTTGAGCTATTTATTTGTTTTGCCCATCTTATAACTTTTATAAAAAAAATTAAATGAAGAAAAAAGTATTATTTATTCTTGTTGCATTATTACTTTTTAGCAGAGTTTTTAGTCAAAAAGGAACAATTATTGGAAATGTAAAAGATAAAAATACCCAAGAATTTATTTTTGGGGCTAAGGTATTTGTTGAAAATACAAATAATGGTCAAATTACAGATGATGCTGGTAACTACAAGTTTACTTTAAATCCTGGTACATATAATTTTAAAGTTACAGCTAACGGATATGTTTCTCAAAGTCAATACAACATTGTTATCAGTTCTGGAGGTGTGCAGCAATTAAATTTTGAATTATCTAATACAGTTATAAGTATTGATGAAATAAAAGTTACCGACTCGAAAGCGACTAAAATAAATACAACAGATATGACAACTCCACTGTCTGTTCAGCAACTTACATCGGAGGAAATTAAATCAAATCCAGGCGGAGGTTTTGATGTTTCAAAGGTTGTGCAGACTCTTCCTGGTGTTGGTTCAACTGGAGGTGGGGCCCCTAGAAATGATATTATTGTGCGAGGTGGTGCACCAAACGAAAATGTTTATTACCTAGATGGTATTGAGATTCCTGTTTTGAATCATTTCCAAACACAAGGTTCTTCTGGAGGAGCTCAGGGAATTTTAAATGTTACTTTTATTGAGGATTTAAAATTGACGTCCTCAGCTTTTGATGCACGTTATGATAATGCTTTAGCCTCGACTTTTGTCATCAAGCAGAGACAAGGAAATACAGAGAAATTTAGTGGAAATATCCGAACAGGTTTAACAGAAACGGCATTAACTTTAGAGGGACCTCTAAGTAAATCTAAGAAAAATAGTTTTCTTTTGTCTTCCCGTTTTTCTTATTTGGATTTACTTTTTAAATTGATTGATTTGCCAATTCGACCGCGCTATTCAGATTTTCAATACAAAGTGACGCATAAGTTTAACAATAAAACAACCTTTAATGCTATCGGAATTGGGGCGATAGATAAATTTAGTTTTGGTGCAACTAGAAATTCATCCCCAGAAAATGAATATTTTAGAAGGTCTTTGCCATTTATTGAGCAATGGAATTATACAACTGGGTTTTCAGTAAAACACCTTATTAGCAAAGGATTTATAAATTTTGCTTTGAGCAGAAATATGTTTAACAATGAAATTACGCGTTATGAGGATGCAAGAAATGATGAAAGTGAGTTTCTAAATCTGAAATTAGTTTCGCAAGAAATTGAAAATAAATTTCGTTTTGATGTAAATAAGTATGTGAATGGTTGGAAATATTCAGCAGGTTTAGTTGGTCAATATGTTAAGTATAATACTAATTTCTATTCAAAAATATCAAATCCAGTTTTTGATGGTAGCGGAAACCAACTTATTCCAGCAATTGAACTAAATTCTAAAAGTGCAATTGAGTTTTTTAAATATGGCGCATTTATTCAGGTATCGAAAAAGTTTTTTAATGAAAAATTACTTATTTCTTCGGGATTAAGAAACGATATGAATACTTTCACAAAAGATGGGAATAATTTGCTGAAAACAATATCACCTAGGCTGTCTTTTGCATATCAACTTTCTAAAAAGTTTGATGTTTCAGCATCGATTGGTTCTTATTATAAAACTCCGAGCTATACGACCTTAGGATTTAGAGATCAGAGCAATGAGTTAGTAAACAGTAATTTAAATTACATTAACTCAAATCATTATGTTTTAGGAACTCAATACTTACCAACTGAAAGTTTGAGAATTACACTTGAAGGCTTTTACAAAACCTATTCGAATTACCCTGTTTCAGTCAATAATGGAATCTCTTTAGGTAATCAAGGTTCAGAGTTTGGGGCTGTTGGTAATGAAGCTGCAACTAGCATCGGTCGTGGAGAAACTTATGGATTTGAATTATTTGTTCAACAGAAATTAATCAAAAAAATATTTTATTTCGCAAGCTATTCTTATGTGCGAAGCTTTTATACTGGGCAAGATGGGAAGTCACTTGCTTCAGCTTGGGATAATAAACATTTGTTGTCGGCAACTTTAGGCTACAAATTAAGAAAAAATTGGCAAATAGGAGTGAAGTATCGTTTGGCAGGAGGAACCCCATATACTCCTTTTAATTTAATTGCTTCTCAACAGAATTATGTTGTTACAGGATCGGGAACCTTAGATTTTAATCAGTTAAATCAAAAGAGACTTAATAGCTTTAGTCAAGTAGATTTACGAATTGATAAAATAGCAAATTTCAAAAAGTTTTCAATGACCTTCTTTATTGATATTCAAAATTTATTTGCCACAGTGCAACAAGGAACTCCCTATTATTCCTTTAAAAGGAAAGACGATAATTCAGGATTTGAAACAACTGATGGTTTAGCCCTTCAAAGTGATGGCTCTAACGCGATTCCGTTGTTATTAGAAAATACTTCAAAGAATGTTACTCCAACTCTGGGATTAATTTTTGAATTTTAATTTCTATCAAATTAATCTTTTACAGTCACAAAATTATTGAAGTTTCACTTTTCAGCTTATACAATTCCAAAATTCGGGCTTTTTTTCCACCTTGACGAATATTTTTTGCAGTTTCAGTATAATATTTATGTATATTTTCTAAGTAATTGATTTGAAAATCAATCCATTCAATGTCAGTCATGAAAATATCATAATTTTCCATTTCTTCCCTTAATTTTTTAGCAACATGATAATAGTCCGCTCGTCCTAAATAATCATGGTCAGCATCGAGCATAATTTGTTGCAAAATTGTTGTTGGAGTTTTTACTCCTTTTGTAATTTCAATTATATCAGTAATAATTTTCAATTCTGCCTCATCAAAACCATAATATGGTAACAAATTTTTGGACATTTTTATCGCATAATCTTCGTTGTCATGGTACTGAACTAAAAAACCAGAATCATGATAATAAACAGCTGTGCGCAAAAGCATAATTTCATGTTCTGAAACACCTTCTAATTTTGCAAAACGAATTGCAGCTTTTTCAACATTTAGTGTATGATTTAAATCGTGGTAAACAATCTCTTCAGGAAGTTGAGATTTTAGTCTGTTTAAAATATCTTTTTGCATGTGATCAAAATCACTGCTAGGAAGCTCACATTTTTTAAGAAGTTCCGTATTTGCTATTTTTCCTTCACCATAAAGACAATACTCCAATTTTAATCTTTTCACGCAAAGCATCTCTATTGAACCACCTCTTTTTTTAATTTCAACTTTTCCTGCTGATTCCAAATCAAAAAATGATTCAACTTGCTTTGCGACGGCATCTGTTATTAAAATATTGTCTGGTTTTGCTGATTGCTCTGCTCTTGAAGCTATATTTACCGTATCACCCCAAACGTCAAAACTATATTTTGTGGAGCCAATTACTCCAGCTACAAGTGGACCTGAATGTATACCAATTCTAATTTCCCAAAAATCTCTGTTTAAAGCTCTTGAAACATCTCGTTCATTTAACATGTAATCTCGCATTTCTAATGCAGCTAAACAGGTTCGAATTTCAGGATGATTCAATACTTCTGTAACCCCAGCAATTGCCATATATGAATCTCCGATAGTTTTAATTTTTTCAAGTTTGTACCGGCTCGTGATTTCGTCAAATTTTGTGAAATATGATTCCAATTTCTTCAACAATTTCATTGGATTAATTGATTTTGCTTTGTTCGAGAAATTAACAAAATCTGTAAAAATTACAACACCATTTTCAATTCTTTTTGGAGAAAATTTCCCAATACTGTTTAAATCTTCCAATACTTTTTCTGGAAAAATATTTGACAATAGTTGTCTAATTCTTCCGTCCTTATAATAAAGTGATTTATAAATTTCGATTTTGGCTTTCACTAAATTTGGACTAAAAGGCAGAGTCAAAAAATCTATTGCTCCTTCATTTAAACCTTTAATAATATGAGTAGAAGTGCTCGATTGTTCCGTTAATACAACTTTGTAAACATGTTTTAAATTTTCATTTTCTTTCATGTCTGAAAGTAATTGTACACCTTTGAATGAAGCTTTATCAATATTTACGATTACAATTCCAATTTCTTTCTGATTTAAAATTTGAAAAGCTTCAAAGGTTGAATTTGCTAGAAGAACATTATTTCCAGCGCCATTTAAGATTTCTTTTAATCCTCGTTGATTTATTTGATTGTCATCGATTATAAGAATATTGATAAATCTTTCCATGCTTTTGAAATAACGTTTTAAAGGTAGAAATATTTTATCGATTAGATACTATTTTAAATAAAAAATGGCTGCCTACAATTTGTAAACAGCCATTTTTCTGAAAAAAGGATCATTTAGTATCCAGGATTTTGAACTAAATTTGGATTTAGTACTAAATCAGAAGTTGGTAATGGAAATAAATTCAAGTGGGAAGAAACTGCTGTTCCAACGACACTTCCACCTTTGAAAGGCCATACATAAGTTCCACTTGTAAATAAACCAAAGCGAATTAAATCTGTTCTACGGGTACATTCCCATTGTAATTCTTTTCCTCTTTCATTCAAAATATCTTGAAGTGAAATTGAAGCAAAATTAAATGTAGAATTTCCGTAAGCGCGTTCTCTTACAGCATTAAATCTCTGTAAGGCCAAACCTGTATTTCCTCCTCCACGAGTCACTGCCTCTGCGTACATTAAGTATGCATCTGCTAATCTAAACATTGGATAATCTGTATCCGAATAACCATTTACATTCGAGCCATTAGCTCCAGTTGACGTAATGTTTTTATATTTAGGCATAGCATATCCTTTTGAAAAAGATCCCAAAGCCGTCACTTCTTTTGTATGTCCCGTTCTAAAAAATAAATAGCGCGAATCAAGCATACTATCAGGATATAAATTAACGTGATTTTCCGTCACTCTTAATCCATCCCAGCCACCATTTACACCATATGATGATGCAACCATTCCTGTTCCAATTGCTGCCCTTGTTAAAAATGTCGTTCCTCCATAAGTTTGTGTATAAAGTCCATCATAAACAATTGGGAAAATAATTTCTGGTGAAGTATGATTATCTGCTAAAAATACATGTTGGTAATTGTCATCTAAGCTAAAAGCACCTGAATTTATTATTAAATCAGCATAGGCTGCACAATCGGCATATCTTTGAGTTCCTGTATAAACTTCTGCATTTAAGTACATTTTTGCTAATAAAAATTGAGCTGCTGCGGAACTAGCTCTTCCGTAAGGAACTGTATTTGGACTCATTAAAGTTGATTCAATTGCTTTTAATTCTGACTCAACATAGTCAAATAAATCAGCTCTAGTAATTCTTTCTGGAATAAAAGCACCAACTTTATCATCTTCAGTTACAAAAGGTACATTTCCAAATAAATCAATTGCATGATAATAGCTAAGAGCTCTTAAAAAACGAGCTTCTTCTCTGTAAGTTTTAATTTTTGCTTGTTCGTCAGCTGAGAAGCCTCTTTCTGTCATTTTTTCATCGCTTGCCTCACGAATAAATTCATTGCAAATCGTGATTTGATAATATATTCTAAAATACATAGATTTTACAAAAGGGTTTTCAGCTGACCATTGCATTTTGTTCATTTCTGGTATTCCTCCATCGTTCCATCCACAAACAGCTGCGTCTGTCGTAACATCCTGCATGTTAAACATTAATCTCACATACTGAGAAAAACCTTCGTCAATTCCTGAAATATCTGCATTTCCAGCAGGACCTTTGATCCCAGACATAGATAATCCTGCATACATTTTAGCTAAAACATGGATGTAATTTTCTGCATCCTCATAAACGACTTCAGAATTGAAGCCATATTTTGGTTTTAAATTTAATTGTTTTTTACATGATTGGATTGTAAAAATAAAAGTACCAATCCCAAGTATTGCTGGTATAATTAATTTTGCTTTCATAATGTTATTTTTAGAATTCAAATGTTAAGTTCAATGAAAAAATTCTTGGTCTTGGATAAATATTGTTATCAATTCCACCATTAATTTCGGGATCTAATCCTGAATATTTTGTTATAACAAATACATTTTGACAAACAAAATTAGCATTGAATGCAACTTTTTCTCTCAAGAATTTTAATTTCCCAAATTTATATCCAATGTTGATATAATCCATTCTTAAGAAATTTGCTTTTTCAATAAAGTGATCACTTAAATATAAATTAGTAGATGTTTTTTGGAACTGATCTTCATTATAAAGAGAACTTAAATTGTTTAAAAATCCTTGATTACCATTAATCTGTGAAAAAGGAGCGCTGTTAGAACGAACATTGTTGTAAATGCTACCGCCAAGTTCACCTCTCATTGAAAACCCACCAAACCATTTTTTGTAACTAACATTCATGTTTAAACCTAAGAAAACATTCGGAGCAACTTGTTTTGCATAATATCTGTCTTCTATATTGATAATTCCATCACGGTTTCTATCTTCAAAAGCATCTATATCTTTATAAACAACTCCATTCGCATCCTTTTGTCCAACTTCAATTGCTTTTCCCGCAGCATCGTATTTTTGTTCATAAACATAATATGAGAATGTTGGATATCCAACTTGATGCACTTGAACTGTACTTCCGATACCGCCAGAAATCCCTCCAATTAAAATCCCTGGAGAAGTTGTATCTTCAACTTGAGCCAATTTTAATACTTCATTTTTATTGTAAGTTGCATTCAAACCCAAATCAACTTTAAGGTTTTTCATTGCAATAATTCCAAAATTAGTACTAGCCTCAATTCCTTTGTTGTTCATACTTCCAACATTAGTAAGGATGTTGTTTGTAAAGTTTGTTCCAGCTAAAACAGGAACAGTTGCTAACAAATCGATTGTTGTTTTAGAATAAACATCAACAGAACCACTTATTCTATCCTTCAAGAATCCAAAATCTAAACCTAAGTTGTAACTTTTAGTTTCCTCCCATTTTAAGTTTGCATCGTATCCATCAGGTCTGAAAACTGAGTAATAAACTCCACCAAAAGCATATTGTGCAGTTGAAGTTCCAACTTGATAATTAGGAATATAGGAATAATCTCCAATTCCATCTTGTTGTCCAGTTACACCGTATCCAGCACGAACTTTTAAGAAAGTAAGTTTTTCATTTCCTTTCAAGAAATTTTCTCCAGAAACAATCCATGCAGCAGAAAGAGCAGGGAAAAGCCCCCAACGTGTATCTGGGCTGAAACGAGAAGAACCATCTCTTCTCAAAGAACCTGTAACTACATATCTGTCTTTGAAACTATAAATCCCTCTTCCATAAAAAGATAATAGTGCGTTTTGAGTGAAAAATGGATTTGGATCTGCAGGATAAGTAACAGAATCTCCATCATAATTATATGAAGGGAAAGAAGGACTGCTTGTTTTCCAATCTTGATATGAATAACCTAAAGTGAAATCATATCGGTGATTTTTTGCCGTTTCTCCATTGGAGTAGTTGGCATAGGCTTCAATCAATTTATTTGCTTTTGTACTTCTATAAGTCGAAGAACTACCATCGCTAAAGAAACCTGAAGCGGAAGATGATAATGTTTTAGAATAACCAGAACCTTCAGATTGATCTGTACCAACATTAACAACTGCCTTCACTTTTGGGAAGAAAGGTAATTTATAAGATAATTTTAAATTTCCAATGTATCGATTTACATTTCCAATGTTTTCATTTTGCATCAATAATCCTACTGGATTTTTACCTGCTAATGTGACTGGTTTTCCGTTTGCTTGAAGCCATTCAAAATAGCCACCATATAGGTCATTTCCGGATGTAACTGCTTGTGTTGGGTCAAAAGAATTAGCTCCGCCAATTGCTCCAGTATTTGCAAAAAATGAATTTGTGTGAACATATTTTTGAATTACTTCTAATTCCAAATGATTTTTTAAGAAAGTAGGATTTATGTTTAAACCAACAGAATATCTGTCCATTCTATCTCTTTTCAAAAGGCCATTTTCTATTCTATTTCCAAAAGACAAACGGTATGGTAATTTTTTAATTCCACCTGTAACGGAAACGTTATTCTCATTAATATAAGCATTTCTGTAAATTTCTTTTTGCCAATCTGTATTCGCAGTTCCTAAATATTTAATTTGACCTGCAGTTCCTTTTTCAGTTACCAATGCTCTGTATTCATCCCCATTCATAACATCAGCATATTTGGCAATGGTGGAAACAGAATTTTTAATGTCCAAAGTAACTTTCAATTTGTTAGCACCTCCAGCATCACCTTTTTTGGTTGTAACTATTATTACACCATTTGCTCCTCTTGAGCCGTAAATTGCAGTTGCAGATGCATCTTTTAAAATTACGAATGAAGCAATATCATTTGGATTTATAAGAGTCAAAGGATTTGATGCTCCCGCGATTCCGCCGTTGTCAACTGGCACTCCATCGATAACAATTAATGGATCATTACTTGCGTTTATTGAGGTTCCACCACGCAAACGAATAGTACTCCCTGCTCCTGGAGAACCGCCGTTTGAGTTGATTTTTACCCCTGCAACTTTTCCTTGAATTAACTGTTCCGGTGTAGAAACTGAACCTTGAACAAAGTTTTTTTCACCAATAACGGTTGCAGCACCGGTTAAATCTTTAGTTCTCGTTGTTCCATATCCAATTACAACTGCTTCTTCCAATTGTAAGATGTCAGTTTTTAAGGTAATGTCTTTAATAATTGTTTTGTTGTTTTTGAAGACAACTTTTTCTGTAACTGTTGCAAGACCTGAAAATCTGAAAGAAACAGAAATTGCAGAATCTGAACTAGGAATATTTGTAATTTCGTATTTCCCCAAGTCATCCGTTAATGCTCCTTTATTTTGTCCTTCTAGAACTACTTTTGCATTAAACAAGGGATTTCCTTCAGCATCTAAAATTGTACCTTTAAGCGTGTTTCCTTGACTTAAAGCAATCATTGTGAAAGAAAAAGATACAAAAAAAGCAGCAAATTTTTTACTAATTTTTATTTTCATAGAATTAATTTTATGTTAGTTTGCATAAATGTTATGACAAATATATAAAAAAAAACTTCACTACGTCATTTGGACACAAAGATTTTTTCACATTTGTTAACAAATAACAAATGAGGAACAGAAAAAGTTGCTTTTCACTTTAAATTTAACTTAATTTCTGCTGTTTGTAAACTCTCTTTTGAATCAAAAATTAAAATTAGACTTTTATTTTGTTTATTGTATGTGCTTATTGTTTTTTTATTGTTTAGCAGAACTTTTGTTGGTTCCGATTCTAAATTATGAATTATTAAAGTTACTTTATTCTGAAAATTATCAAATAATTCCATATCAGTAATTTTAAACTTTAATTTATCCTTAACATGTTCACTTTTAAAAATTAAAATTTGTGATTTGTTTTCAAGTTGTGAACTTAATCCATCATCATTGTAAATTCTAGCTTCACTTTTTGAAGTTTTTTCATCATAATAAAAATGCACATCAAATTCTTTTAAACTGTATTCTTCAGTAGTTTGAATTGTTTTAATCATCGGAATAAAAGCTCCGCCACGAACAAAAACGGGAATATTTTCGATTGTTAAATTTACGCTAGCTGATTTGCCGCCTTCAAATTTTTGTCCTGAATAAAAATCAAACCAAGAATTGTTCTTTGGAAAATAAACTTCTCTAGTTTGTTGTCCTTTTTCAAAAACGGGTGCGATTAATAAATTATTTCCCCAGAAATATTGATTTTCAATGGTGAACAATTTTTCATTGTCTTCTTCTTCAAAAAACATTGGACGCATCAAAGGCAAACCTTTTGTTGAATTTTCGTAGGCCAAGGAATAATTGTAAGGCAGTAATTGATAACGTAATTCAATTGCTTTTTTTACAATTCGTTTTGTCTCAGCATCTTTAAAAACTGGTTCTGAGGCTACATCTTCTTGCGCATGAGGTCTGAAAATTGGATTAAAAACCCCATATTGTAACCAGCGAATATACAATTCTGGTTCGTCGTTATTTCCTGCAAAACCACCTAAATCAGAATGCATGTAAGCCATTCCTTGCATTCCCATTTGAAGTGCAATTTCTGTTTGTGGACGCAACCCTCCCCAAGTTCTATTCACATCTCCCGACCACGGAATCATACCAAATTTCTGAGAACCAGAATATCCGGCACGCATCAAAATAAAAGGTCGTTCGTTTGGAAAGTCTCGCTTGTAACCACTAGAAATTAATCTCGCCCAATCATGACCATAAATATTGTGTACTTCATTTGCTGTTCCATATTTGTGAATTAAAGCTTCAGGATGAACTTCTGGCTCACCTAAATCCCCCCAAAAACCAGCAACGCCCATTTTCTTTAAATCCGAATAAACTTTCCAAAACCATTGATTTGCTTCAGGTTTATAAATATCAATTAAGCCAGTGTTTCCGAAATAAAAATCATATTTGAATGGATTTCCTAAATTATCTGT
>CANLGD010000002.1 GCA_947490145.1 Flavobacteriia bacterium
TTTTTATTTCTAATTTTTGTAGTCTTTACAATCATAATTGCCGACGCAATCTCTGTTTATGCTTTAAAAGAACTAGTTCAACGTTACCGCCCGTCACATAATTTATTGATTAAAGATTCTTTGCACTTGTATAAAATTTCTGAAAATAATTTTTACGCAGGTGGAGATTATGGTTTTGTTTCTTCACACGCAACTAATTTTTTTGTAATTGCCACTTGTTTTGCTTGTGTTTTTTGGAAGCAATACAAAAAAGTGTGCTATTTTTTATTTGGGATTGCATTATTGGTTTGTTATTCAAGGATGTATTTAGGAGTTCATTATTTAAGTGATATTCTTGGTGGGGCAATGTTGGGAATAAGTTTTTCTTTTCTGACTTATAAATTTATTTGGAAAAAGATCAACAAAGAAAAACCAGCAAAGCATATCTGAGAATTTTTCCCAAGCACATAAAAAATACTGTTTTCCAAAAGTGAGTTTTAAGAATTCCTAATGAAATTAAAAGCGGATCTCCAATAATTGGAATCCAAGAAAAAAAAGCTGCATAGAATCCTTTCTTTTGAAAAAAAAGCAGTAATTTATTCTCGAAATTTACTTTTTTCAAGAAATATTTATTACCGTAAAAACCTAATAAATAATTAGTCAAACCACCCAAACAATTTCCAAAGGAGGCAATCAATAATAACAAAAAAGGATCAAATATTCCTAAAGTCAAGAAATAGTAAAAAACTACTTCGGAACTTAGTGGCAATATGGTGGCTGAAAGGAAGCAAATAAAAAATAATCCAATTAAACCAAAATCCATAAAATGGAGTGTCAATGTTTCAAGCATCTTTCAGAAAATTCAAAGAATTTCTTACATCAATTAAATCTTGCTTTTTAAGTAAAATTGTTTGAATAATTTCTTGATGTGCATTTTTTGAATTTAAAGTTTCGCCTAAAGGATTTATAATTCGTGAATCTCCCGAATAAATCAACTCTTTTCCATCTTTTCCAATTCGATTTACGCCAACAACAAAAGATTGGTTTTCGATTGCTCTGGCAGTTAAAAGTGATTTCCAATGGTGATTTCGTTTTTCAGGCCAATTTGCGATAAATAAACCTAAGTCATAGTCAACTGCTCCATCTTCATTCATTTTATTTCGTGAAAGCTCAGGAAAACGTAAATCGAAGCATATTTGTAAATTTATTTTCCAAGATTTATACTCAACAATTACTTGCCGCAGTCCAGGAGAGAAAAATTCATCTTCCTTAGCTAAAGAAAAAAGCTTTCTTTTATCGTAAATTGTATAATTTCCTTCAGGAAAAACAAATATTCCTCGATTATAAAATTGATTTTTTTCTTTTACAATAAATGAAGTATAAATCGCTATTTTTTTTGATTTGGCAGTATTTTTTAACCAAGTGAGTGCCTGGGATTTTTCCATTTCTTCTGCTAAAATTTCAACATTCATAGAGAATCCTGTTTGAAACATTTCAGGTAAAATAATTAAATCAGTATCTGAAATTTGATTTAATAGGCTTTCAAAATGGATCAAATTTTTGGATTTATCTTCCCAAAATTGTTCACATTGAACGAGAGAAACTCTTAAATCATTACTTAAATTTGACATAATTTTTCAGCAGCTTTTTCTAAGGTTAAATTGTCTTTTGCAAAACAAAAACGTAAAATTTGATTGTCTAAGTTGTTTTCATAAAAAACCGACATTGGAATTGCTGCAATACCATGATTTTTAACTAATTCTATTACAAAATCAGTATCTTTTTGTTTTGTTATATTTTTATATGAAAGTGCTTGAAAAAAACTTCCTTCGGAGGGCAAGATTTCAAATTTACTTCCCTGAATTAATGTTCTAAAATAATCTCTTTTTTCTTGATAAAAAGAACCAAGTGAATCAACATCAACAACTTGTAAATACTTTGCTAAACTCACTTGAGCTAAATTATTGACACAAAAAACCAAGAATTGATGTACTTTTTTGATTTCATTCATGATATTTTCTGGAGCAATCAAGTAGCCAATTTTCCATCCTGTAATGTGAAAAGTTTTTCCAAATGAAGAAACAATAATTGCTCTTTCTCGAATTTCTGGAATGGAATTTATCGAAATGTGTTTTTCTTCAAAAGTGATGTATTCATACACTTCGTCTGAAAGTAAATAAAGCTGGTGATTTTTGATGAAAATTTGTTTTAAAGATTGAATATCTGCCTGTGTGAAAATTTTCCCAGAAGGATTATGCGGGTTATTTACAATCAACATTTTGGTTTTTGAATTGATAGCATGTTCAACTTTATTCCAATCAACTGTGAAATCTGTTTCTAAAGAAACATGAACACATTTTCCGCCAACTAAATCTATTGCAGGCACGTAACAATCGTACGCTGGATCAATAATTACAACTTCATCGTCTTTAAAAACTAGAGCCTGAATAGCAGTAAAAATCGCCTGTGTTGCGCCAGCTGTAACTAAAATCTCTGCTGAGTCTATTTGTCTTCCGTATTGTTTTTGCGTTAATTTTATTATTTCCTCAATCAATAAAGGATTCCCAGCCATTGGTGCATATTGATGCACATTTTCGGAAAGAGAATCTTTAAATATGTCAATTAATTTCTCGTCAACTGGAAAATTGGGAAAGCCTTGAGCCAGATTTATTGCTCCATAATCCAAAGCCATTTTTGACATGGTTGAAAAAATTGTTGTACCTACATTTGGTAATTTTGATTGCATTTATTTGTTTTTGATGATTACAAAAATACAATATAATTCAAATACAATTTATCCAAAGTAATTGAAGTTTTTTTAAATTTTAATTAGACTCTGCTGGTGTCGATAATTTGCATAAAAGTGCATTTTACGAAAAATGAATATCGTCTTCATTCAGCAAAGAATCGCCTCGCATTCTTAAAAATAATTGTGTTAAAGCTAATACGTCTTTTTCGCAATATGCTTTAATTCTTTCTAAACCAGAAGTGTAAGTGTCTTTTTCATTTCGATAATAAACGCGTGCCACATCCGCTCCTGAGATATCATCTTTGGGAGTTGGAATTCCAAAAACATGACATAATAGTGAAAGTGAAGTGTAAGCTTTATAATCGCCAAATTTCCATAACTCCATTGTATCTAAATGGGCTATTTCCCAAGGTTTTTTCCCTGCAATATCAAGAGCAAAAGGTAATTTTATTCCATTGATTAACAGTCTTCTGCAAATATAAGGGAAATCAAATTCCTTAGCATTATGACCGCATAAAATGTGATATGGGGTATTGTAATTTTCGTCGAGTAATTTAACAAATCCTTTTAAAAGTGTTTCTTCATCATCATGAAAAAAAGATTTCAAACGCAATTGTTTTCCACTTCTACTTTCTCGCACAAATCCAACAGTGATGCAAATTATTTTGCCAAATTCCGCTAAAATTCCACCTGTCTGCTTAAAAACTTCTTCGTGAATTTCATCCTCTGTTTTACCTTTGAAATTTGGTTCTAAGCCTATACTATTAAATTTACTTTTATTTTTAAGCGAAAATAATTTTTTGCCATTTTCATCCATTTCAGCAAAAGTTGAAGTTTGTGGAACAGTTTCAATATCTAAAAATAAGACTTTATCCAGTTGTATTTTTTCTAACATAATTTTAAGTTGATTTAAGGTTTATAGTATGAAATTAAATAAAAAAATTGAATTGCCAATAAAAACTTTAATTTTTTTTAAGAAACAAATTTATAGCCTATTCCTCTAACACTGTGAAAATGAACGGGATTTTTTGGGTCCTTTTCAAAGATTTTTCTGAAAGCCAAAATATAGTTATCAATTGTTCTAGATGTCGGAAATTGATCATCTTTCCAAAGTGCATCAAGAATTTCCTCTCTTGAAACAACAATGTTTTCTTTTGAATGAAATAATTTTAAAAATTCTATTTCACGTTTTGCAAGTTCAGATTTAAAACCAGAGAGCTTATTTTTAACAATAAAGGTCGTAAAATCTATTTCAAAATCTCCAATTATAATCGATGAAATTTGTTCTTGTTGATTTTCAACGCCATCAATCAAAATTTGAACTCTTAAAAGTAATTCTTCTAAGTCGAATGGTTTTGGTAAATAATCGTTTGCCCCCGATTTTAAGCCCAAAATTCGATCCTGTGTTGTTCCTTTCGCAGAAAGAAATAAAATCGGAACCTTAGAATATTTTCGAATTTCCTTACAGATTGTTAGACCACTGACTTCTGGCAACATCACATCTAAAATCACCAGAGAAAATTTTTCCATATTTGACGCCTGCAAAAACGCCTCGGTTCCATGTTGAATTGTTTCCACAGAAAAACCTTCCAATTCCAAGTTCATTTTTATTAAATCGGATAAACTTTCTTCATCTTCTATAAGGCAAATTGATTTCATTATAATTCGATTATTGGGTAATTCGATTTTTAGATTATTCGACAAATTTGAATTAACAAATTTAAGAATTTTATTTACTTTTACAGAAATTCTTGTCATTGTTGAAAGTGTGAAAATCTATTTACTTTTTTTCTTGGTACTTTGCTCTTTTATTTTTAAAAAAAATGATAAATCAGAAGTTGTATATTTTGAGGAATTTAATGCGCTGGAAAATGTTTCTCCAGAACTTTTAGAATATCTCGAAGAAGTTAAAGCTAAAAAAGATTCAGGGATTGACATTTTTCAAATTGGGGATTCTCATGTTCAAATCGGTGAATTTTCTAAAGGATTTTTAAATTATTTTAAGCAAAAAGATATTTTCATTCAGAAATCGTGGTATTTACCTAATTTAGTTTTCGAAGATTTATCGTTTGCTAATAAAAGTTTAAAAAAAGTAAAGGGAATTTTTGAAAATGAAAAAATCACCAAGAAGTTGAAAAATCTAAACATTGGATTAACAGGAAGGACATTTCGATTTGCAAATGGTAAAACTATTTTAAAATTTAAGTATAAAGAAAAAATTAGTTCATTAGAGTTCTTGCATTCTTTTTCAGAAAAATTGACTTTTGAATCAAATAAAAAAATCAATTCTATAATTAATTTGATTTCTTTAAAAGAACAAATCAATTCGATTCGATTTAAAAAACTTAATTCAAGATTTAAGTTAACAATTAAAAATCCCTATAAAGAGTTGATTGAATTTTATGCCATGCGTCATAATTTTATTGAAAATAAACTTTCCTATTCAAATTTTGGCGTTGGAGGAGCGAAATTTCAAGATTTTATTTTCGCACCAAAGTTTTTTGAGCAATTAGATGCCTTAAAACCTGAAATAATTATTTTTACCTTAGGAACAAACGATTCCTATTACACAGAATTAAGCAAACAACAATTTTCAAAACAATTGGCTGAATTTATTGAAAAAATAAAAGACATCTCCCCAAAGACAGAATTGATTTTAATGAATGTTCCAGATACTTATTTTAAAGGAGCCAAACCAAGTCATTTGGCTTTTGTAAATTCAGAAATTGAGCGTATTGCTGAAGATAAAAAGTGTGCTTTTTGGAACTGGAATAAAATTATGGGCGGAAATGAATCTGTTCATAAATGGAAGAAAAGAAACTTAATGGATGAAGATTTACTTCATTTTTCAAGCGATGGATATTTATTACTGGGAGAATTATTTGGAAAAGCTTTTTTGAAATAATTCATTTTAGATTTAAATCTTTTCTTTTTGTATTTTCCCACTTTTCAAAAACATCTTTAAATAATTTTCTTACGGATTTTTTTTCACCATCAAAATAGGCTTTAAAACTAGTGCTGTCTTTTTTTGTAATTGTCATAAACGGCGCAAAAGTTAAACCTGCATAAACTACCGTGTCAATGGAAATAATATCTTTATAGAAAGCTGAATTTGCCTCATTTTCTGCAGAATTATGTTTATCTTGCCAATAGGAAGCAATTCTTCTATCTGTGTAAAAATTACCAGAAACACTGTTCGAAGATTGTGAACTAAAAGCAATTACTTTTTCATCTTTTTCTAAAAGACCAAGTTTGTGAATTTTAAGAATTTCATCTTTTGATAATTGATCGCCAGTTTTAATCGAATTACACGATAATAATACCAATAAGATAAGACACATTAACTTCATAATTTACATTTGATATGGATTGATTGTCTATTTATAAAATAAATTAAAAAACTAAGTCTAATGGGCATTTCGATGCTTTTTTGTGTTGTTCGATTAAATTTTATTTAATAATTAATTGAAAGCCTTTACCGTGAACATTCATGATTTCAATTCGATCATCTTCTCGCAGTAATTTCCTTAATTTTGCGATATAAACATCCATACTTCTTCCGTTAAAATAATTGTCATCTCCCCAAATTGCTCTTAAAGTTGCTTGACGATCTAAAATTTCATTTTCATTTTTGCACAACAATTTTAACAATTGATTTTCTTTAGTGGTCAATTTTGTTGGATGATCTTGAGTATACAACATGCGTGACTGCGCATCAAATTTAATTTTTCCAACCATAAAAACATCGTCTTCTAAAACTTGTGTTGTTTCAACTCGACGCATAATTGCTTCAATTCTAGCCAACAATTCCTCCATTGAAAATGGTTTGGTCATATAATCGTCTGCTCCAAGCGAAAAACCTTCCAATTTATCTTCTTTCATTGATTTAGCGGTTAAAAACAAAATAGGAACTTTTTTATCAATTTCTCTAATTTCTTTTGCTAAGGTAAAACCATCCATTTCTGGCATCATCACGTCTAAAATGCAGAAATCAAAACTTGATAGATTGAATTTTTCAAAAGCTAATTTTCCGTTTCTTGCTAGTTCTACTAAAAATCCTTTTGATTTCAAAAATGAATGTAATAACAATCCTAAGTTATCATCATCTTCTGCTAGTAATATATTTAATTTCTTTTCCATAATATTTTTGGTGCATTTAATTTCTAATTTAGTTTTAACTATTTTATTATTTACTTGTTTATTGGAATAACTAGCGTAAATGTGGAGCCTTCGTTTACTTTACTTTTGACTAAAATATTCCAATTGTTTAATTTAACGATTGCTTTTACGTAACTTAAGCCTAAGCCAAAACCTTTCACGTTGTGCAAATTTCCTGTTGGAATTCGATATAGTTTTTCAAAAATTTTATCAATATGTTCTTTAGCAATTCCAATTCCATGATCTTGAACACAAATCTGTACTTTTTGATTTTCTTTCTTTAGAAAAACATCAATTTTTGGTTCATTTTTACTATATTTGATAGCATTGTCAATTAAATTTGAAATTATATTGGTTGTATGAACCCGATCTCCCATAACAAATAGTTGTTCATTTGGAATATGTTTCTCCACTTTTCCATTGATATTTGAAACACGGAATTGTGCATTGTTACAAATCTGAATGATGATTTCATTGAGATTTAATCGCTCGATTTTAAAATTTAATTCCGATTTATCCCCGCGATCTATTACAGCGCTTTGCAAAATACGTTCAACCAGCACTTCTAAGCGCTTGTTTTCATCTGCAATCATTTTAATGAAGGGCGAAGATTGTTGCGATTTATCATTAACCATATCAGAATCATTCAAGGCTTCGCAAGCTAAGGAAATAGTTGAAATTGGAGTTTTAAACTCATGGGTCATGTTCGATATAAAATCATTTTTCATTTCACTCAATTTTTTCTGAGTAATAATTGTTTTAAACATAAATGAAAAAGCAACAACAATTAAAAGTACCAAACCAATATTGACAATTAGCATAGCACCCATTTCGCGAAAAACAAACGAATTTTCGGAAGGAAAACGGACGTATAAACTAATTTTTTCGTCCAAAATATTTTGTGGATAAAGCGTTGTATTTAAAGTTTTTAAACTATCTAAATTTACGCGATACTTTTGCGGTTGAAATTTAAATTTTATGGGTTCGTTGTTTCCATCAAGCAACATATATTCATAATCCATTGGTAAATCCGCATGCTTCATTTCATAAGCAATTACGGAGTCTAAAAACTCAACATCAATCCGTTTTGAAGGATCATCATATACATTATCTCGGAAAGCTTCAACCATCATTTCATTGATGAATTTTGCTTTTTTAAAGATTTGCTGCATCACACGTTGATCTAATTGAATCGCCACAGAAGTTGAATCATTGTTGGGCAGAATTCCTGCTTCTTTATTGAAAAGTTGCCGAATATGTCTAACGTCTCTTGCCAAAACTTTATGTTCAGCCATTAATCCAGATAAGGAATCAAAAGATTTTCCTTGAATAATTAAGAATTTTTTTATTTCTCCATTCTCAAGAATCGTTGTGTCCTTAATTGAAATAGATTCTTGCGCGGCCAATAAATTTTGAAATTCTTTCTTTAATATATCTTTGTATTGTCCGCTAAAATCTTTGTTAACAACTTGTAGATATTTACGGATATCATCTGCTTTTTCGTGGTGTACGGCTATTCTATCTAATAAAGTTTGTACGTGATTTTTAAATTGTGTTGATTTTCTGTCGTATAATTGTGCAGTTTGAAACAATTGAATAAATAATAAAGCAATCATTGCGATGCTCACTAGAACAACAATAAAATTTATTCGAATTTTTCTCATTTTTACGTTATAATCTAACTTAAGTTAACGAATGTATGTGAAACAAATTGTTTTTCAATAATGCTTAACTTTTTTTAACACTAAGTAGATTAATTTTTATAAGTTTGTAGGGGTTAATTCAGTTAAATGTTAAGTATTTGTATTCCTATTCATAATTTTGATGTTCGGTCTCTTATTGAGGATTTACTTAGTCAAGGGAATAAGCTTGCGGTTCCTTTTGAATTAATTCTCATTGATGATTGCTCTGAAGAACGGTTCAAGAATATAAATAAATTTTCATGCGAAAAAGCAAGCTATATTGAACTTGATAAAAATATAGGGCGGTCAAAAATTAGAAATTTATTTTTAGAATACGCGCAATTTGAGAATTTACTTTTTTTAGATTGTGATTCAATTATTTGTAAAAGTGATTTTTTAGAAATATATGTGCAGCAAATCTTAAAGGGAACTTATAATGTAATTTGCGGAGGCAGGATTTATCCTGAAAAATGTCCTGCTAGAAACAAAAGTTTAAGTTGGAAGTATGGCTCATTAATCGAAAGCAAAAATGAAGTTGAACGATCGAATAGCCATAACAATTCATTTATGTCCAATAATTTTATGATTAAAAAAGTTGTTTTTTTAAAGGTAAAATTTGACGAAAGTATTGTTACTTATGGTCATGAAGATACACTTTTTGGAATTGAGTTAGATCTTCGTAATCTTAAAGTATATCATATTTACAATCCCATTTTAAATGGTGATATTGAATTAAATCATGTTTTTTTACTAAAAACGGAAGAGTCAATAATAAATTTAAATATTATTTATAAAAAACACAATTATGATAACTCTTTTGCTAAAAATGTTTTGCTGATTAATTTTTATCTAAAGTTGAAATCTAAAAAATTAATTCACATTGTCGATTTCTTTTTTTATTTGTGTAAATATCCAATAAAATTTTTGCTAAAACAGGGGCTTATTAATTTAAAGTTGTTTAATTTTTACAAGCTAGGTTTTTTTTCCTCCATACAAAAAAATCAGTCTAAGTAAATTTTTCTCAGGGCTTGATTTTCATTTTCCCAACAAAATTCTTTGGCAGCAATTATGGTGTTTTCTTTCCAAAAATTCATTTTTGTTTTATTTTCAAGCATAAATTGAATTTTTTCAGCTATCACTCTTGGTTCAATTTCTGAAATTGTGATGCCAATATTAAATTTTTCAACTATGTTTTTAATTTCGATTAGATCACACGTTAGAACGGGCAAATTGCAAGAGATGTAATCAAACAGTTTATTTGGCAGGGCAAATTTATAGTTCAAATTGGTAGCTTTTTCAAGGGTAACACCAAGTTGCGCTTTTGAGGTGTATTTTCTTAATTGTTCAAAGGGAATTTTATCTAAAAATGTTATTTTTTCACTTAATTTTAAGTCCAAAACTAATTTTTTCAAATCCTCAGTAAGATTTCCATCCCCAGCAATTTGAAGCTGCACATTATCTAAAAAAGAAAAAGCTTGAATTAATTCTTCCAAACCCCTGTCTTTATTCAAAGCTCCTTGATAAAAAACTGTAGGAATATTATTTTTTTTTACTTTACTATTTTCGTAAAACTTAGGAACATTTTTAACCACTAAAACGTCAACTTTATATTTAGTTGAAAAAAGATTTGCCAAACTTTCATTTACAGTATAAACATGTTTCAATTTTGGGAAAATATATGCCTCAATTTTCTCCCAAATTCCTTTTACTTTTGGTCTGTTAAGTAGTTCTGGAACTTCTGTAAAATATTCATGGGAATCGTAAACCAATTTAACTTTCTTGATTTTTGAAACTAGATAGTTGGGAAGTAAAGTGTCTAAATCATTAGACAATAAGACATGTGATTTATGAAACAATAAATAAAAGAATAAACGTAAATTATAATTTGCATAAAATAGCGCTCCTTTGGTAAATAGAAGCTTAAATCGCTTTGTATTGTAAACTCTATTTAATGTTAAAGAATTTTTTAATGTTCTGCCAATTAAAGTTACTTCAAAATCATTTTCATGCAAAAAAATACACACTTTATGAACACGTTGGTCAGTAACTAAGTCATTCGTTACACTTACTAAAATTTTTTGCTTTTTTGCTTTCAAAAGCCAATCGTTTTTTCAATGTGATTATCACCAAAAGCATATGGAATATAAGCCAAAGAAGGAATTTCTTTTGTTATAATAACATGTCCTTTTTTTCCTAAAGAAATGGATCCATGTGTTTCTGAAATTCCCATCGCATAAGCTGCGTTTATTGTCAAAGCATTAATGACTTCTTCCGGTGTCATTTTCATTTTTACGCAGGCTAAACTCAAAACTACTTGTAAATTTCCAGTTGGAGTTGTTCCTGGGTTAAAATCACTTGCTAAAGCTACAGGTAATCCAGCATCAATTATTTTTCGTGCATTTGCAAAAGGTATCGAAATAAAGTGTGAACAACTTGGCAAAAGAGTAGGTATGCAAGTCGAATTTTTTAGTGCTTCAATGTCTTCATCTGAAATTTCTTCTAAATGATCTACTGACAAAGCTCCTAATTCGATAGCTTTTGAAACTCCGCCCATAATTGAAAACTGGTTCACATGAACTTTTGGAATCAATCCATATTTTTTTCCTGCCAAAAGAATTTCTTCCATTTCTTCTAAAGAAAAATAATTTCGTTCACAAAAAACATCGATGTAATCCGCTAATTTTTCTTCAGCAATTTTTGGCAGCATTTTATTGATAATCAAATCAATATATCCGCGATGATTTTCTTTAAACTCTGTTGGAAAAGCATGTGCACCTAAAAATGTTGCTTTTACTGGGAAACTTACATTTTTTTTAATTCTTTTAATTACACGCAACATTTTTAATTCTGCCTCTACACTTAATCCATATCCTGATTTTATTTCCAAAGCTCCTGTTCCATAAGAATTTACCAATTTTACACGTTTCATTGCCTCTTCAAAAAGTTCGTCTTCGGATTTTTCGCTCAATCTTCTAGCAGAATTCAAAATTCCTCCGCCTTTTAATGCAATTTCTTCGTAAGTTAATCCTTTAATCCGATCAACAAATTCTTCTTCCCTAGATTTTGCGAAAACAATATGTGTGTGGGAATCGCAAAATGCTGGTAAAACGTATTTTCCTTCAGCGTCAATAACTTCAACATCTCGCCAATCAGTAATTCCGCCCCATTCATCCATCAAACCATATTCAACTATTAAATCATCTTCAATTGCTAAAAAGGCATTTTCAAGTATAGGTAAATATTGCATATTGCTTCCTTTTACTAATTCAGAGAGATTTTCTCCGCTTTGCACCAAACCTTTTATGTTTTTTATTAAGATTTTTGACATGTGTTCTTCCTAATTAAGTTACAAATTAACGATAAGAAAATGAAATTAGTGAATATTTATTGGTTTTTTTTCAATTTTAGTCCTTAAAATAAAAAATTCTATTACTTTTGTAGTCCAATTAATAATTAGAAATTATTTTCTAAAAGATTAATTGCCCGAGTGGCGGAACTGGTAGACGCGCTGGATTCAAAATCCTGTACTTTCGGGTGTGCCGGTTCGATTCCGGCCTCGGGTACGCAAGTGGACGCTTCCAGTTCACGAGTAGCTTAAAGCCTTATTTTTCTTCGGAAATTTAAGGCTTTTGTTTTTTATCAAAGATTTTATGATAACTTTTCACTGAAGAAACCAATGCGGGAGAAGCATTATCAATTTGAATAGTTAAAACTTGATCTATTTCTTGTTTTAAATCTGGGTATTTTTTAATGAATTTAATCAACATTTGAATTGCACAAACATGTAAAGCAACTTTGTTATTTTTATCTAATATAAAATTGACCAATAAATCAATAAATTCTGATTCCCTGTAATCACTCAATTTTAATTGATTAAGTGTATTCAAAACATTTCTTAAAACACTTTGATTATCGGTTTCAAATAAAATATCAATTAATAAACTTGATTTTTTTTGAGTCAAAGTAGGTTTTACTTTTGTAAAATGAGTTAAAATCCACGAAGCATGCTCAGAATAGGGATATTCTATTTTGTTTTTTATGATTTGAAATAAATCTTCTCGTAATTCAACATTTTCGGTAAATAATTCTGTCAAACCATCAAAATCTCTGTCTTTTCGAAAATGGTTGAGTATTTGTTTTATTTCTTCCAAAACTTAATTGTCTTAATGACATAGTTTATTGTAATTTACTTAAATAGTAGGCATACATTTCTTCTTGCGCATTATTGATTTTTGATTCATCTGTTTTTCTAAATTCATTTCTTTGTTTTCGATCAATAATTCGTGCTTTTTGGTTATCTTTCCATTGTGTATCAAAAATAAATTGAATTCCATCTTGAATATTTTTTGCTAAAATTGGGACAGCAACTTCGATTCGTTTATCGAGATTTCGTTCCATTATATCGGCAGAGGTAAGGTAATATTTTTTTTTGCCACCATTGTTAAAAATCATAAATCGCGTATGTTCCAGATGGCGAGAAACAATGCTTATAACCTCAATATTTTCGCTCATTTTTTTCACACCAGGAAGTAAACAGCAAACACCTCTAATTATTAACTGAACTTTTACGCCAAATTTACTTGCTTCATACAATTTATCAATGATTTTTGAATCAACTAAATTATTCATTTTTAATTGTATCAAGGCATATTCTCCTTTTTTTGCCAAGTTAATTTCATGTTGAATCAAACTTGTAATTTTTTTACGGTTGTTAAAAGGTGAAACGAGTAAATGATTAAACTCTGTGTTTTCACTTAAATTTTCTAAGACTCTGAAAACACGTTTTACTTCGTTTGAAATTGTTACTCGAGCTGTTAAAAGTCCAATATCAGTGTATATACGAGCTGTTTTTTCATGAAAATTTCCTGTACCGATGTAGCTTATAAGTTGTTCTTTATTTTTTGAAATACGTGTAATTTGAAATAATTTGGAGTGAACTTTTAAATTTTTATATCCGTAAATAACTTTTGCTCCACGTTCTTTTAATCTTTCAGCCCAAATAATATTATTTTCTTCGTCAAATCGTGCTTGTAATTCAAAAATAACAACTACTTCTTTGCCGTTTGAAACAGCACTCATTAAGGCATTTAAAATTTGGGAATCTTTTGCCACTCTGTAAATGTTAATTTTGATAGACTTAACAAATGGATCTAAGGCTGATTCACGCAAAATATCTACCACGTAATCAAATGTCTGATAAGGGAAATGCAATAAAATATCTTTGTCTAAGATTGCTTTTATTAAACTCCTTTTTCTTTCTAATTCAGGGTGAATAATCGGTTCTTGGTTGTGGTAAACTAATTTTTTATTCCCAAAATCTGGAAAACGACTAAAATCTTTAAAATTATGATATCTTCCTCCTGGTATTGTGTTTATTCCAGATTTTAAATTCAGTGCTTTCAATAAAAAATGTTGTAAATCTAGCGGCATTTCATGATCAAAAACAAAACGAACAGGATCTCCTTTTTTACGATTTTTTAGGCTCTTTTCCATCTTTTCAATGAAGGAAATAGAAATATCATCGTCTAAATTTAGTTCCGCATCACGCGTGAATTTAAAGGTATAAGCTTCTATTTCATCAAATTCAAATATTTGAAAAATGGATCTCAAATTTAAGCGAATGATGTCATCAATTAAAATAAAATATTTTTTTTCTCCATCGCTCATTTGATAAAAGCGGTTGTAGTTTGTGGGAATTTGAATTAGTGCGTAAATTGGTTTTTTATCAATAGATTTTTTTTGAGCATGAATTTTTACGGCTAAGTATATGTTTTTATCCCTTAATTTCGGGAAATTTGCATTCGTTTTTAAAATGATTGGTACGATAACGTGTTTGATTTCTTTGTGAAAAAAAGTGACCAATTCTTTTCGTTGAATTTCATGTAAATTATCTTCTTTTAATTGAAAAATATTGTTTTTTTCAAGTTCGAGTAGTAATTCTGCATAACAAGTTTCAAAGTTTTTTTGTTGTAAAATGACAATTTTTCTGATTTTTTCTAAAAGTTGAATCGCATTGCCTTGAAAGCCGTCAAATCCATCAAAAATGGCATCACTTTTTTTTAACGAAATAATTCGTTTTATGTTGGCAACTCGAACCCTGAAAAATTCATCCATGTTGTTGGAATAAATCCCTAAAAAACGAAAGCGTTCAACCAGAGGATTTCTTTCGTCTTGAGCTTCTTGCAGAACACGTTCATTAAAACTTAGCCAACTTAATTCTCTGTTTATCATACTATGATTCAAAGTTGCTAATTTTTTCTCTATCATGCAAAATATTTTATCAAATAGTTGCAAAATAAGCTAATTAAGGTAAACAGTGGATTAGCGTTGAATTATGAAATTGTTAAGAAAATTGGATTTTAACATATTAATCCGCCTTTGCGGAAGGAGATATTAAGGCTTAATCAACTTTGATAAAAAATTTAGTTTGTTCCTTTTTTGTTAGAAATGTCCAAGCAACAAAGCGACTTATTTTTTGTCCTTGTTTCATTTCTATGGTTTTTATTTCCAAAGCTTCCATTTTTTTGAGGTGATAATAAATGGATGGAAGTGTTGTTTTTTTGGAAACCAGCGTTGTAAACCACAAGCAATTTTTTGCAAATTCTTTGCTTTCAATTATCATTTTGCGACAAAATTCACTTTCACCTCCTTCGCACCAAAGTTCATTACTTTGTCCTCCAAAATTTAGTCTTTCAGAATTAAATTTTGAAATCTTTAAATTTTTTAACTTTCTATTAGTTCCAAATTCCGCTTCTTCCGCAGAAGCATGAAAAGGTGGGTTACACATAGTTAAATGTATTTTTTTGTCTTTTTCAATAATTCCTATAAAAATGTCTTCTGGATTATTTTGTAAGCTTAAATTAATTTTGTCCTTCAGAATTTCGTTTGCCTGAATGATTTTCTGAGCCGAATTGATGGAAATTAAATCAATGTCTGATCCAATAAAATGCCAATTGTATTCTCGATTTCCAATCAGTGGATAAACACAATTTGCACCAGTTCCAATATCTAAAACAGTAATTTTATTTCCGTCAGGAATTTTTCCATTATTCGTTTCTTGCAATAAATCAGCTAAATAATGAATATAATCAGCTCTTCCAGGAATTGGTGGGCATAAGTAATTACTTGGGATATCCCAATGATTGATACCGTAAAAATGCTTTAGTAAGGCTTTATTTAAACATCTAACTGCATTTTTATCACTAAAATCAATTGATTTGTTTCCAAATTTATTGATGATAACAAACGGAAGCAGTCCAGGTAAAGATTTACTTAATTCGCAGAAATCATAGCCAAAGCGATGGATATTTCTTTTGTGCAAAATGCTTTTTTCCATTTGTTGTTTCTCAAAAAACCAAATAGGCAAATCCTTTGGAAGTATCAGAAACTAATTGATATACCAGAACGATAATCAAAACAACTGAAATTACTTGATAATAGATTGGCATTCTGGTATATTTTTCCTCTACTTTGTTTTTCCAAAGAGCTGGTAACCAATGAAGAATAAATCCGCATAGAACGATAACTATAACATGGTAAAATGCTCCTATGAAGTTGCCAAATATTTCCCCTGAAAATTGAAATTTAGAATAAATGTGATCCAAAAATTTTCCTGGGGCAGCTTTTTCTTGAAAAACAAACCATATCCGTGTGAAAGTGATAAAATTAAAAGTGATAAAAATCTTCCAAAAACGGGTAAGTAAAAGTTTTGAATTTTCATAAGGACTAATCTTTTTCCAATAATTGTAAACGACCAAGGCAATTCCATTCATGGTTCCCCAAATGACAAAACTTTCACTTGGCCCATGCCATAAACCTCCAACAATCATGGTGATTAATAAATTCAAATCTCGATGAACAAACTTTTTGAAATTTGGAATAAAAAATAATAGTATCAAATACAAAGCGGTAATTCCTATATAAATATAAATTAATTCATACCATTGTGTGATGAAAATTAAAAAGAATAAAATCACAAAAATCATAATGTATGATCCAATACCTCCCGTTTTATTTCCACCTAATGGAATGTACAAATATTCTCTAAAAAACGCTCCCAACGAACGGTGCCACCTTCTCCAAAACTCTCCTACATTGATTGCCTTGTAAGGTGAATTAAAGTTTTTTGTCAAATTAAACCCCATCAAACGTGCAATTCCAGTTGCGATGTCGGTGTAACCAGAAAAATCTCCATAAATGTAAAGTGAATAAGACCACATGGCAATAATTCCTACAAATCCTGGATAAGCCTCTGGAGTATCAACAACTTTATCAATAAAATGCACGGCGATATAATCTGCAAAGATTAATTTTTTAATTAAACCCTTTACAATTTGAATACTAGCCCATGAAAAATCAATTTTATCTAAATGATACGGCCTGTAAATCTGGGGAATAAAATCTTTAGCTTTTGCAATTGGACCTAAAACTACTTGTGGAAAAAATGTGGCATAAAAAGTATAATCGAATACATTTTTTACAGGATCAACCTCTTTTCTGTAAACATCTACAATATAGGAAATACTCTGGAAAGTGATGAATGAAACTCCCGCTGCTGCAAATAATTTTGTGTCGAATGAACCTTTTCCAAAGAAGCCATTTCCCCATAAAGCAAATTGATTTAAGAGTTCAAATTTTGTGTGGAATAAAGCATTAAATGATTCTGTGAAAAAGAATCCATATTTGAAGTAAATTAGCAGCAAAATATTTAACGAAACACCAATAATTAAAGTTTTTTTACGTTTTTTTATGTCATCTGATTTTGAAATCCAATTCCCGATAGCAAAATTCCAAAACATACTTCCTATCAGAAATAAAACAAATAATTTTGCAGTCTTATAATAAAAAAATATGGAAACAAGAGTTATGAAAATGCTTTTCACCAATTTTTTTTGGTGAAGAAATGAAAAGACAAAAAGCATCAAAATAAAGAACAACCAAAAATCTAAAACGGTGAACGTTAAGGGCTTTAGAGTTCTTAAATCAATGTTAAATATTTGATAAATCCGATCCATTTCTGATCTTAATTTGTTTTCTTGTAGAATGAATTATTTTCTCTCAATTGCATTTGCTCCAGCCATTTAAGAAAAGATTCAAAAAACATGTCTCCTTTCAGTCGATAGCCAGAAGCTGTAAAATGCACTAAATCATCTCTCATCAAACCTCCTCTACTCCAGGTTTTAGAAGAACCTAATTCTCCCATAATTCCATACATATCCCAAACAGCTGCTTCGTATTTTTTAGCCAATTGAATAATCATTTCTCTTTCTCTCTCCACATTTTTATTCAAATATTTCTTTTGGTAATAAGCATCATTTGGAACTGTCAAAAGAATCGCACAATTTGGATTTGCACGCATAACTATTTGTAAAACAGAATCTAAATTTGCTCTAAAAACTTCAGGACGAAAACTTGCATACGGAACATTTGCATCATTTGTACCAATTGAAAAGGCGAAGAAATCTGGTGGAAACTCTTTTAATTGTTCTTCAAAATATTTGTTTTTCAAATAAGTAGGTAAGGAAGCTCCATTTACACCTATTGTATTATATGAAATTCCAGGTTCTTTATTTGATAATTGAAAACCAAAGATTTTCACAGTATAATCCATTATTGTATCACGAGTGAAAAGCAAATCAAAACGCTCCATTTTGTCTGTGAAATATACATCTGTGTAGCCTATAAGTGGATTTTTTTGTTTTCTTAAAACAAAAATTTCATCTTCTCCAAAATTTAATTCATAAGGAAAATATCCTTTATTGTGGTAAATCCGCATACGATCAAATCCTGGTTTTACATCTGTTTTATCGTAAGCAAAACTAAGTTGAATTACTGAATCTGGACATGCTACAATAGCTCCCATCAAACCGTAATCAATTGAATCTGGACGGTCAACAGGGCTTCTGTAATTGATCCATTTATTTGGAGATTTAAAAACGTAATTCCATGGATTATTTGTTCTAGCCAAATCAAAAGGAAAAATTAAACCTCTTTCTCCTTCCAAGCCTTCCCAATTTGTTTGAAGATACGTTCGCATTTCATGCGTGTAAATATCTGCTTGTAAGTGAGATCCTCCAATGTGGTAAAAATTCAATTTTCGATCCTTGAACTGAATCATTTGTTGAAAATTGTAAAACAATTTCTCAAAATTGGTACTATTCTCCGTAAAAAATTGGTAATGATTTCTTTCAAAATGAATGAAAGGATATTTTTTAGTTAAGGTTGAATCAATAACCCCAAAAAATACTCGATTTTTATAATTATTCAAAGAATTACTCTTACGTAAGGTATCTTGCCCTTGAGAATTACACGAAATTAATGATACGACAATGAGTAAACTTCCTAGTATTTGCATAATTATTTTTTTCATTTTAATTTCCATTTTGCATATTCAGCGGCAAATGCTTCGTAAAATAATTGCGATGCTATACTTGACCCTCGTGGGCTAAAATGAATGTAATCTTTTCCTGCTAAACCTCGTTCAACCCATGAAGGCATTGAGTTTAATCCTCCCATTGCTTCAAATAAATCCCAATATCCTGCTCCCATATCTTGTGTGGCCTTTTTCATTGAACGCACCAAAACTGGCAAAAATGGATAAGTTTCATAAGCTCCTTCGTAAAAACGAGACATATCGCTTGGTCCAATAACCAATATCATGGCATTAGGTCTTATTCTTTTTAATGTTTGTAATTGTCCTTTAAATTGTTTTGCATAATTTCTGGCAGCATCACTATCTTTGAAAAAGGGAACAGAATTCCCACCAAATTGCATGATTACAAGTTCGACGTTTAAATCCGAATACATTTTACCTAACAGTTGCTGGTCTAAGTTACCAAAAAACGTACCACTAGAGCCACGCATGGCAATATTATCAACTTGAACACCGTTATCTCCTTCCAAAGAAAAGCCTAAAATCGTAGGACTAACAGTACTTGAAAAAATATACTTTAATTTTCCTGCTGAAGCATCAAAGCTCATCGGAAAAATATGGTATTTACCATCTTGTTGCAAATTATCTTGGCGAATTACTTCACCATTTTGAATAATTTTTATTGAACATGGAGTAAAACAAGAAGTGTAAAATAAATTAACATTGTTGTAAGATTTGGAACGACCAAAAGCAGAACGAGAAGGTTCAACTTCAATCCATCCTTCTTGAATTGTTGTTCTTGACGCTCTTACGGCAGAATCCATATACTCAGGAGTAAATCTTCCTGCACTTCCCATGGCACCATATCGTTTGGACTTCAATTTAGCACCACCAAAAACAGTATATCTGGTAAAATTTGGTGAATACATTTGTTTGAAACTTGGCGTATCGTAGACATTTACAGTTGGAACTAAACCTGGCCCATTTCCTCCAAATTGCTCTTGAATTCTCTGACGAATATATCCTGTCATTCGGTCACCTTCTATCTGAGAATCACCATAATGTAAAATTCTAATTTTATTATTGGTAGCGTTTTCTAATTTTTCAAAAAATAAATGCAATTTTGATAATCCAGATTCCGCCAAATGAATTTGTGTTGCACTTGCAGTAATTAATTTTCTTCTGGATGGTTTTCCTATCGAGCCTCTGTCATTGCTATGCTTTTCAAGTGAATCTAAAATAGGTTCTTCCAAATTTAAAGTATCCACTTTTTGTATAAACTTTGTTATATCTTTTGATTTTTTTGATTTTGGATGAAGCGCCTTATCCCATGATAGAAATCGAATTTTCATTCCGCCTGCATTCCACCCTTCTATTGGTACAAAGTAAGATATACTTGTCAGAATTACAAAAACTGCAAGAATAAAGAATGAAATATGTATCGGTTTGTAACTCTTCATTATGAATAATAGCTAGCAAAAGTACAAAGAAATTTTGAGAGAAAAAGACAGAATATTGAATTTAAAGATATTTGTCCATCGTGTTTTATTTTGAATTCAATTTTACTAATTTGAACGATATTTATTTTTACTTTTGGTGCATGGAAAATGCAATTAATTACAGAAAAATTGAAGAAAAAGACAATGTAAAAGTTGCGAAATTAATAAGAGATGTTTTAATTGAGCATGAATTAAATCAGCCAGGAACAGTTTATTTTGACCCAACTACGGATGCCTTATTTGAATTATTTCAAATCGCAAACAGTTGCTATTTTATTGCTGAAAATTCAAGTAAAATACTAGGAGCTTGTGGAATATTTCCAACGGAAGGTTTACCTGAAAATCACATTGAATTGGTTAAATTTTATGTTCATGCTGATTTTAGAGGAAAAAGTATTGGCAAAAAGTTAATGGAATTAAGTTTAGATGAGGCGAAAAAATCGGGATTTAAAAAAGTTTACTTGGAGTCTTTGCCTGAACTAAAAAAAGCTGTTGGCATGTATGAAAGATTTGGTTTTAAACACATTCCTAAACGATTAGGAAATTCCGGTCATTTTGCATGCAATATATTAATGTTAAAAGAATTAGATTAAAAATCCAAAAATTCATCGATATCTCTTCGATCTTTTTTACTTGGTTTTCCAGATCCATTTTCTCGATAAATACTTTGTGCTAATTGATATTGTTTGTGACGTTCAATTTCTTCAGGTTTCGTAATGTCTAAAATGTAATTTTCAACAAGTTTCGCACCAAGTCTTTTATCAATTAAATCTTTCACTTTGTATTCAAAAACGGCTGCATTTTTATGAATAGAAATAACATCTGTTATTTTTACTTCTCTAGAAGATTTTACCTGATTTTGATTTAATTTCACTTTTCCTTTTGAAATCAATTCAGAAGCTTGAGAACGTGTTTTTGCTAAACGCACACACCATAAATACTTGTCAAAACGTATAGCCATCTTCGTAATTCAATTTAATGTGTCTTTAAATTTCTTTGGTAAGAAAGAAAAAACCAAATCGTAAGAATATTTTGTCAATTCAAAAATCATTAAATCATCAACATCAGAATTTACAGCTACTGTATTCCAATGCTTTTTGCTCATGTGATAACCTGGATTTATTCCGTAAAATCGTTCTCTCAAATCTAAAGCTTTTTCGGGATCACACTTTAAGTTTATTCCTTCAAATTTATCCACGTCAAATAAAGCAAACATTTTCCCATAAACTTTTAAAACTAGAGTAGATTTATCAAAAGGAAAACCTTCTGTTACGCCATCTAATTTAAGGCAAAAATTGGTATACTCTTCTATGTTCATTTTTGGATATAAAGGTCTGAGGACATTAAGATTTTGATTTATTCAGCTACAAAATTTAATTTTAGAGAAGGACAAAAATCAAAAAGATTCAAAAGTCAAGGAAATCTATGTCTTGTCTTTTGAATCTTCATTATGAAATTAAGATTTTTATTTACTAAAAATGATAGTTTTATGTCTTTCGTTCGGCCATTACTGAACTTACTGTCTATTTAATGTATAGCTGGAGCAAAATCTTTATTTCCCAAATCTCTCAACATTTTTGTATGTTCTCTTAATGCATCAGCAAACGTCACTTGAGAAATGTAAGGTAAATTAAATTCCTCAGCAGTTGATTTTACAATTTTCGCTAATTTATTGTAGTGCACGTGACAAATATTTGGAAATAAATGATGCTCAATTTGAAAATTTAAACCTCCAACATACCAAGAAAATAATTTTGCTTTGGGAGCAAAGTTTGCAGTGTTATACAATTGATTTACAGCCCAATCCGCATCAATTACGCCGCTGTCGTCTGGTACAGGGTAATTAGATGTTGGAACAACGTGAGCTGGTTGAAATATCATACCTAAAATTAACCCAGCAATAAAATGCATCATTAAGAAACACAATACAGTAGCCCACCAAGATAGAGGAGAAAAAATAAATGGTAAAGTAAAAATGATAGCAAAATATAAAACTTTGGTAACTCCAATTTGAAATAGCAATAAACCCAAAGTAGTATTCTGTGTTTTCATTAAATCTTGTTTGCTGTATTTAAAAGCTTGACGGTAATCTTTTACAGTAGCCCACATTAAAGTCATTAAACCATATAAGAACCAAGCGTAAACGTGCTGATATTTATGCATCCGCAATCTTTCCTCATTAGGAGAAAAACGCATCACTTTTCCAGGATTAATATCATCATCCATTCCTGTAACATTGGTGTATGTATGGTGTAAAACGTTGTGTTGAATTCTCCAGTTTGTAGCACTTCCACCCGCACTATTTATTAAGCAACCAAGAAAATAATTTACGTAATTATTTTTTGAATAAGAACCATGAGTTGCATCATGCATGATAGATAAACCGACCCCCGCAACTCCAAAACCCATCAAAGCCCACATCAAGACAATCATCGCGGTACTTTCAAAATAGGTAACAATTAAAATAAAAGGAACGACATATAATGAAATCATGAAGATGGTTTTTAACACCATGTTCGTATTTGCAAAACGAGAAATGTTTTTTTCTTTGAAGTAATCTCTAACTCGACCTTGCAATGTTTTGTAAAAATCAGCGTTGTGTGATTTAGAAAATGTAATGTTTTGTAAACTCATTTTTTAATAATTTAATGAACAAAATTAAAGTTTTTTTTTAGTTTGAAAAATTTTTTCTACCAAAATTAACAATATATGTGATAAACAGCTTTTGTATAAACATTAATATACTAATTTTGTTTTGTCTAAAAAAAATTAAAATGCAAGTAAGCTCTAAATTTCCATATTGTGAAAATTATTTTTCTAGAATAAAAAATCCAACGATAGAAATTACCATCGGAAATTTAAAACTTGGTGAAGAAAATCCGATTCGAGTTCAATCGATGACTACAACCGACACAATGAATACCGAAGGATCTGTAGAACAATCCATTCGAATGATAGATGCTGGTTGTGAATTGGTTAGACTAACAGCTCCAAGTAAAAATGAAGCAATTAATTTGGGCGAAATTAAAAGAATATTGAATGAAAAAGGATATTACGCTCCTTTAGTAGCTGATATTCATTTTACGCCAAATGCAGCAGAAATAGCTGCTAAATTAATTGAAAAAGTTAGGGTAAATCCGGGGAATTATGCTGATAAAAAGAAATTTGAAGAAATTGATTACACGAATGATTCTTATGAAAAAGAACTAATTAGAATAGAACAAAAATTTACACCTTTAATAAACATTTGCAAAGAATACGGCACAGCAATGAGAATAGGAACAAACCATGGCTCGCTGTCAGATCGGATTTTAAGCCGTTTTGGTGATACACCCGAAGGAATGGTGGAATCAGCTATGGAATTTTTGCGTATTTGTATAAAGAATGATTATCATAATTTAGTCATTTCCATGAAGGCTAGTAATACTTTAGTGATGGTTCAAGCTTATAGATTGTTGGTTTCCACAATGAAAAAAGAGGGAATGAAATTTCCTTTACATTTAGGTGTTACTGAAGCTGGCGATGGCGAAGATGGAAGAATAAAATCGGCTGTAGGTATTGGAGCATTGATGGAAGATGGTTTGGGAGATACGATTCGAGTTTCTTTAACAGAAGATCCAGAATTCGAAATTCCAGTTGCCAGAAAACTAATTGAAAAGTATGAAAACTATTCTAATGTTAAATTAGTTGAAACTAATAATAATTTAACTTATAATCCATTTGAATACAACAAAAGATTAAGTTTTGAAAATAAAAATATTGGAGGAAAAAATCATCCAATTGTATTTGCTGACTTGTCAAAAAAAGAAGAAATTAATCCTGCAAATTTTTTCGGTTTTGGTTATTCTTATTCTGTTCAATTAGATAAATGGAATTTACAAGATTTGGCAGCAGATTATGTTTTTTTGGGAAATAAAGAGTTGAATTTTGAAATCCCTGGAACTTTAGGTGCAGTTTTTAATGCTGAAATTTGGTCAGAAAAGTACCAAAAACAAAAACATTGTTTTCCAATTTTTAGCACAAAAAATATTCAAAAATTTGATGTTTCCAATTTAGACCTATACTTTTTAGAACTTGATTTAAAACAAGATAATTATGAATTAATAAAATTAAATTCAAAAGCAATTTTAGTTGTAACTACAAAATTAGACAACAAGACACAACTTTTGAGAAATTTTAGATGTCAATTGGATTTAAATAAAATTGAAAATCCTATTATCATAAAAACTGATTATGAGTCAAATGACTTAGAACGTTTTCAACTTAATTCTTCGGCAGATCTTGGAATCCATTTTATTGATGGTTTTGGTGATGGATTGTGGATTACAGGTAATCATCCAATAAAAGATATTAATTCTTTGAGTTTTGGTATTTTACAAGCCACAAGAACGAGAATTTCAAAAACCGAATACATTTCTTGTCCATCTTGTGGAAGAACATTATTCGATTTACAAGAAACAACACAAAAAATTCGCTTAAGAACTTCGCATTTAAAGGGTTTAAAAATTGGAATCATGGGTTGCATTGTAAATGGACCTGGAGAGATGGCTGATGCAGATTATGGTTATGTTGGAACTGGACCGGGAAAAATAAATTTATACAAAGAAAAAACTGTTGTTCGCAAGAATGTTGATGAAAGTAATGCTGTAGATGCTTTGATTGACGTGATCAAGGAAAATGGGGATTGGATTGACATTAAGTGATGAGTTTTGAACGATGAGTTATGAGCGTTGCGTATGTAGTAACTAAAATAAGTTATTAGTTGAATATTTATCCATAACTTAATAATCA
Organism: Flavobacteriia bacterium; assembly: GCA_947490145.1. Taxonomy (GTDB): domain Bacteria; phylum Bacteroidota; class Bacteroidia; order Flavobacteriales_D; family Crocinitomicaceae; genus M2408. The sequence goes on from CANLGD010000002.1 coordinate 25,231, forward strand.
TAATTCATAACTATTTACATTTTTTTCACTTTTATATGTTGATATAATAAGATTATTATTAATTTGGCACTTGTATGATAGCAAAAGATTTAATAACAGACGAAATCCCTCCGTTGAAGCACACAGATACTGGTGAAACTGCTTTACGTTGGATGGACGAATTTAAGGTTTCACACCTTCCTGTTTTGAAAAATGATAATTTTGTGGGTTTAATTTCGGAAAGTGACATATTGGATAGACAAGATTTAGAGCAATCTTTGGATGTTTTGTTTGATCATTTGCCTAGACCTTATGTAAAGGAAAATGCGCATATCTATGAAGTTCTTTTCAAGGTTGCTGAACATAAAATTTCTGTAATTCCAATTCTTCATGAAGACGAAACCTATGCAGGTTGTACAAGTATTCATCAATTAATCATGTTGATTGCAAATACGGGAAGCATAAAAGAAACGGGTGGAATAATTGTTTTGGAAGTAAATGAAATTGATTATTCTTTGGCTCAAATTGCACAAATCGTTGAGAGTAATAATGCGAAAATTTTGAGTTCTTACATATTTTCTTCACCAGATTCTACAAAACTAGAAGTAACTTTAAAAATTAATAAAATTGAATTGGATAGTATAATTCGAACTTTTGAACGATACGATTATATAATAAGTGCTTCCTATCAAAAAAGTAATTCTGATGAAGATTTACAGATGAGGTATGATGCCGTAATTAATTTTCTCAAGTTCTGAAAAACTTGAGAAAATTAATTACGGCATCGAAGATTGCAGATTATAAATTGCTTCGCATTGCAATCTATTTTAAATTAAGGTGTCTAAAATTAAATTATGGATTTATAAAAATCTAGTCTAAAGTCTTTTCTCTAATAATCTAAAAATCTAATTTTGAATATAGCTATATACGGTAGAAAAATTTCCAAGCAAAATACCTCCTATTTTGAAAACATTCTAAAAACACTTGACGTATTGGGTTGGAATGCTGTTTTGGAAAAAGATTTAAAGGATCAACTTGAAAAAAAGGTTGGTATTTCTGATAAATACAAAACCTTTGAAACTTTCCACGATTTAAAAAAAGGAATTGATTTGGCTGTAAGTGTAGGTGGTGATGGAACTTTCATTCAAATGGTAAAATACGTTCGGGATAGTGAAGTTCCAATTACTGGAGTTAATATGGGACGTTTGGGATTTTTAGCGAATGTGAATCCAGAAAATTTTGAACTAACGATGCAAATGGTGAAAGACAAAAAGTACGAATTCCAAAAACGTTCTTTGCTGAGAGTTCATACAAATGAAGACCTATTTGGAGAAGACAACATTGCCTTAAACGAAGTTACTTTGCACAAAAAAGATACTTCATCCATGATTACAGTTCATGCAAGTTTGAACGATAATTATTTAAATTCTTATTGGGCAGACGGCTTGATTGTTGCAACACCAACTGGTTCAACAGCTTATAATTTAAGTTGTGGAGGACCAATTATCACTCCGGGTTGTCAAGTTCACATTCTTACTCCAATTGCACCGCATAATTTGAATGTTCGACCAATGGTTGTTCCGGATAATTTCCCCATAAAATTAAGCATTGAAGGTCGCGATCGAAAATACCTTATTAATTTAGATTCTAATTCAAAAAGTATTGCTCAAGAGGAAGAAGTAACTATTACCAAAGCAGAATTTTTAATAAATGTTGTCAAATTTGATGATAATAATTTTTTAGATACGATTAGAAATAAGATGTCTTGGGGAGTTGATAAGAGGAATTAGTAATTTACTTTTTTTAAAAACATTCTCCAAAATAATTTCTTTCCCAATTCAATCTCAGATTTAAAAGGGAAAGGCATGATGATTCAGTTTACAAATGGTAAATCAAGACATCAATCTCTGTTTGATTATTAATTCTTGTTAAGAAAACCATAAATGTTCAGATTTGAAAAAGGAAAGAGAAGAACACGAAGTCTCAGCGAAGCTAAATAGCGGGTTATTTAAAGATTTTTTATGAAAAAGAATTCCAATAAGTAGAACAATGAATCCAATTTTGAAAAAGACTTTAGGGCGTCAGGCTCTATTACGACTGAAAATTTAAGACTAAAACTTTGTGAAATATTAAATTTTTATTTAAAGTGATATAGTCTTGACTTGTGACCTTTGAACGCCTATTTCTATTTTATTAAATCTTTCATCTAAATTAGGTCAAAGTTTAAATATCTTAAAGCCCTAATATCCAGATATTCAACTCATCCATGTATCGTTTCCTCTTTTCCATATCGAGAAATCACTTCAGACTCAAAAGTAAGCCATTCGTTCCATCGTTTATTCACATCCACTTTTTCTGCATATTTGCGAGCAAACCCAATAAAAGTGCTGTAATGTCCAGCCTCACTAACCATTAAATCGTAGTAAAATTTTGACAATTCTGGGTCTGAAATTCTTTCTGAAAGCAATTTGAATCGTTCACAACTTCTTGCTTCAATCATTGCTGAAAATAACAAACGATCAACCAAACGTTGTTGTTTACTTCCGCCAGTCATCATAAATTTATACAATTCGTTAACGTAACTGTCTTTTCGCTCGGCTCCCAAAACAAAACCTCGTTTTTTGATTAACTCATGAACCAATTGAAAATGTTCGATTTCTTCCTTTGCCAAAGCCAATAGATCGGTCACTAATTCTTCGTGTTCTGAATTATTCGCAATAATTGTGATAGCGTTTGTTGCAGCTTTTTGCTCGCACCAAGCGTGATCGGTCAAGATTTCTTCAATATTTGATTCAACAATATTTACCCATCTTGGGTCTGTGGTAAGTTTTAATCCTAACATTTGTTTCGTTTTTGTACAAAGTTAATTAAAAAATATTCACTTCTCAAAAAGAACAATAACTGCTTCTGGTAAATCTTTATAACAAAACGACTCTGAATTTTCAGCAATTTTAAATCCAAATTTACGGTAATAACGCGCTAATTTTTTGGTACATAAACCAAATGCAGCTTTAAAGTTTTGTACTTCTTTTAAATATGCTATTAATGATGAAATTAAATTATCAAGGACTTCTCCTGCGTTTCTATAGTCTTTTGCGATAGCAAGTTTTCCAACTTCACCTACTTTTGATTCTTTAAAACCTTTTAAAAAATCAGTAATCCAAACTTTATTTGGATAATAAATTTGCAGTGGGAAAATTTCATTAATTGCATTCAATATAATTTTATTTTCGCTAATTAATTCTTCAACCCAAGCAGTAAAAATGGTTTTAGAATCACAAATAATTCGAATGTAAGCAATTGGTTTTTCCGCATCAAATGCACCAAAATGTATTGCATTTAAATCAAAATTATTAATTTCAAAATCCAAATCACTTGAAATCATTGATCTTAAATCTTGATCTTCTGAATAAATTTTATGACGCAATCGAAAAAGACTTTCCAACTCGTTTTTCGATTTCACTTCTCGGTAAATTATATCCATACAAAACAAATATAGCTAGAGTTTATTTATCAAGTTCTCCTTTTTCGTTATTTTTAGTAACATTTTTGTTATTTACATGAGAAAACTTCAAAACTGTGACTTCAAAAATGCCCAAAAGGAAAATTTTCTAAACAATCTCTGAAACTTTTGTTCGACGCATGAGTGATTTTTTTAATTTTGTAAGAAATCCTATGCAATGCACAAATTCACCAATGATTTAATAAAAGAAACAAGTCCATATTTATTGCAGCATGCACACAATCCAGTAAATTGGTTGCCTTGGTCTGAAGATGCTTTCAAAAAAGCCGAAGAGGAAGGAAAACTTGTATTGGTAAGTATCGGATATTCTGCCTGTCATTGGTGCCACGTTATGGAATATGAATCTTTTGAAGATGAGGAAGTTGCAACTTGGATGAACCGTTATTTTGTGTGTATAAAAGTGGATCGTGAAGAGCGACCAGATGTGGATCAAGTTTACATGACGGCAGTGCAATTAATGACACAAAGAGGTGGTTGGCCTTTAAATTGTTTCACTTTACCTAACGGAAAACCAATTTATGGTGGAACTTATTTTCAAAAAGATCAATGGATTCAAATTCTTAAAAGCCTTGAGCAGACTTATAAAAATAAAAAAGCCGAAGTTCTAAATTATGCCGAAAAACTTACTGAAGGTGTTAATCAAAGTGAAGTTTTTAATGTGGCAAAAGCGTTTGAACCTTTTTCAAGAGAAAAATTAGATGAATTAATACTTCGTTGGACACATATATTTGATTCACTAGAAGGTGGAAATAATCGTGCTCCAAAATTTCCATTGCCAAATAATTGTGAATTTTTATTGCGTTTTGCAGTAACAAATAAAAATGAAAAAATATTAAACCATGTTTATTTGACTTTAGACAAAATGGCGTTTGGTGGAATTTTTGATCAAGTTGGTGGCGGATTTTCTCGATATTCGGTTGATGTCTTATGGAAAGTTCCTCATTTTGAAAAAATGCTATACGACAATGCACAATTGGTAAGTTTGTATTCAAAGGCATATCAATATTCTAAAAATGAAACATATAAACAAATTGTTATTCAAACTTTAGCTTGGACAGAAAGAGAAATGACAAACGAAATTGGTGCTTTTTATAGTGCTTTGGATGCTGATTCTGAAGGTGTTGAGGGGAAATTTTATGTTTGGTCAGAAAAAGAGCTCAAAAATCTATTGGAAGAAGATTATTCTTGGGTAAAAGAATTTTATAATGTCAATCAACTAGGTCATTGGGAAGAAGGAAATTATATTTTAATGAAAACTTCTCACAACAAAGATTTTGCAAAAAAAATGAAATTTTCTGAGGAAGAATTTTCTGTAAAAATCGCAAAAATAAATCAAATTTTACTTAACGAAAGAAGTTTACGCATATGTCCAGGATTAGATAACAAATGTTTAACTTCATGGAATGCAATGCAATTGAAAGGATATGTTGATGCTTATTTAGCATTTAATGATGAAACGTATTTGTTGGCCGCACTTAAAAATGCACGTTGGATTTTAAAACATCAATTAAAACAAGACGGAACACTTTTTCATAATTTTAACGCTGGAAAAAGTTCAATCAATGGTTTTTTAGAAGATTACGTGCATGTAGTTGCAGCATTTATTTCTCTTTATCAAGCTACTTTTGATGAAGATTGGCTTTTAAAAGCAAAAGATTTAAACGAAACTACAATCAAATTATTTCAAGATAAGAAAAGTTTGATGTTTTATTTCACGGATGAAAACTCAGAATTAATTGCAAGACAGATGGATGTAAACGATAACGTTCTTCCTGCAACAAATAGTGTGATGTGTAAAAATTTGTTTGAAATCGGAACTTATTTTCATGAAGAAAATCTAATTGATCAGGCAAAACAGATGCTGATGAATGTTTACGACGGAATGGAAAATTATGGCTCTGGATATTCTAATTGGGCTTTGTGTTTGATGAATTTCACTTCACCATTTTCAGAAATTTGCATCACTGGAAATAATTGGAAAAAGAATCTTTTAAAAATAAACGAAAACTACCTTCCAAATACTCTTTTTTCAGGAGGAAATAGAAGTAATTTACCAAGTTCAATAGGGAAGGATTTAAGCAAAGATTTCTTTTTTATCTGCGAAAATAAAACTTGTTCTTTACCCGAGGAAAATTTGGAGGAGTTTATAAAATCTATTTGTCTGTAATTTACGTTCTAAAGCAAAATTTTTACTTTTTTGTGAAAAATATTATTAAATCCAAATAAAAACTAAGTTTTTAATGTTATTTTTGTGACATGAGAATTTTACTTCAAAAAGCAATTTTGATTGTACTTTTATTTTCGCTTTCGGCTTTGGTACTGAAAATGAATTTAAGACTATTCTCAGATTTCAATGAAGAATTATTGGAAGAAATATTGGACACTGATGAAAAAGATTCCAGTGATGAATCTGATGAAATGAAAATTTTTCATTTTCAGTCAGATTACAGGTTCATAACAAACGCAAATCCAAGTTTTTATGTTTTTAATTCAAGTTTATTAAAAAAAGTTTGCTCATTAAAATACTGCGAACCAAACTTGGATAATCCTTTTTCTCCTCCAGAATTAATAAGCTAAATAAAATTTATTTTAATAACCGTTTTTGTCGTTGTTTTAAGTCTTAAATTTTACATTAGCCTTAGCTAACTTAAAAATCTAAAACTCTAAAACGCCTAAAAACCATTTCTTAAAATTAAATGTTGATTTCTTGAATTGATTTAATTTAAATTCCTTACAAAGTAATTTTTAAATTTTTTTTGATTCTTGTTTTTCGTTCTATTTTGCAAAATCACTTTGCAAGCTTATTAATCAAATTTTATGAATAAATTTTTTAAAAATTGGCGTTCTGACCTACCTGCCAGTTTGGTTGTTTTTTTGGTCGCTTTACCCTTATGTTTGGGTATTGCTTTAGCTTCAACAGGCGATGAACCAAGACTTTTTTCTGGAATTATTGCTGGAGTTGTTGGAGGAATTGTTGTTGGTTTTGCCAGTGGTTCAAAACTAGGGGTTTCTGGCCCCGCAGCTGGTTTGATAACAATTGTTATTGCTACAATCACAACTTTAGGAAGTTTTGAAGCTTTTCTTTTAGCAGTTGTTTTGTCTGGAGTTATTCAATTAATCGCAGGATTTCTAAAAGCTGGTGTAATCGGAAATTATTTTCCATCATCAGTAATTAAAGGAATGTTGGCTGCAATTGGGTTGACATTAATTCTAAAAGAAATTCCACATGCAGTTGGATATGATGTTGATTTTGTGGGAGATGAAGCTTTTTTTCAAGTTGATGGGCACAATACATTTTCAGAAATTTTCCTTGCACTTAACAAAATTAGTCCAGGAGCAATAATCATTAGCGTTATATCAATTCTGATTTTAATTTTATTTGATAAACCATTTTTAAAAAAAATTGCACTATTCAAAATTCTTCCAGGAGCATTATTTGTTGTGCTTTTAGGGATTGGAACGAATTTATTTTTCCAATGGTTTTATCCAGATTTATACCTAAATTCTAAACATTTAGTTACACTTCCTAAAGCAAATTCTTGGTCGGATTTTGTATCTTTCTTCACTTTTCCAGATTTTTCCGCCTTAAAAAACCCACAAGTTTATATTGTTGCAGGAACGATTGCACTTGTGGGAAGTATCGAAACCTTGCTAAGTGCTGAAGCAACAGACAAATTAGATCCAGAAAAAAATCATACTTCTAGAGACAAAGAACTAAAAGCACAAGGTCTTGGAAATATTATTTCTGGTTTACTTGGAGGCTTACCTATTACTCAAGTTATTGTAAGGAGTTCAGCAAATATAAATTCTGGTGGGAAATCAAAACTTTCAGCAATTTTGCATGGCTTTTTCCTTTTTTCATCCGTACTATTAATTCCAAGTATATTAAATTTAATTCCATTAGCATCGTTGGCTGGACTTCTTGTAATGGTTGGTTATAAATTATCAAATATTAATTTATTTAAACAAATGTATAAACTTGGTTGGGATCAATTTTTGCCTTTTTTGTCAACGATCATTGCAATTCTACTAACAGATTTATTGCGTGGAATCGGAATCGGAATGCTATTTGCCTTATTATTAGCAATATATAGTAAATCACAAAAATTTAAAAATTACCAGCAAGCATTTTTATATTTTATCCATTTTATATGGAAAAGAGAATTTAAGAAAAATTTAATTATTCAAAAAAGGAATAGCGAAGTTTCATTAATTCTGTTAAATAAAATTACTTTTTTAAATAAATTAAGACTTAATCAAGTTTTAGATCGAATTAGCGAAAATGGAAAAATCATAATCGATGGAACCAATTGCAAAAAAATTGACATTGATATTCTTGAAATAATTCAAAATTTTATTAATCACCGGGCTCAAGAAAAATATATTCAAGTTGAAATAATAAACATCGAAAAAATAAAAAAATAAAACTTTAAAACACAAAAATATGGAAAATTTTTATAAACAATTATTAGAAAAAAACAAAGATTGGGTTGCGAAAAAATTAGATGAAAATCCTGAATTTTTTGATAATTTGGCTCAAGGACAAAAACCGCCGCTTTTATGGATAGGATGCTCAGATAGCCGGGTCCCTGCAAATGAGATTATTGGAGCTCCTCCAGGTGAAGTTTTTGTGCATAGAAACATTGCAAATATGGTAATTCATACTGACATGAGTATGTTAAGTGTGCTGGATTACGCGGTTAATGCATTAAAAGTAAAGCACATAATTGTTTGTGGACATTATGGTTGCGGTGGTGTAAAAGCTGCATTGACAAATGACTCAATAGGAATTATTGACAACTGGATTCGACACATCAAAGATGTTTACCGCTTTCATCACAAAGAATTGGATTTAATGAAAGATGAAACAGAGCGTTTTAATCGTTTTGTGGAGTTAAACATTGTAGAACAAGTATACGATTTGGCAAAAACATCCATCGTCCAAAAAGCATGGGAAAGTGGACAAGAATTAATGATTCATGGCTGGGTTTATGGGGTTCATAATGGATTGGTTAAAGATTTAAATCTTACAATGAAAGATAATAACTCTTTAGCTGAAGTGTATCAATTAGATTTTTGACTTTCAAACACATTTCCAAAGCCATCAGTTTATTTGGATGGCTTTTTTGAAATTTTGTGAATTCTTAATTATTGGTATTGTTTTTGAAAGCTGTTTTTTTGTTAAATTTGCAAAACAATATTTTGACTAAAATTATTAAGAGTCAACTTATAAAAAAAGCTGTTCTATAAAAATGAAAAAATTATTCTTTTTGCTTTTTCTTCCTTTAATTTTCACATCTTGTATTGAGATTATTGACGATATTTCAATAAATTCTGATGGTAGTGGAAATTTTAAATATGTCGTTAATTTGAGTGATAGTAAATTAAAAGTAAATTCAATTTTAGCACTTGATAGTTTGGATGGAAAAAAGGTTCCAAGTATTGAAGAAATAAAAAATATTGTTGCCGAGTATCAAGATAAATTAGAGCAGAAAGAAGGAATTTCTAACGTAAAAGTTGAAACTGATTATGTCAATTTCATTTTAAAATTTCAATGTGATTTTAAAAGTGTAAATGATTTGCAAAATGCGATTAAAGAAATTGCTATCGAAAAAGATAGAAAACAAGAATTAAAAGAAATGCAAGAAAATTGGTTATCGTGGGATGGATCAAAACTAATTCGTTCTGTTCCAACTTTAACTACCGAAACAACTCAAAAATTAAAAAAGGAGGAAGCAGATGCATTAAAAATGGGCACTTATACTTCAATTACCCGCTTTGATAGACTAATTGATAAAGTTGAAAACCCGAAGGCGACACTCTCAAAAAGTAATTTAGCTTGTATGATTAAAACCAATCCCCATGCTTTAATACAAAATTTAAGCATTTTAGAAAACACGATTTACCTTACAAATACTAAAAAACCACAATAAATTTATTTATTTTTTCGGTTTAAACAATAAAATAAATTATTTTTGTAACTTGCGTTTATAAACTTACCAAACGCTATTTTCTCTGACATGAAAAACAACATTTTTTTTATCCTTTTTTCCTTAGTTTTTTTAATAAATACTAATATTAACGCTCAATTATCCGAAGATTTTATACCAAAAGACGCCGTTACAGTTTTTAGCATAAATAACATCGCTTTGCTAAAAAAAGTGTCAATGGATGAGCTGATTCAATATGATTTCATGACTGAAGTGCAGGCAGAATTATTTGATGGTTCCACAAGTGGTAAAAGTTTAAAAGATTCAGGGATTGATTTTGATCAAAAATTAAATGTTTTTTACGGAAAAAATCAAGATTATGAAGTGGCCGGTTTTTCTTTTGGAATCAATGATAAAATGAAATTATTTACCGTTTTTGATGATTTTGAAAGACAGGAAACGCAAATTAAAGGGATTGAGTTATATTCAAGTTATTTCAATCATTTGATTATCAAAGGAAATATTGGAATGGTTTTGAGAGTAGATCCAACCTATGAAAAAATTTCTGTTTTGACAGATTCAATTTGGATGGCTCGCGGGTATGGTTACTTTTATGATGGATACGATAATTCTTATGATGAAAAATTGATCGAACCAGACGATGAAGAGGAAGAATCTATGAAAGAGGATGGAAATTTTCAAGAAGAGGAAATTTTTGAGGAGACAGAAGAAATGCTAGATTCAATTTCTTCAGAAAATTTAAATGATTTTGATTTAATGAATAAAAATTATTGGGAAATGCGTGATAGCATCACAAATGAACTTCAATATGATTATTTTGTGAAAATATTGGACGAAATTTATCTAAATAATATTCACTTAAAAAACAATGATGAAAAATTTGCCAGTCAATTATTACATGAATCGGATGGAATTTTTTATTTAGATAATTCAAGAAATTTCAACAACGCAAAAGGTTTGTGGTATTTTCAATCAATTATGCCTGAATTATACACAGATTTTCAGCAATTATATACTGGAAATGTGATGTTGGGAGATATTATGTTAAACGAAAATTCCGTGGACATTTATTTTGAAGCAAACTATGGAGAATCTTTAGGAACCATTTATGAAAAATTAAACGGAACTAAATTCGACAAAAATGTTTTGAAATACATTCACCAAAATTCAACTGGTTTTTTCACATACAACATTAATTTAAAGGAAGGATATAATCAAGCTTACGATATAATTATTCCTATTTTGAGTCAAGAAAAAGATCCACGCGTTTCAAGTAATGTATTAATGGCTGAGTTGATAAATGAATTTGTTGATGTTGATGCTGTTTTTGACACCTACAAAGGAAGCATGTTTGGAAGTTTTAATGGAATTAAAAAAGTAAAAACAACGAAAATCGAATTTTTCTACGATGAAGAAACCTTTGAATATGGTGAAAAAGAAATTCAAGGAGAAGAAGATATGCCTATTTTCACGCTAGGATTCTCAACAAACAGAAGTGATATTCCGGAAAAAGTTCTAAACCATTTTGGTAGAATGACTTCTCGCTTTAAAAACATGGGAACTTATTGGATTATTGAGGACGCCATATTTAATTCTGTGCCATTGTATATTATTAGTAATAATGATTTATTGATTTTCACAAATGACGAGGATTTAGCGAAAAATCACAATGCTGGTTATGGTTCTCAATCCCTAAAAGGTCCAAAAGCAAAAGCAGCTAAGAAAAGTAAATTCATGTATGCTTATTTCGATTGGGGATTAGCACTAAATAATTTACCAAAAGAAATGTTTGATACGAAACAAAACGAAATTCTAGATGCAATGCGGGGAAAATCTGGAGTTATTGAATTAAAATCTTCAAAAACAACTAAAGAAAAAACAAGCTTCGATGTTTCCTATAAATTTGAAGGTGATTTTGAAAACTCGGGAAAATATTTATTGGACTTAGTAAATTCAATTTACGTTTTATCTAAATAAAAATCGCTTGTAAAAATTATGTTAGCAAGAAAAGGTCTTTTTATTGTGTGTTTAATTTCTCTTATTGGCGGGTATTTTTATTTCCGACCATTTTTTTCAGGTGCAGAAGAAGAACCAACAATTTTAGATAGATTACCAACAGGAGATTTTTTAGGAAGAGTTTATGTTTTAGATGTTGCGAGAGAAACAAATTCATTTTTGTATTATAATAAACTTCCATTTCGTGATTTTTTAACCTCTGAATTTTTACTTGCTCAGGGAAAAAATTATGGTTTAAATTTGCAAAAACCAGCTTATTTTTTCTCCAACGAATCCGGCGAATGGGGTTCAATTGTTTCTGTAAGTGACAGCAGTAAAATTCTATCAGGTTTGGTTAGAATTAAGCAAAATATGGATTTGGAAGATACGCTGGTTGGGGGTCAAAAAGTGACAAAAATTTTAAGGGAAAATATCTACATGACTTATGGAAAAAATTGGCTTTTTGTTTATCATGGAAAGCAACTTCCAAAAAGAATGTACCATGTAATTTACTCCAAAAAAAACGACATTCATCCCTTATGGAAAGATTTTACTGAAAATAAACAATTCAAAAACGAAAGCATTGTTGTTTATTCAAATTGGGAAAAAATAAAAAACAATGGAATAGAAAAAGCATTTTTTTCTTTTGATTGCGATTCTATTCAATTTCATTTAAAAACTTATTTCAAAAGTAAAGATCCGTTAAATTTATCAGTAAAAGACAGTGGAATGGCACTTGTTCCAAAAATGGATATGGATAAATATTTGAGTTTACATTTAAACGTTTCGAAATTAAGAAATAATCCATCAGATCCATTGGTTAAATGGCTAACTAGACTCGGAAAAAGAGTAAGTTTCCCTATCAATGATTTTCTTAAAGCTTGGGAAGGTGATTTAACGCTTCAAGAAGGAGGTTTACAGACAATTAAGCAATCCTACATTGAAACTGAATTTGATGAGGAATTTAACGCACAAGAAGTACGGAAAGAAAAGGAAATTTTAGTTCCTGGATATTCCGTATTACTCTCCATGAACAGTTTTCAGAAAGAATTTGTATCACATTTATTTGCCAAAGGAATTATGCGCAAAGAAAATAATCGTTTTCACATTCTTTCCTCTCCACCTTTGCACATCAATCAAAAACCAAATTATTTGATGTTGTATTCTGCAGATCACCCGCCAAAAATCACAATTAATAAAGAGAATGAAAGTTGCTGGAAATATCAAAAAATCAAGTATTTCTTTAATTTAGATTCATTAACCAAACACGAAGTTTATTTTTCTGTTCACTTCCCAGCAATAAGTTTGTTAAGAAAAAATAAGTTATTTTAGATAGAAAGTTACTCAACTTCGAGAATTTCTCTAAATTTCTATACCTTTGTAGTTCAATTTACACAATGTTAAAACAACGATATACAGTCACAGCAGCTTTGCCCTACACAAACGGACCTCTGCATTTAGGTCACGTTGCTGGGGTTTATTTACCAGCAGATATTTTTGTGCGTTTTTTACGCATGAATCAGCACGATGTTGCTTTTATTTGTGGAAGCGATGAACACGGTGCTGCAATTACTTTAAGAGCTAAAAAAGAGGGAATTACACCGCAAGAAATTGTGGATAAATACAATAAAATTATAGCAAATTCCTTTAAAGATTTTGATATTTCATTCGATATATTTCACCGAACTTCATCTGAATTACACCATAAAACAGCACAAGATTTTTTCTTGAAATTACACGAAAAAGGAAAATTAACTGAAGATACCAGCGAACAATACTACGACGAAGATTACAATCAATTTTTGGCAGATCGATACATTACGGGTGAATGTCCAAAATGTCAAAATCCAAATGCTTACGGTGATCAATGCGAAAAATGCGGCTCTGATTTAAGTCCAACGGATTTGATAAATCCTAAATCGACTTTAAGTGGAAAAATGCCAATTTTAAAAACTACTTCTCACTGGTATTTACCAATGAATCAACATGAAGATTGGTTGAGAGAATGGATCAAGAATGGCGTTTTAGATGGAGAAAAGCAACACGAACCAAAAGCATGGAGAAATCAAGTTTTAGGTCAATGTATGTCTTGGATTGATGGAGGTTTACACGCTCGTGCCATGACACGTGATTTAGATTGGGGAGTGAAAGTTCCCTTGCTAAATTCGGAAGGAAAAGTATTGTATGTGTGGCTCGATGCTCCAATTGGATATATTTCTGCTACAAAACAATGGGCAAAAGACAACAATAAAAATTGGGAAGATTACTGGTTAAAGAAAGAATTAGGAACAAATCGAACAGGTGAAGAATCAAAATTAGTTCATTTCATCGGAAAAGATAATATCGTTTTTCATGCAATCATTTTTCCAATAATCTTAAAAGATCACGGAGATTTTATCCTTCCAGATAATGTTCCAGCTTATGAATTTTTGAATTTAGAAGGCGATAAATTTTCAACTTCAAGAAATTGGGCTGTTTGGTTGCACGAATACTTAGTTCGCTACCCAGAAAAAATTGATGAATTAAAATATACCTTAACAGCAATCGCACCTGAAAATAAAGACAGCGAATTTACATGGAAAGAATTTCAAGCAAGAGTTAACAATGAATTAGCAGATGTACTTGGTAATTTTGTGAACAGAGCTTTGGTTTTGACGCAAAAGTATTACTACGGAAAAGTTCCAGCTTTGGGCACTTTAACAGATGTTGATTTACAAGTTTTAGCTGATTTAAAAGCAGCTCCAGAAAAAATTTCAAAATTAGTTTTTGCCTATAAATTACGTGATGCACAAACAGAAGTATTGAATGTGGCGCGAATTGGAAATAAATATTTAGCTGACCAAGAACCTTGGAAATTAATTAAAACCGACGAAAAGCGTGTTGAAACAATTATGTATATCGCTTTACAAATTACAGCGCAATTGAGTCAACTTTTGGCACCATTTTTACCAAAATCAGCAGCTAAAATGCGACATTTTTTGAACATTGATATAGAAAACTGGGAAAGTTTAGGAAAAACAGACTTAATACCTGAAGGACATCAAACAAATCAGCCAGAAATTCTTTTTCAGAAAATTGAAGATTCTTTGGTTGAAAGTGAAGTTGCAATTTTAAATGAAATTAAAATTCAACATGAAGCTGAAAAAGTGGCTGATAATTATCAGCCAGCAGTTCAAAAAGAGAATATCAGTTTCGATGATTTCACGAAATTAGACATTCGTTTGGGAACAATTTTAGAAGCGATTAAAGTTCCAAAAGCAGATAAATTGTTGCAACTAAAAGTTGATACAGGAATTGACATTAGAACAATCGTTTCAGGCATTGCACAACATTATTCACCTGAAGAAGTTGTCGGTAAAACGGTTTCTGTTTTATTAAACCTTGAACCAAGAAAAATAAAAGGAGTAGAATCCCAAGGAATGATTTTGATGGCAGAAAATTCAGAAGGAAAATTATGTTTTGTTCTTCCGGAAAAAGGATTTGAAGCTGGTGCTGAGATAAGGTAGTTTTTATTATTTTAAAACTTCTTTTTAATAAAATGAAGTATTTTTTATCATTTTTTAATGTTGATATTTGATGAAATATTCATTTTATGAAAACTAACGACCTCATTTTCTTGCTTTTTACTTCTATTTTAACTTTTTCTTAACTTGAAAAATCGTACAATTCAATAGAAAGTCTTAATTAATTTTATATCCAATTAGCGATAAAATTCAATTCAAAAATAATGCAAGAAATTTGAAAATACAAAAAAGGACACAGATTCAATTACAAAATGTGAAATAAAAAACACGAGCGAAAACTTTGTCGAAGGAGAAGTTTCCGCAGCTTCCGACACAATATTTCAAAATAAAAATCATTCTAAAAAAAACTTCTTAAAGGAAAAGGAATTAAGTAACCAAGTCATTTAGCAAAAAGTGCTAAAAGGCGATGTAGTGGTAGAACCAGAAATTCAGCATAAAACTACAGGTATTCCTATGATTGATGACTATCGTTTGGACTAAATATTCAAAGAATTTTAATACCTAAATAAGTCCTTTTCTATACTAGAAATAAATGCTTAAAATCCTAATATCCCAACGTTTAAAGAATAACACTTCCCAACCAACGTTCCATTTCTTCAAAGGTTTTCCCTTTTCTTTCAGCAATTGATTTTACTTGCTCTTCATTGATTTTTCCTAAACCAAAATATTTGCTTTGAGGATGTGCAAAATACCAACCTGAAACAGAAGCTGTTGGCAACATTGCCAAACTTTCGGTCAAACTTACTCCGGTTAGTTTCCTTGCATCAAGTAAATCAAACAAAGTAACTTTTTCAGTATGATCCGGACAAGCAGGATAACCAGGAGCAGGACGAATTCCTTTGTATTTTTCTTTGATTAATTCTTCGTTTTCCAATTTTTCGTCAAATGCATATCCCCAATAATCTTTTCGAACGATTTCATGCAAATGTTCAGCAAAAGCTTCTGCCAATCGATCTCCAAGTGCTTTTAATAAAATGGAAGAGTAATCGTCGTGATCTTTTTCAAATTCAGCTACTTTTTCATCTAAACCGTGACCTGTCGTAACAACAAAAGCTCCAACATAATCTTTTAATTTCGTTTTTTTTGGTGCGATAAAATCAGCCAAAGCTAAATTAGCAATTCCGCTTGCTTTCTTCGTTTGTTGACGCAAAGAATGTTGGATGTATTTTACTTGTGAACGAGTTTCATCAGAATAAATTTCAATATCGTCTCCAATAGAGTTTGCCGGAAAAACACCAAAAACTGCATTTGCTTGTAACCATTTTTCAGAAATAATTTTTGATAACATTTCTTTCGCGTCAGCAAAAAGTTTTGTTGCAGCATCTCCAACAACTTCGTCTGATAAAATATTTGGATAACGTCCGTGCAATTCCCATGCTTGGAAAAAAGGTGTCCAATCAATGTACGGAACTAATTTTTCTAAAGGATAATTTTTTAGTTCTTGAATACCAGTTTTGCTTGGAGAAATTAAATCTTCTTGTTTAAACTCAATTTGAAATTTATTTTTTTGTGCTTGTTCTAAAGTCAACAAGTTTTTTTCTGCTCTGTGTTTTTCATGATGTTCACGTAACTTTTGATAATCATTTTTTAAATCAATTACAAAGGCGTCTTTTTTATGCCCTAATAAGGTTTCAACAACTGTAACTGCTCTAGAAGCATCTAAGACGTGAACTGTTTGACCTTTCGTGTAATTTTGCTCAATTTTCACAGCTGTATGTACACGTGAAGTTGTTGCTCCACCAATCATCAAAGGAATCGATAAATTTGCACGTTCCATTTCTTTCGCCATGTGAACCATTTCATCCAAAGATGGTGTAATCAATCCACTCAAACCAATCACATCAACCTTTTCACGAATTGCTGCTTCAATGATTTTATCAGCTGAAACCATTACACCTAAATCTAGAACTTCATAATTGTTACAACCCAAAACTACCCCAACAATATTTTTTCCAATATCGTGAACATCTCCTTTTACAGTTGCCATCAAAACTTTTCCAGCAGAGGAACTACCTCCAGATTTTTCTTCTTCAATATAAGGAAGTAAAATTGCAACGGCTTTTTTCATTACTCGGGCAGATTTTACAACTTGTGGTAAAAACATTTTACCACTTCCGAATAAATCTCCAACAATGTTCATACCGTCCATCAACGGTCCTTCGATGACTTCAATTGGACGCTTATATAATTTTCGACATTCTTCCGTGTCTTCCTCAATAAATTCAACAATTCCTTTTACCAAAGCATGTGCTAAGCGATCTTGCACAGAAACATTTCTCCATGATAAGTCAATTTCTTTTTTAGTTCCATCACCTTTTACAGTTTCTGCTAATTCCAATAAACGTTCTGTTGCATCAGGTCTTCGATTTAACATTACATCTTCCACGTGTTCCAATAAATCTTTTGGAATATCATCGTAAATCTCAATCATACTTGGATTTACAATTCCCATATCCATTCCGTTTTTAATCGCATGATATAAAAACACAGAATGCATGGCTTCACGCATTTTGTTATTTCCTCTAAAAGAGAAAGAAACGTTAGAAACTCCACCACTGACATGTGCTCCAGGGAGATTTTCTCGAATCCATTTTGTTGCATTAAAAAAGTCTAAAGCATTGTTGTTATGCTCTTCCATTCCTGTCGCAACGGGGAAAATATTTGGATCAAAAATAATATCTTGTGCAGGAAAATTAACTTTATCAACTAAAACCCGATATGAACGTTCGCAGATTTCAATTCTACGTTCGTATGAATCTGCTTGTCCTTTTTCATCAAAGGCCATAACAATAACTGCTGCTCCGTAACGTTTAATTTTCCTTGCTTGAGCTATGAAATTTTCTTCACCTTCTTTCAAAGATATTGAGTTAACAATTCCTTTTCCTTGAATGCATTGCAAACCAGCTTCAATAATTTCCCATTTCGAACTATCAATCATGACTGGAATGCGAGAAATGTCTGGTTCAGAAGCCATTAAATTTAAAAATTTAACCATTGCTTCTTTTCCATCAATCATTCCCTCATCCATGTTGACATCAATAACTTGCGCTCCGCCTTGAACCTGCTCTAAAGCTACAGATAAGGCGTCTTCAAAACGATTTTCTTGAATCATTTTTAAAAATGCACGAGATCCAGTTACATTTGTTCTTTCACCAATATTGATAAAGTTCGATTCCTTCGTAACTACTAATGGTTCAAGACCAGATAATTTTAATGGAGGGAGATTTTTCATTTATTTTATTAGAGGGTTAATGTTTTTGACGTCTCCTCCCTTGAGGGAGGGAAGGGTGAGTGACTTTTTCTTCTATTACTTATAATTAAATTGTGTCACCTCCTTAATCCATCCTCAAGGAGGGAAACCTCATTGTCATTAAACTAAAATTTCTATTTTTCTTGGTTTGTATTGTTTCGCTAAATCTGCTATCACCCTTATATGTTCTGGAGTTGTTCCACAGCAACCACCAATAATATTAACAAGACTTTCATCTAAAAAAGTTTTGATTTGCTCACCCATTAATTCAGCCGTTTCATCATACTGACCAAATTCGTTTGGTAATCCAGCATTTGGATGCGCAGAAACTCCAAAAGGTGATTCTTTGTCTAGAATCTGCAGGTACGGACGCATCATGTTTGCGCCTAAAGCACAATTTAAGCCAATACTTAGAAGAGGCATGTGAGAAACGGAAATCAAAAATGCCTCTGTCGTTTGGCCTGTTAATGTTCTACCGCTTTGATCAGTGATTGTTCCAGAAACCATAATTGGAATTTTGATTTTTCTTTGTTCAAATACTTCAGCGATTGCATATAATGCAGCTTTCGCATTTAAGGTGTCAAAAACTGTTTCAACCAATAGAATATCAACTCCTCCATCCATCAGAGCATTCACTTGTTGTATGTATGCATCAACTAATTCTTGAAAAGTAATTCCTCTGAAACCAGGATCGTTGACATCTGGTGAAATACTTGCCGTTCTGTTTGTTGGACCAATTGATCCAGCAACAAAGCGAGGTTTATTTGGATCCAACGCGGTAAATTCATCTGCTACTTTTTTAGCAATTTTTGCAGAATGGAAATTTATATCATAAACAGCATCTTGCAAATCGTAATCTGCTTGAGCTATTGTTGTCCCAGAAAAGGTATTTGTTTCGGCAATATCTGCACCAGCTTCAAAATATTGACGGTGAATGTCTTCTATAATTTCTGGACGAGTTAAAGAAAGTAAATCGTTGTTTCCCTTTAAAGATTTATGATGAGATTCGAACCAGCCTTTGCGGAAATCATCTTCAGTCAATACATGACGTTGAATCATTGTTCCCATTGCTCCGTCTAATACTAGGATTCTTTCTTTTAGGATTTCTTCAATTTTGATCATTTTTCTAAATTTTATATTTTAAAATACACAAATTAAGAGAGTTGATGAACAAACACTTATCTTTTCCAACAAAAATAAATTTTTATTGAATCGGAATTGGCACCTTTTTAGATTAATCTACTAGGTTGCCAAGGTATCGTAGGGCCTTGTCCCTCCACCTTTCTTAATAAGTTATATAGTAAAGAACTTTTGCAAAGGTAATAAAACTTTTTTAAGTAGTATAAATTTTAGAACCCGTATTTACTGATATTAAAATATTAAAAAATTTAATATTTCAATTTTTGTTGATTTTATAATTACAATTCCATTACTAGGATTCTGAGAAACACGGATTTGTGCATCAGAACAATTTAATACATTGATATCTGAATAAGTAAATTTACCTTCAAAATCTGTTTGTTTCTATCTTAAATAGTTTTCTTTTTTATTTACAAGTGAAGAATAATTTAGAGGTGAACTAGAATGGCTGGCTCCTTTTGATTTAAGTAGAGCACTAAACGAAAAACCATCAATACTATATTTTAAGTTAAAATAATCGTTACTTCTTTCTGGGCTAGTTTGCCAAGAAACATTTGTATCTTCAATAAAACATGTTGAGATGAAGGAAGTTTATTCTATTGAAATTAAGGCTGCGAATCCTGTTGCATTGCCACATGCGCATATTTTCATCCGCAGTAAATGCTGCACAACCTGCCTCATTCTCTGTATTAACATTACTTGAGACAATTGTTACTTGCGACTGTTGATTATTTAAAAAGAATCAATAGCAAATGTTAGTGGGATTCGTTTAAAAATTATTTTCTATGAATAAATTTAACGCCTTGGACAATTATTTAAAACTTTGGAAACTATCCTACCTGAAATCGTAATTGAGCATTTTTACATCGTTAAAGTTACTGCTCCAAAATGCCTTCCAAAAGCTCAACAAGTTACAGACCGTTTTCATGTTCAAAAAATTATATTTCAGCATTACATTCAGTTTTAGCCGAATATATGAGTTTGACCAAATTAATATTTAATTAAATCCAATTAAAAGCTTAAAATTAAAGCTCAAAATCTATATATCAATTGATGAATGTCAAAAATAAATCTCATTTTTCAAAAAATTACATTTTTTCCTTTATTCAAGATTTTATAAATACTTTTGTAAGAAAACATTTTTCTCAAATGAACAAACTTTCAGCTGTAATAATAACTTTTAATGAAGAGCGTAATATATTACATTGTTTGAATTCATTGCAAGGAATTGTGGACGAAATAATTGTTGTCGATTCATTTTCCTTTGATAAAACAGAAGAAATTTGCAAAAATTTTGGCGTTTCTTTCATCCAATCTGCATGGAAAGGATATTCTGAAAGTAAAAATTTTGCAAATTCTCAAGCGAATTTTGATTGGATTTTATCTTTAGATGCAGACGAAGTACTTTCTAAAGATTTACAAAAATCAATTTTAGAAGAAAAAAGGATAGGTTTTTCTGCAAATTATGAATTTAATCGCTTAACAAATTATTGCGGAAAATGGATTAGGCACGGTGGTTGGTATCCAGACAAAAAGGTCAGACTTTTTGAAAAAGAGTTCACATCTTGGGCCGGAGAAATTCATGAGGAATTAATTTTTAAACAAAGCAAAGAAATAAAATTTTTGAAAGGAGATTGCTTGCACTACAGTTATTACAGCTTGTCCCAACATTACAATCAGGCCCAAAAATTTACGACAATTGCAGCCAAAGATTTAGTTGCAAGAGGAAAAAAAGCTCCTCTCTATAAACTTATTTTTAGTCCGATTGTGAAATTCATTCGAGATTATTTCTTAAAATTAGGTTTTTTAGACGGCAAATATGGATTTATTGTAGCTCGCATTTCTGCTTATGCAACTTATTTAAAATACAAAAAAATCAGACAGTTTTCCAAACTGAAAACAACTAAAATATAATAAAATGTCAAAAATCATTGACTTAGCAAATAAGACAATTTTAATTAGTCGAACTGATAGCATTGGAGATATCGTTTTGACTTTGCCTCTTTGTGTCTGGATAAAATCTCATTTTCCAAGTTGTAAAATTATTTTTTTAGGCAATACCTATACAAAACCTGTAATCTTATGTTTGAAAGAAATAGATTTAGTTGTCTGTTGGAAAGATATTGAAAATTTACCATATAATGAAAAAGTCCAAAAAATAATTGATTTAAAAATTGATGTTTGCTTGCACGTTTTTCCAAAAAAGGAAATTGCTTCTTTGATGAAAAAAGCAAAAATCAAAGATCGAATTGGAACATCACATCGAGCTTATCATTTATTGACGTGCAACCACCGATTAAATTTCACGCGAAAAAAATCCGATTTACATGAAGCACAATTGAATTTTGAATTATTAAAACCTTTCGGATTAACTGAAATTTCAACTTTTGAAGAAATTTCAACTAGTATAAGTAAAAGCTTTACTTTTCCAACAATCGCCTTAGAGAAAGATTTTTTCAACATAAAGAATGCTGTAATTCTGCATCCAAAATCTCAAGGAAGTGCTTTGGAATGGCCCTTGGAAAAGTATAAAATTTTAGCAGAAAAATTAATTGAAAATGGCGAAATTGTGGTTTTCACAGGAACAGAAAATGAAGGGAAATTGATTAAATCTTTCATTCCTCATCATGAAAACTGTTATGATTTGACAGGAAAAATGTCTTTGGAAGAATTAATTGTTTTTATTTCTCAAAGTAAAACATTGGTTGCTTGTAGCACTGGGCCTCTGCATTTGGCTGGAATATTAGGGATTCAAACCATTGGTTTGTTTTCATCCAGAAAACCAATTCATCCAGGAAGATGGAAAGCATTAGGAAAAAATGTAACCATTTTGGAATTCGATTCAAATTGCGAGGAATGCAAAAAAAGTAAAACTTGTTCCTGCATACAAAATATCAAGGTAGAAAGTATTCTAAAATTGATTTGATTTTCAATACGTTGACTTAGAATTTAAATTAAATTTAAAAAAATCATTTTCTTCTGTAACTTTTATAAGAGTTCTAAGTCTTACATCAAAACGAACTAGTTTAGATTTAAAAATGAAGTACAAAATAATTTAAAAACATATAAAAAATGAAAAAAGTAATACTATCAGCATTTGTTTTAAGTGGACTTTTAACTTTTGCTCAGGAAAATGAAAAAGATACTACAAGATTAAATTTAGGTGAGACAGAACTTTTGATTATCAGCAAAAAAGGAAAATTAGATGTTGATAATAAAACAGTTTTAGATACAATTGACGCTTCGGACACTGAAAATGAAGATGATAAGCACGATAGTCACTGGGGCGGAATAGATTTTGGTTATGTAACTTTTTTAAATGCACAAAATGGCACAGATATAGGTTCTAATCCTTATTTTGATAATATTTTGTCTAATGCTAGCATTGTTTCCGTAAATATTTTTGACCACAAATTTAGAATTTACAAAAATTATTTTGGCATTACAACCGGATTTGGTATGAGTTTTTATAATTTTTCTATAAAAAACAACAATTTATTATATTCAAGTGGGGATTCTGTAATCGTAATTACTGATACTTTAGACAAGTTTAAAGTAAATGGACTAAATTCGTCGTATTTAAATATTCCTTTGTTACTTGAATTGAATTCTAAAGAAGGCAATGATAAATCTTATTACATTCAAGCTGGTGTTATCGGTGGATATAATGTTGGTAGCTCAGTATTTAGAAAAATAAAACGTGATGGTTTCAAAAGTAAAGAACGTATACGTGGGGATTATGCTTTTAAAGATTTTAAATTAGATGCTGCACTTCGCATGGGTTATGGTAATTATGGGGTTTATGTGAATTACGCCTTAATGCCACTATTCAATACAAAGAACTATGAGGCAATATATCCTTTATCTTTTGGTGTGACAATGAATTTTTAAAATCATTCTAAAATTTATATCACAAAATCATTTTTTACTAACTAAGCATACATAAAACATAGATTTAGTATTAATCTTTAAATTAAAAAAAAGCCAACATTCTAACTTAAGAGTGCTGGCTTTTCCATTTATAATTTTTTTTAATTCCAATTTATAAAATGATTTCCTTGCAAAGATTTATTAAATGCTTTTCTCATCATGACAATTTTTCGTCCAGCCTCAGCGTCACCATCCAAAGCTTTTCGTTTCAATTTATAGTACAAATCCAGACTTAAGCCAAACAAATCATGTTCTAATTGCTTTTTAAGTTCTGCGATTTTTCCATTTATTTCGATTAAAAAATATTCTAATTCTCCTAATTCTCCTAATTCATCTTTAGAAATATCCTTTTTTTTGACCAAATCTATATAACGTGGCAAAGTGACTTGCAACAATTCTATGAATCGTTCCAACTCTTTATTTATTTGCGCTTGATATGTTTTGTTATACATTTCTAGTCATTAATAGATAGTTAAATATAAACTTAATTTTTGAAATACAAAATTTTTAATTTATTTTTTCAATTAATTTATTAAAAAAGACATAAAACTACATTTTTATAAACACTTTTGTATCAAAAAAGTTTATCCTAGATTTTATGGCGGGCATTTACATTCACATTCCTTTTTGTAAACAAAAATGTACCTATTGTGATTTTCACTTTAGTACAAGTTTTGATTCTTATAGAATTAAAATGCTCGATTGGATGCTACATGAGTTGGAATTACGAAAATCAGAACTCAAAAATGAACTAATTGAAACTATTTATTTTGGCGGTGGAACACCAAGCTTATTAACTCAGGAGGAAATTTCAAGTTTTATTCAAAAAATCAGAAAAATTCATTCTGTTTGTGTAAATGTTGAAATTACATTAGAGGCAAATCCTGACGATATTGGAGAAGAATCAGTTTCAAGTTGGAAAAAAGTGGGGGTTAACCGCTTAAGTATTGGACTTCAGTCGTTTGATGATGAAGATCTAAGTTGGATGAATCGTGCGCACAATTCTGCGGAAAGTTTGAAAGCAGTTCAAATTGCGCAAAATGCAGGAATCATAAACATTAGCATTGATTTAATTTATGGTTTGCCAAACATGAATGCTCAACGCTGGGAAAAACAATTAGAAATAGCAATTCAATTAAATGTTTCACATATCTCTGCATACTGTTTAACAATTGAAGAAAAAACAGTGCTTTATAAATTAGTTCAAAACAAAAAAATTATTCCTTCAGAAAATGAGATTCAAGCAATTCATTTTGAAATTTTACAGAATAAATTAAAAAAAGCAGGATTCATTCAATATGAAATTTCCAATTTTGCGAAAGAAAATTTCTATTCAAAACACAATAGTTCCTATTGGAAAGGTGAAAAATATCAAGGGATTGGACCTTCAGCACATTCTTTTGATCGAAAAAGTCGCTCCTGGAATATTGCGAATAATCATCAATACATTTCAAGATTATCAGAAAATATACTTCCTTTAGACAAAGAGGAATTAAGTAGTAAAGACCTTTTTAACGAAATGCTTTTAATCGGATTGAGAACAATTTGGGGAGTTTCATTTGAAAAATTAGCAGACATTAAACCCTTAACCGAGAATTTTACTTCAAAAGTGAATCAGTTAATTCTAGAGGAAAAAGCACAAATTAAGAATAACTGCATGATATTAAATCCGAAAGGAATGTTATTTGCTGATGCAATTGCTCAGGATTTATTTATTTGAACCTTTTAAAAAGTTGATTGTAAGAACAAGAAATCAATGTTTAGATTTCGAAATTAATTATTCTGAGGCATGAAATTGAATATTTAATAAATTCTTAATATTCAATTACATCAGCAAAATCGTCAAACGATACAGATTAGTCAAAAAAAGCATTTTTTTTAAAAAAACTCAATGATTAACTTGCAAGTTTAAAATTATTTGATGTATGTTTGTAAAAAATTATAAAAACGTAAAATTTAAAGTAATGAGCAAAAACAAAAAAACAGCAGGTGGTTTTACCTCTTTAATGGCGTCAATCGCTATCGTGATTTCATTAGTAATTGGAATTATAATTTACAAATTCATCTTTGGTGATCCAAGTCATTTCGTTGACGGAGACAATACTGCTGAGCCATTAGAAGGAAATTTAATGGGAACAATCTACAAAGGAGGATTTATTGTTCCAATTTTATTAGCAATGAATTTAATCATTATCATCTTCTCAATCGAAAGATTTGTGACTCTTGCAATGGCAAAAGGTAAAGGTGGAACTGATAAATTTGTTGGAAGTATTCGCACAATGTTAGAAAATAAAGAAATAAATGAAGCAATTGAGGTTTGTGATAAACAAAAAGGATCTTTAGCAAACGTTGTTCGTGCTGGTCTAACAAAATATGAGCATATTGCAAGTGATGATTCTAAAACAAAAGAGCAAAAAGTTGAGTCTATGACGAAAGAATTAGAGGAAGCTACGGCATTAGAATTACCAATGTTATCTAAAAATTTAGGTGTATTATCAACATCAGCTTCTATTTCAACTTTGATTGGTTTGATTGGAACGGTATTAGGTATGATCAATGCCTTTAAAGCATTATCTTCAGGTACACCAGATCCAGGAGCATTAGCAACAGGTATTTCTGAAGCACTTATCAATACTGCATTCGGTATTATTGGTTCTACTTTAGCGATTATTATGTATAACTTCTTTTCAACTAAAATTGATACTATGACTTATAGTATGGATGAAGCAAGTTATTCAATTGTACAAGATTTTTCTACAAACACTAAATAATTCCTTTTTGGGGATTGTAGATTGGAAGATTGCTTCGGATTCAGGAAAATCCATTTGTTATACTTCCAATAAAAGTTCTAGAAAATAATTAATTAAACATAATATAAGATGTCTAAAATAAAAATACCAAAACATTCACCGTCGATCGATATGACACCGATGGTAGATTTGGCATTCTTGCTTGTGACTTTCTTTATGCTTGCAGCCAGTATTAGAAATCCTGAACCTGTTGAAGTTGTAACTCCTTCAAGTATCAGTGATAAAATTATTCCAGAAAAGATTCTATTGGTTACAATAGATAAAGGTGGAAGGGTTTTTCTAAATTTATCTGGAATTGAGGCAAGAAAGGAACTCATTCAAAATATGAGTGCAAAATACAAAGTTGGATTCAATGAAAAGCAAATAGAAACTTTTGCTTACATGACCACTTTTGGATGTACAATGAAAGAACTTCCAGGTTATTTAGATATGCCTGCTGAAGATAGAAAAAAATATGAAACGAAAGGAATTCCATCAGATACAACAAACAATCAATTAAAAGACTGGATTTTCTATGGAAATATTGCCGCCCTTAATTCTGGAAAAACAGATTATGAAAACGCCAAATTAGAAGGGAAAAATCCTGACATTAACGATTTCAAACCTAAATTTGTCCTAAGAGTTGACGGTAAGGCGGTGTATGTGCACGCTCAGAATGTAATCGATGTTTTCAGAGATTTACGTTTAAACAACTTGAATTTTGTTACATCAGCGGAGACAGCTCCAAATTAAAATTAAGAAAAGATGGCAGAAATAGCAGAAGGCGGCGGAAACGAAAAGGGTGGTAAAAAAAGAGCCAAGAAGAGTTCTACGCGAGTAGATATGACCCCGATGGTAGATTTAGCGTTCCTTTTATTGACATTCTTTGTAATGACATCAACTTTTAACAAACCTAAAGTTATGAGTTTGGTGTATCCGGCAAAGATTGAAGATGAACCAAACCCACCAAAACAACCTCAAATTAATAATGCAGTTACTTTTTTATTGACAGAAGATAAAATTTATTACTACGAGGGTCAATATTTTTCAGCAGGAAATCCGCAAGGTAAACCTGCAACTGTTTTATCAGAAACTAATTTTGGTCCGAATGGTGTTCGTAAATATTTAGCAGAAAGAAATGCTTACGTTATAAAAAACGTTGAACAACTTGACAGTAAATTGACAAGAGAGCAGAAAAAACTGATGGCAGAAGGTGAAAAAGATACCATTTACGAACGTAAGGTTATTGAATTCAAAAAGCATAAAGATGCTCTAAAAGTACTTGTTAAAACTGACGATAAAGCAACATGTAAAAACTTCATCGATTTAATTGATGAGTTAAAAATTGCTCAAATTGGTGTAATTGCACCAGTTGATTTGTTAGCAAGTGAGTTAGAATTAATAAAAGCTAAAAAATAAGAGTATGACAGTAATTTTAGTTCTTGTCCTTATTATAGCGGGAGTGACTCTTTACGATTACTTCAGCGCTAGAAAATGGCAGCAGGTAACATCTGTAAGTAGAAACGAAATTGTTTTTGAACACAGAAATCAGGAATACGGTGCATATACATTGCGTCGTGACTATGATAGAAATATGGTCTTCATTATGTTGGGTCTTTTTCTTTCTATTGGCATCACATTTGGAATTTACTCATTTATCCAAAATATGCCAGAGGAAGTAATTGCTCCACCAAAAGTGGACACAACAAACATTGCAATTCCTGCTCCACCAGAGGAAGAAGTTCCACCACCACCAAAGGAAGAACTTCCGCCGCCAGAGGAGAAAACAGTAGCGTTTATGCCACCAGTTGTTGTTGATATTCCAGTTGAGGATGAAATTCCGCCTCAAGATGAAATGGTTGATACAAAAGCTAGTGACAAAACAAATGATACGGAAAATGAAAACTTTGAACCACCAGTAATCGGTGATGATAAAGTGGAAGTTGTAGAGAAAAAAGAAGAAGAAATTTTGACTTTTGTTGACGAAGAAGCACAATTCAATGGTAGTTTAAACGAATTTATTGTAAAAAAATTAGTTTATCCTCAAACTGCAATTGAAATGGGAGTTCAAGGAAAATGTTACCTGAAATTTGTTGTAAATACAAATGGATCAGTTTCAGACGTAGTTGTTGCAAGAGGAGTTCCAGATTGTCCAGAATGTGATAAGGAAGCTCTCCGTGTAATTAGAGCTATGCCAGCATGGAAACCAGGAAAAAATAATGGTAAGGCTGTTAGAACTTATATGCAGGTGCCGATTAACTTTACTTTACAGTAGATAAAGCTTTCTCCTTTGAGGAAGGATTGAGGAAGGTGACAATTAAAATCACCTCCCTTAAGTCCTTCTTAAGGAGGGAAACTAATCTTAGTAAAAAACAATAATTTATTTACTAAGACATAATGTTAAAACCAAAATCCAATAATAAAACTAGATAAACTTTTTAAAAAACGATTTAAAAAGAAAACACTACACTTTATTCGAGTAAACAACATTTTAAAGAATTAAACCAACTTTAAAAGTTTATTTAAAAAAAGTTTTTTGATTAAAAATACAAGAAATTTTGAAATCACATTTCGTTTAAGCTAAGTGAATTCAAATATAAGTAGATTAATTAATAATTAAAAAAAGTAGTATTATGGAAGTTATCTTAAGCATTGTTGCTGTGATTGCAGGAGTATCAATCTATGATTTTTATTCAGCTCGCAAATGGCAACTCGTAACATCGGAAATTAGAAATGACGTCGTCTTTCAGAACCGAAATCAAAAGTATGGAGCATACGTCATTCGACGTGATTATGACAGAAATATGGTTTACATTATGTTGGGAGTGATTTGTTCAATTGGATTACTAGTTGGAGGTTTCGTGTATTTTAAGTCAAAACCAACTTTGGAAAAGACTCAGATTATTCCTAGTGAAGTTTTAATTCCTTATGTAATTCCTTCGGTGAAACCAGATCCACCATTAAAACCTACAGATAAAGTCACACCAGATTTGAAAAGTGATAATATTGCACCTCCAGAAGTTGTGGATGAATTAATTAAAGATAAGCCATTAACTGAGGATGAACTTGCGAAACTAAAAATGGGTAAAAAAAATGATGGAAAAGATTCTGTTGGCCTTTTTCGCGAACCAATAAAAGTTATTATTCCGCCAGTAATTATTGTAAAACCAAAAGTTGACGAAGCTTCCGAAATTCCTGATGTCGATCCAAGTTTTCCAAATATGGCTCCTTTTATTCAGAAAAAATTAAATTATCCAGAAGAGGCAATTCAATTACAAAAAGAAGGTAAATGCTATCTGAAATTTGTCGTTAACTTAGACGGTTCAGTGTCTGAGGTTTCAATTTTACGGGGAGTTCCAGATTGTCCTGAATGCGACAAAGAAGCGATGAGAGTTGTTCGTTTGATGAAAAATTGGGAACCTGGAACAATAAACGGAAAACCAGTAAGATCTTGGATGCGTTTGCCAATAAATTTCAAATTAGAGTAAAAAATAATTTTCTGGATGTAAAATCGCTGGATTTATTGAAAAATCTGTTGAAAGGTAAATTTTTCCCTCAATCTAAAAACAAAGTTGATCACGTTTTCCGATTGATGGAACTGATGGTAAATTTTGCCAAGTTTCCGAAATGAAATCAAATTTCCATGGGTCATTTAAACTTGAAGTTGGTGTTGACCCACGAAAAACATAGGTTGAGTTGTCCGTTACGGCTGAAGTGGCAGGTTACTCCTGCTAGACTGTGAAATGAATCTAGTTTCTGCCGTGAATCAGGGAGTGAATTGTATTGATAGAAATCATTTTATGGAATATTATCTTTACTTGTACCTAAAAAAATATGGGCAAAATTTTGTAAAATAGATTTAAATAAAAAATCCAGCATAATTTTATGCTGGATAAATTTTGTGACCGCGACAGGATTCAAACCTGTAACCCTCAGAGCCGAAATCTGATGCGCTATTCAATTGCGCCACGCAGCCCGATTATTCAAATATTTAATTTCAGCTCAAGGTGGCATAAACAAAAATTATAATTGTTTCCACCCTACACTATCTAAAGATCCTAGAAATCTCGTCCAAAAATAAGTAAAATATTCTCTTACTTTACCTTTAAAGAATCTTTTTTATAGAAAAAGAAATTTTTTTGGTGGAAATTAAAAAAAAATACTTTCCTTTGTAAAATATTAAATAGTATATTATGATTTTAGGTGGTTCTTCAGATGTTTTTTATTCACTAGGTGATTTCTTTCAAACGATATTTTTATTCTTTGACTGGGTTCAAAATAAATTTAATACGATTTTATTATTATTAGGATTTTTTGGTTTTGCTTATTGGATGAATGTTCAACGTAAAGAAAATATAAAAGCAAAAAATAATCCAAATCAAATTAAATAATTTAGATATTTTATATACTTTAAAGCTTGCTTGCGCAGGCTTTTTTTTTGCTTAAATTTATATTTTTATGATAAAGAAAACTGTTATAATTACCGCTGGAGGAATTGGTAAACGAATGAATTCTGATTTACCAAAACAGTTTATTGAAATACGTGAAAAATCAATTTTAGCTCAAACAATAGAATGTTTTCATGCGTTTGATTCACAAATTCAAATTTTAGTCACTCTACCATCAGAGTGGATTGAATATTGGAACAGTTGGTGCTTGACAAAATCATTTCAAATTAAACATGAAATTATTGAAGGAGGAAATGAACGTTATCATTCGATTAAAAACGCTTTAAATCATGCTAAAGGAGGCTTAATTGCAATTCATGATGGAGTTAGACCTTTGGTTTCAAGTGCAACAATTACAAAAGCATTTGAATTAGCCAATGAAAAAGGAAATGCTGTTCCTGTTTTTCCAGTTAAGGAGTCTATCCGATTTATTAACGAAAATGAAACAAATTCTTTGGATAGAAAAAACTATTTTATCGTTCAAACTCCACAGGTTTTTGGTTCTGAACTAATTAGAAAAGCTTACGAAAGAAATTTTCATGATTCTATCACAGATGACGCTTCATTGGTGGAAGAATTGAATGAAAAAATTTACACTTTTGAAGGAAATGAAGAAAATATCAAAATTACAACGCCTTTCGATTTAAGTTTGATGTCAATGATTTTGGAGAAGAAATAAAATCAATTCAAAATTACAACTTTACCAACTTTTCTTCCTTTTTCTGTATTAGACGCAGTCCAAATAAGGTAAGTTCCTGCTTTAACTTTTTCACCCTTCAGGTTTTTTCCGTTCCAAGTAGCTGTGCCACCATTTGAAGTAGTTTGAAAAACAAGGTTTCCTGCTGCATCTGTAAATTTAACATCAGAATCATACTTGATTCCTTGAATCGTTATTAGACCATTAAAATCTGGTTTCACTGGATTAGGAAAAGCGATTACCTCTTTGTATTCAGAATCACCACCAGACGAATTTGTGCGCAAAGAAACTAAGCCAATATCTGTAATGATAAATAATTCGCCGGTTTTTGAATTAAATTGCATATCAACAATGTTATTTGAAATTAAAGGGCTATTATCTGTTGTATAACTTTCTAAAATCTCCAAACCATCAGCTGAAAGTAGAAAAATTCCTGCATTCGAAGTACCAATCCATTTCCTGTTTCCTCCATCAACTTCAATATCAGCAATTCCCGTATTTCCAAGCAAATACTCAACATTTCCCTCAAAATCTATTTTTATTCGTTGGCTATTGTATTCGCCTGGAGCAGCTTCAAATGCATTTTGTGAATTATATAAAATAGAAAAACCATTAGAAGTTCCAATCCAAATTTCATTGTCAAAATCAACTGCAATTGCGGTCACATTTGCATCAGGAAGTGCTCCCGTATTTTCCCCTTCGTTGAGCTGAATGTATTTGTCGTCAGAAATGTCGTCTAAGGTGCCATTATCATTAAAACCTATCAAACCTTCGTCTAAAACAGAAAACCACTTGTTACCATTGTAATCAATCGTGATTTCTCCTGAAAATTTAGTAGCCAGATTTGATCCGCAGTAAAACT
The DNA here is from genome assembly GCA_947490145.1 of Flavobacteriia bacterium. GTDB lineage: Bacteria > Bacteroidota > Bacteroidia > Flavobacteriales_D > Crocinitomicaceae > M2408. The sequence continues at coordinate 57,319 of CANLGD010000002.1, forward strand.
CATACCAAACTTTATCTTTCGTCAATACTTTTAATGGGTTGGTTTCGTTACAACTGACAATCCATAAATTTCCTTTTGCGTCGTATTGAACATCTGAGATACATGTTTTATTCTCGACATCAGTTATAAATGGGGCATTTTGAAAATCATACGTTTCAGTTATGTTAATACCATCACTCGAAATAGAAAGGGGAATTTCACTTCTAGAACCAATTGCGATTTCAGCTGAATTCAAAGGGTTAATTGAAATGGAAGACACGTCAAAAACTTTTTTGTTATTCCACAAAGTTTGATTGTACTTATCAAAAAGCGTCCAATTTTCATTGTCAAGCACATAAGCACCAGAAATATTGTATTTTGGATCAGTTTTATTTAAAGTTCCTCCTGCAATAGCAATTAAACTTTTATCTCCACCAAGTGCATAGAAGCTATTCTTAGGAGGTCCATTTTCAGTAATTCTTTTTCCTGCACCTTGATTAAACTCAATTATTCCGAAATCAAAATCAGCTAAATAGTATTTTGAGTCAAAGAAAACTGCATTATTTGTTCTGAAAGCTTTGTTATTGAATTTATTATAAACTTCTGAAAAAACAAAGTCATTATCTAAAACTATTAGACCATCATCTAATGTCATTAATATTCTGTCTGAATAAACTTTTAAATTTTTCACCTCCAGTCCGAAACTGAAACTTACAACACTCACAAAACCCACGTCTGTTATTTGAAAAATGGAATCTAATCTAAAAGCAGGATTTTTTAGTACGAGGAATTTTTCTCCCTTATTAAAAATTAAATTTTCGTAATAACTTGAATCAATTTGAATTGGAACGTTAGAATTGATTTTCCATTGATTAGGATCAGCTAAAACTGAATTTGAAGCCTTTGCTTGATATAATTTTGTAGGCGTTAAGGCGTATATTGAATCATTAGCAAAAACAACATTTTGAATTTTTTCTAATGAATTTGTTGGATAATATGTATCTTTAATCTCGTTGTTTTCGGTATTAATAACAACAATTCCGAAAGCTGTTGATGCATAAACAAATTTTCCACTGGAAGTAAAACTTGAAATTGATTTATCTCCTTGCAGTTGCGAAAGTTTTATTGCGGGGATATTTGTGACTTCATTTCCAGAAATGCGATCTACATTTCCATTTCGATAACCTACGAAAAATGATTTAGAAGTTTCATCAAAATAAACACACGAAATATTAATATCAGAAAGTGAATTGACATTTGTCCACAGCGAGGATTCAGTAGCAAGAATATCATATTCCAGCAAACCAGTTTCAAGTGCAGCATAAACTAGTCCATTTCCAGCAGCAATATCAATTGCCTTGTTTGCGATATGCATTCTCCATTCTCCAGTTCCAATTTGAGAAAAAAGAGGAAATTGAATAGAAAAAATTAAAATTAATTTAAATAAATTTTGCATAATTTAAAAACGCTATATTTTTAAGAATATTTTGTATTAGATATATTTTTTTGAATTTTTGTAAAGTTAACATAAATTCAAAAACAGAAAAAAATCCTTACTTTTGTAAATCTAAACAAGAACTCATGAAATTCGGTACAAAAGCAATACACGCAGGTGTTCATCCTGATCCAACAACTGGGGCGATTATGACTCCAATTTTTCAAACATCAACTTATGTTCAAGAATCTCCTGGAACCAACAAAGGTTATGGTTATGCGAGAGGGAAAAACCCAACGAGAGAAGCTTTACAAGATAATATTGCTGCCTTAGAAAACGGAAAACATTGTGTTTGTTTTAGCAGTGGAATGGGTGCAACAGATGCTGTTATGAAAACTTTACGTCCTGGTGATGAGGTTATTACGGGCGATGATTTATACGGTGGTTCTTACAGAATTTTTACTAAAATTTATGAAGCATTTGGAATTAAATTTCATTTCATTGATTTGACTGATGCAAATAACATCAAAAAATATATAAATTCAAACACCAAAATGATTTGGGCAGAAACGCCAACAAATCCTACGATGCAAATTATTGACATTGTTGCTTGTGCAGAAATTTCAAAAACAAATAACTTAACCTTGGTTGTTGACAATACTTTTGCTTCTCCATATTTACAAAACCCGTTGGATTTAGGAGCTGATATTGTAATGCATTCTGTAACCAAATATTTAGGCGGACACAGCGATGTTGTAATGGGAGCATTGATCACAAACGACGATGCAATTCACGAAAAATTATATTTTATTTTAAACAGTACGGGAGCAAATCCTGGTCCTATGGATTGTTTTTTGGTAATTCGTGGAATCAAAACTTTGCATTTAAGAATGGAAAGACATTGTTTTAACGGAAGAAAAGTTGCTGAATACCTAAAAAATCACCCAAAAATTGATAAAATTTACTGGCCAGGTTTTCCTGAACATCCAAATCATGAAATTGCAAAAAAACAAATGCGTGATTTTGGAGGAATGATTTCTATCGTTTTAAAAGACAAAACAATTGAAAACACATTTAAAGTTGCTTCGTCATTTAAAGTGTTTTCACTTGCTGAATCGCTTGGTGGTGTTGAATCTTTGATTAATCATCCTGCAACGATGACTCACGGAGCAATTCCAAAAGAAGAACGCGAAAAAGTTGGAGTTGTTGATTCACTTTTACGCTTAAGCGTTGGAGTTGAAGATATTGAAGATATTTTAGCCGATTTAGAACAAGCTTTAGCTTAGTTTTTTCAAATTATCATTTTAAAAAGCAGTTATTGAATTCGTTTGATAGCTGCTTTTTTGGTTTTTACAGTTTTTGGTTCCTAATATTTATTAACAGGTTGGCGTTATTTTTAAAACCGATGATACACATATGACTATTCTATATTAGGATAATTGTATCTGAAATGTGAAAGTATTTTTAGTATTAATATACATCTTTTTGACTTTATTTTAAATAATCACTGAAAATTTTTTCGTGCAAAAAAAAGCCATCTGAATTAACAAATGGCTTTGAGATATTTTTTTAGATTTAATCAATGTCTGATCACAATTCTTTTTGAAGTACTAATTCCATTCGATGTTAAAACTAAAACGTAAACTCCGTTTTTAAACTCTTCAACATCAAATTTTCTTGAGCCATAAATTCTTTCTTCCAAAACAACTTTTCCTAAAACATCAGTTATTTTTATCGAACCTTCAGCTTGGTTTGACTGTAAAGTAACAGTTAAAGTATTATCCGCTGGATTTGGATACGTTGTTAAAACAGGTGAATTTGTTTTGATTTCTTTCACTGCTAAAGTTGTTGTTGTAACTAAAACATCTACAGAATCTTCTGGAGTATCTTCATATTCACCTACATAATATCTGTAATGGCAAGAACCATTTAATAAGTCACTAGGATTAATGTGAATTGCAATTAGACCTGCTGCGTTATTAGCAATAATTTTTCCTCCTGAACTCCAAGTTGTCATATTCATTGCTGAAGCGGGATAGCACATTCCTCCAAATGGATCACCTTCCTCTCCCCAACATAAATAATCTGACCAATCTAGTGGCGAAGGTGTGATTCTTTTTCGAGTAACTTTCCAAGATTTATCTCCTCCAGTTAAGTTATGAGCCAAAACATCTATAATTTGTTCATCACCATTTGTAATAGTTACATTGTGAACTGTCCCAGAAATATTAGTGGATGATCCTTGTAATGTCATTTCAGTAGTTTGCGAAAAACTAAGTGAAGTAACAAATAAAAAACATCCTATGAAAAGTATTTTTTTAAGCATGACTTTTAATTTTTTAAATTATAATTACAAAGGTATAGAAAAAAATATATCAAAAAACAAATATTTCAAATGAAAAAAGTATAAGATTGCAATTGCATAATTTTTACAAAGGTTCGAAAACATTAAAAAAAATTGAAATTTATAGATTGAAAATTTATATTTTATACTAGTAGGAATGCAAGAGTTAATTTAAAAAAAGTATGATTTGTAATGTGAAAATATACTACTTTTGAAAAATGGTAACAAATTTGTTATGTTAATACTCGATATAATTTAATATAGAAAATATGAAAACCCTTTTTTTTGGAATTTTATTCTCAGCACTCTCAGCACAATTTGTAGCTCAAGAAACTCATATTGAAAATATTAAGAAACTTCCTTCAGTGAAATTGAAAGATATGGAAGGAAACGATATTAATACCGCTGAATTAGGCGTAAAAGGTCCAATTATTTTTAGTTTTTGGGCAACTTGGTGCGCTCCTTGTAAAAGAGAACTAAATACTATTCATGAAGTTTACCAAGATTGGGTTGAGGAAACTGGTGTTACATTAGTTGCTGTTTCGATAGATGATGAAAAAACAAAAAATTCAGTTCCTGTTTACGTAAATGGAAAAGCTTGGGATTATATGGTTTTGATGGATTCAAATTGGGATTTCAAAAGAGCAATGGGTGTAAACAATGTTCCGCACACTTTTTTAGTTGATGTTGATGGAACTATCGTTTATTCACACAATAGTTATTCTCCTGGAGATGAAGATTTATTGCATCAAGAATTATTGAAATTAGTAAAAAAAAGTAATTAAACATAAATTACAAATTGGAAGATTGCAGATTACAGATTGCTCCGCTTTCAAATTAATTTTCTTGAAAGCGAAGCAATCTTGACAATTTTACAATCAAGACAATTTTTACAATCCTAAAATATGGCAATAAAAAAAATAGCATTAATAATTTTCAGTTCTGTTCTTTCATTTTATGATTTTTCTCAAAACAATGACTTAAACATTACTGGGAACATCGAAAGTCAGTTTCAATATTTGAATGAAGATACATTAATTGGGGCAAATGAGCCAGCTGAAAAAGCCTTGTTAAATTCCTACATGAATGTTTTTATCACCAAAGGAAATTTTAAAGCTGGAGCAAGATTTGAATCTTATTTACCAAGAATTCAAGGTTATCCAAATCGTTTTGATGGAACTGGAATTGGAATGCGTTATATTGGCTATGAAAATAAATTTGTTGATGTAACAATTGGTTCATTTTACGAGCAATTTGGTTCTGGAATTGCCCTTAGAACTTATGAAGACAGAGCTTTAGGTTATGATAATTTACTAGATGGATTTAGATTAAAACTAAATTTATACAAGGGAATTACTCTTAAAGGGGTTTATGGAAAACAACGTTTGTCTTTTCAAAATGGTCAAATTGAACATGCAGCTGGAATCGTTCGAGGTTTTGATACAGAATTTCCTTTAAATGAATTTATTGGTTTTTTAAAAGATAAAAAATTAAATATTACATTGGGAACTTCTTTAGTAAGCAAATATCAAGCAGATGACAATGAAACGTTTATACTTCCCGAAAATATTGGACTTTATGGAGGTCGTGTAAAATTGCGTTATGGAAAATTCACTTTAGATGGAGAATACGTAATGAAAGATAATGATCCTTCCGCTGACAATGTTTATATTTATAACCCCGGTCATGCAGCTATTGCTAATTTTAGCTATACAAAAAAAGGTTTTGGTTTATTGATTTCCGCTAAATCTGTTGACAATATGAGTTTTCGTTCAGATAGAACAAAAGCCTTGCAAGATGTTTTTATCAACTATTTGCCAGCGATGAATAAGACACATTCTTATAATTTAGTTGCATCGCTATATCCTTACGCAACGCAACCTTTGGGAGAAGTTGCATTTCAAGCAGAAGTGGTTTACACTTTACCAAAAGAAAAAAATTGGGGAAAAAAGTTAGGTGGAAAATACGGAACATCTATCAATGCGAATGTATCAACTGCCTACAAACCAATGCAACATAAAACGACACAATATGAAGTTGATTCAAATAGAGTTACCTATTCCGGAAAACCTTTTGATTTAAGCGATAGTTTATACTGGAGAGATATTAATGTGAGCATCACTCGAAAAATGAATAAAAATTTGAATTTTATTTTGAGTTATTACAACATTTCTATCAACAATGATGTCGCAAAAATTACGGGTGATGCAAAAGGAATTATTCATTCAAACATTTCTATTTTAGAAACAGGATATAAATTTAATTCAAAACATTCGATAAGAACAGAACTTCAAACTTTATTTACCGAAAAAGACAAAGGAAATTGGGCTACTGCGGTTGTTGAATATAACTTTGGCTCGCATTTATTTTTAGGAATAATGGATCAATACAATTATGGAAATCCAAATGAAAAATTACAAATACATTACATTATTGGAACAGTAGGATACGTGAAAGAATCCACAAGATTGACCTTTTCTTATGGAAGACAAAGAGCAGGATTATTTTGTGTAGGTGGGGTTTGTAGATTTGTTCCAGCTTCAAATGGTTTGACTTTTTCATTCACTCAGAGCTTTTAAATAAAATGGTGACTTCGAGAGCCTCAATCACCATTTTTTTAATTAAAAATATAAAAGTAAGTACAGACTAAGGTTCTCGAAGTCAGTACTTTTTAAAAATTACAAATTATGAAAAACTTACTTTATTTAGGTTTAATTCTTTTTATCTTCGCATCTTGCGATAAAGTTGAACATCCTTATCCGCCAAGTATAAATCTAGATACAACGATTTATCCTGGGAATTGGTCAGAATATGAATCAACTGTTTGGCCAACATTTTCAGCAAATACGAATACAAATAGAAATGTATTAATTGAAGATTTTACTGGACATAAATGTATTTATTGTCCTGCAGCAGGTGCTTTGGCAGAAGATCTAGAGCATGCGAACGAAGGAAGAGTTTTCGTTGCTGCAATTCATACAGGTCCAACTGGAATTGGATCTTTTCAAGAAATTCATGCTCCAGATTATTTACACGATTTTACAAATCAGCAAGGTTTGGCAATTGGAACATATTTTGGTACAACTATTTCAGGTTCAGCATTTGTAGGAAATCCTTTTGGCGCAATCAGTAGATTTCCTATGAATGGTCAAAATACAATTGAACCACAAGCATGGGAAAATTCTGTAAATAGTTTGATTTCTGCAAATGATTTGAAAGTTAACATACAAGCAAAGTTGAATTATTACGACCAAACAAAAGGATTTTATTTACACACAGAAGTAGAAAAAATTGGAACAATTTCCAACGATTTAGCGCAAGTTGTTTATTTAATGGAAGATTCAATCGTTAAACCACAATTATTTCCTTCTCCTATTGGTGATTCATTGAATTATGTTCACTACAATGTGCAAAGAAATTGCATTGACGGAAATGCTTTTGGAAGAACTTTAACTGATACCTACTTGAAAGACGGAAAATATTATTTGAATTATTCTTATAAAATCCCGGCTCAATACAATCCTGCAAACATGCACTTATTGGTTTACGTTTTGGATAAAGTTACGAATGAAATTTATCAAGTAATCCGTGTTGAAATAGAATAAATCACCATTTCTTCTTAACTTTATTAGTTTAACAAGAATTTTAGTACCTAATTATTTGTGAAAAGCAGAACGAAGTATATTGGGGGAAACATTAGGTAGCTCCGAAGGAGATCACCTAAATGGTCGAAAATAGACAAACATTTACTAACAATAAGTGCTAAGTTTTCTTTTGTTTTATAATCGAAAGTAATACTTTCTCTTCTTTTGCGGAACTTAACGAAGTGGCCTCATCAGCTTTGCTGATAAAAAGAAAAGTAAAGATTAAATGTAGAACACAAACAATTACGTAGTTCTTTTTTTAATCTATTTTTTCTTAATCCATCTTGGTAAAATCATTGCGCCAATAATTAAATAAGGGAAATAAGAAATTAATCGCCAAAGTATCGCTAGACTAACTATGAGGATGGCTGAATCGCTGAAAGTTGTCATTAGTTCTCCAAAAGCATATTCAGCAACTCCACTTCCTCCAGGAGTTGGACTAACACGCATAAAAAGCCACAAGACAAATTGTTTTCCTAAAATGAAAAAATGATCGCTAAAAGTAAGTGAAACAAAACCGGCAAGAATACAATTTATAACCATGTAGCGAGACGTCCAAGATATAAAAGTTGCTAAAAAACTCTTGAACCAAAAAGAAATATTTTCGTTCTTAAATTCTTTCGAAGTAATTTCAACTTCTTCTCCTGTTTTTATTGCCTCATTTCTCCACTTTTTCAAAAAAGGAAGTCTGAAAATAAAACTTAAAAAATGTTTTATGAAATGTGGATAAAAGAAAATACTTACAAATAAGAGCAAAAATAGGAGAAAGAAAATCCCATAAGCTGTCCAAAATAAAAATTGAATGCTTTTATCAACTGTGTTTTCTGTTGGAAATAAAGCACTTGAAGAAATAAACAAGAATACAAATGGAATCATTAAAACATAAAATAAATTATCCATCATGGTTGTCACAATTACAATTGCTGTGGACTTTCCTAAAGGGATTTTTTCTTTGTTTAAAATAAACATAGCTACTGTCGAACCACTTGCCACTCCGGGAGCCAAAGCTGAAGCAAATTCCCACAACATGATAACATAAAATGATGATTTCCAGGTGAGTTTATTTTTTGTTAAGACTTTTATGCGCCACATGTACGCCAAATCACGGCCAAACATAAAAACGATTGCCAAGGCTAAATAGAAAAAAGTTTGCTTTTTCCACGGGATTTCAGCGATAAATTCAGAATTGGTTTTTATGCGGTAATCTCCATTTTTTTGTGGTTTAAATTCTTCTTTTACAGATAAATCTACTTTTGCATTTTTATTGAAATCTTTCCAAATATGCGTTCCTTTTTCACCTTTTGTTTCCACAAAATGAATTTCACTTAAACTTGAAAAAAGCATAAAACTAGCAAAGCCCAAACCAATCAAAACAGCAAGCCAAATTTTCCATGAGCTAAAAGCTGAATTTATCGATTTTTCTGACATTTCTTTGTTATGATAAAGATTCTATTTTTGTAAAAATAAAGTTAATTTTTAAAAATAAAGCTTTCTTTAAAATTTAAAATCTTCTTTTTTCAAATTTTAACTTTTTAGACTTCACTATTTTTTGTACCTTTGCATAAATATAAAATTTCGAGAAATGATATTAGGTGTAATGGGTCCGTGGCAAATTGTTTTAATTTTAGCTGTTGTAGTTTTACTTTTCGGAGGAAAAAAAATCCCTGAATTAATGAAGGGAATTGGAAAAGGAATCAAAGAATTTAAGGATGCTTCAAAAGGAGAATCTGATTCTGATGTGTCAAAAACAACTGAAGATAAAAAATAATTTGATTTTATGTATTCTACTTTTGCTGAAGTCAAAGCTGCACTTTCTTCTGGTAACACTGCTTTAAATATTCTTGAAGGTTATTTATCAGAAATTGAAAAAACCAAAGATTTAAATGCTTTTTTGGAAGTTTTTACCGATTCTGCTAAAATTCAGGCGCAAGAAATTGATGTAAAAATCAAAAATGGAAACGCTGGAAAATTAGCTGGAATGGTTATCGCCATTAAAGATAATATTTGTTATAAAAATCATAAAGTTTCTGCTTCATCAAAAATTTTAGAAGGATTCGAATCCTTATATACAGCAACGGCACTTCAACGATTAATTGATGAAGATGCAATAATAATCGGTAGAACGAATTGCGATGAATTTGCGATGGGAAGTTCTAATGAAAATTCTGCTTACGGAGTTGTCAAAAATCCATTGAATAAAAAAACAGTTCCTGGTGGTTCTTCAGGTGGTTCAGCGGCTGCAGTTGCTGCTAAACTTTGCACTGTTGCTTTAGGAAGTGATACGGGAGGTTCAGTTCGTCAACCTGCTTCTTTTACAGGAACTTATGGAAGTAAGCCAACTTACGGCCGTGTTAGTCGTTATGGATTAATTGCTTACGCCTCGTCTTTTGATCAAATTGGGGTTTTCTCAAATTCACTTGAAGACAACGCTTTGGTTTTAGAAATCATGGCTGGAAAAGACGAAAATGACAGCACCAGTTCATCAAAATCAGTTCATTCTTATGAATTTGAAAAAATTTCTTCAAAAAAGAAAATCGCTTACATCAAAGAAGCTTTTGAAAATGAGGGAATTGATGCTGAATTAAAAGAAAATTTAAATCAACTTTTTGATCATTTAAGAAATGAAGGACACACAGTTGAAGCTGTATCTTTTCCTTATTTAGATTACATGGTTCCAACATATTATGTTTTAACAACAGCGGAAGCTTCGTCCAACTTATCTCGTTTTGACGGTGTACATTTTGGTCACAGAGCAAAAAATGCTCTTGGTGTTGAAGCAACTTACAAAGAATCTCGATCAGAAGGATTTGGTTTGGAAGTAAAACGCAGAATTATGGCTGGAACTTTCGTTCTTTCTCACGGATATTACGATGCGTATTACACAAAAGCACAGCAAGTTAGACGCTTATTGCAAAATAAAACACGGGAGATTTTTGCTGATTATGATTTAATCATCACACCAACAACTCCGTCAACGGCTTTTGAAATTGATTCTGTAAAAGATCCAATTCAAATGTATTTGCAAGATATTTTTACGGTTCATGCAAATTTAACTGGAAATCCAGCAATTTCAATTCCTTTTGGAGTGAACTCGACGAATATGCCATATGGTTTACAAATCATGGCAAAAGCATTTGCAGAAAAAGAAATGTTTGACTTTTCTGCCTACATCAATTCTATTAAAAAATCCTTAATCTCCTCGTAATTTGATTAAAGCAAAAAACTATCTCATGCAAAAAATCGTAACATTTTTATTCATTTTTATTGCCATAAATAGTTTTTTTGGGCAGACAAAAAAGCCAAAAACCGATGTAAAAGATTCAATTTCTAGCGAAGCTTTTCTGACAACAGTAGAACAATCTTTGGAGCTTTTTTATGCCGATTATGCAAATCAATCTAATTATGATTCAATTATAAATGCTCTAGAATATGAGGCAAATTTTACTCCAGAAGTAACAGATGAGGTAATTTGTGAACGTTTGGCAAAAATGAATGAATTATCACCTTTTCATTTAGATTGCAATCCTTCAACGATTTCAGTTATTCGTTTTTTTGCTAAAAATCGTAGAAGTTTTATTCGCATTGCTTTGGGTAGATCAAAATTGTATTTTGACATGTACGAAGATGCTTTGGCGAAATACGATATTCCAATTGATTTGCGTTTCCTCTCAGTGATTGAAAGTGGTTTGCGTCCACAAGTTAAATCTCCAGCTGGAGCATTGGGTTTGTGGCAATTCATGTACGGAACAGGAAAAATGTTCGGTATGAAAGAAAATTCATATTTCGATGAAAGAATGGATCCTGTAAAAGCAACTGATGCTGCTTGTCGCTATTTGAAAAGACTACATGGTATTTATGGTGATTGGAATTTAGCTTTGGCTGCTTATAATGCTGGTCCAGGAAACATCAACAAAGCAATTCGTCGTTCAGGAAATAAGAGAACTTATTGGGAAATCAGACCATTTTTGCCAAAAGAAACGCAAGGTTATGTTCCAAATTTCATTGCAGCAGCTTATTTAATGACTTATCATGCTGAACATAATTTAGTTCCGATGGAAGCAAAAATTCATTGTTCGCAATTAGATACTATGTGTTTAACGCTTGGAGTTCACATGGAAAGTATTGCACAATTAGTTGATTGGAAAGTAGATGAAATACAAATTTTAAATCCGGTTTACAAAAAGACTTATATTCCATTAACTTATCCAAACCAATGTATCAGCGGACCATTGATGAAAATTGGCAGATTAGTTTCTTTAGAAGATTCTCTTTATAAAATTGAAAAACAAGTTTACGGAACACAACCTCAACCGATTATCTCAGCAGCAATAGAAGGCAAAACGAATCTTGACACGAATGAAATGGTTACGATAATTCCTGCTGATTTCGTATTTCATAAAGTAAGAAAGGGTGAATCTTTAACTCGAATTGCGCAAAAATACAAAGTGACAAATAGCCAAATCATGGAATGGAATAATTTGCGCTCGACAAAAGTTCCAGTTGGTAGGATTTTAAAAATTGCAAAAAAAATAATAGAACCAGTTACACCGCCTGTTTTTTCCGACTCTGTTTTAGGTTTAATTTATTATGATTCTTTGGTAACTGTTTATCATTTAGTACAAAGAAATGAAAACATCGAAGTAATTGGAAATAAATACAAAGTAAGCGTTGAAAATATCAAAAAATGGAATAATTTAAAAGATAATTTATTAAGTATTGACCAACGTTTATTGATTGTTACTTCGATTAAAATGTCAAAACCTGGAATGGTTTTAAATGAAATTTCAAAAACTGAGGAAGTAATTAAAACAAATGAAAAAGTTGTTCCACAAAAGAAATTTTACACGATTAAATCTGGTGATTATTTCAACAGAATTGCTCAAAAGCACGGTTTAACAGTCCAACAGCTTCAAAAATTAAATCCTGGAGTAAATGCGTCTAAAATTAGAGCTGGACAACAAGTGAGAGTGAAATAATTTAAGTCTTCCAACTAGGCATACCAAAGGGTCTGATAAATCTCGAAGGAATTAATTTTCTTAAAAGTATCGATGTGCAGACTGAAATATCTTAACAAAATTTCAAGTAATTGTTTTCTTTCATCCTTCGTTAAATGAATTTCCATTTGTTTTTCAACATTATAGTTTAAAAACTTAGCAAATTTTAGAATTATATCACCTTTTAAAGATTCTGAATGCATTGAATTATGAATTGTTAGTTCTCCGTTGATTAAATCAAAATATCTTGCTCCTTCATCAATTAATTGCGGTTGAATACCAAATAAAAAAGCTAGATCTAAAATCCAGTGAATTAAATAATTCGGGTTAAACGAGTGCTGGTTTAGAAACTCCAGTTCATTTAAGATAAAATCAAATAATGCAATATCTGCTTGATTTTCATGCAAACATTGTTTTAAAAATTCTGTTTCAAAAAAAACAACACTTTGTTTGATTGGATCAAAATAAATTTCTTGAAAATTTTTGACTAAAACGGGTTCGTATAAATTAGCTAATTGATCTTCATTTTTTTGATAATATGTAAATTCAATATAAGTTAACGCTTGAAAAATCGAACTAAATTTTTTAGCTCCGCCTTTTACCATGAAAGACTTTAGCCCGTGATTTTTAGTAAAAATCTTTACAATTATGCTCGTTTCAGAGAATGAAATTCGATTTAAAATAAATCCTTGCTCGGTTTTTTTCAAGTTGTTATCACTAAAATTTAACTGCACGAAAGTACTGAAAAAGACTCAGGACTGCAAGATTTTAGACCTAAGACTTTAATTTTTGATGGAGCTACCAAATTATGTTTTTATTTTTAATCCTTAATCAAATAAAAGAATCAATTTGTTGTACTTTTCAGTTACTTTCAGTTCCCGGGGGATTTACTTAAAAATTAATATAGATACAAAACCTGTTTGAATTTATAAAATAATTCGTTTAAAAAAAGTGAAAATCAATTTTTGAGTTGTTGAATTGATTTAGTAACAGACTTTTTTCAGATAAAATTGCTAATTTAATGAATTTGTGGAAGTCTGTTAAAAAACAAAACCTTTATCCCCAATTTTTAAATTTTGAAAAATCCAGCGGTAATGATTTAACATATGCGAATTGATGAAATTTTTTCGTTTTTCATTTTCAGGTAAAAATACTCTTCCACCAATTTTTGCAGTTTTTAAATTTTTCACTTCACATTGAGGCGCAATTCCATCTTGTTCCCAAACTGGATCGGGATTTTCTTGGTCTAAATTACTTCCATATTGCCAAACTTCTGAAAAAAGCGACCAATCTCCACCGTCTGCACAGGCATTTTCTGGAGCAATAATATACATATTTCTAAATATCACAAATTCTTTCACTTCTTCAATAAATCCTAATGAGTAGGCGTAACCCATGCTATGCGACACGATGTCAAGTGTATCTTTGATTTCTAAACAAGCTGGTGAATTACATTTTTCCGTTAAATAAGCTCTTCCAGCAATTTTACCTTTTTCTTTTCGTTCAAAAAAACCTTCATCATTTGGAGAAGTATTTAATAAATTGAAATTATCTTTGTTTTTATCTTTTTTTCTCAAAGCTTTTATTCTTGAATATGATAAAGAAAAATTTGCCATTGAACCATGATTTGAAGTACTAATCTTGTTATTTCCATCAATGTAAAAATAATCATCTGGTTTAATGCGATTTACAAAAGCCTTATCTAGTCTTAACCAATAATTGAAACGGTCTTTTTTGGTAAGCATATTATCTGTTACATCTCGATTTTTTTTCGGACCTCTATATCCGTTTGAAAAGACCAAAATATGCCTAGGAATTAAATTCTCTTCGGAGGAAAAATACTTCGTTACATTTTCACCATTAAAAGCATAAATTTCCTCAGAAACAAGTTCTCCCAAATCATTCCAGAATTTTTTCACAATGTAATGACCAAAAGATTTTTGTTTTATATTTAATAGTTTTAGATAAACTGTATCGGAAGAATAAGAAAATTTTTTGCGAGAATTACTGTAAACGTTGATGTAAATCACATTTTTTTGTGAAATACTTTGCCAACATTTATTTTTTGAACAATAAAGCAAAGATTGAATTTCTGTTATTTGATTTTTAATTAATGGAAATTGAATTTTTTCTCTTTCAGTCTTATTTTTATACACCTCAAATTTTGATTTTTCAACTGCAGTTGAATTATCTTCTGAAAATTGATAAATTGCTTGCTGAATATAATATGATGAATGATAATTTTCTGAATTCAAGCTATTTATTGAAATGGCTTGATTGCGCTTAAATGTTTTTTGAAAACTTGAATCAACAATAAAACCAAGCGAATCTTCTTCCCAGAAATAATATGCAACCAAACCACTAACTGAATTTAGACGATTTTCTTCCGAAGGTAGATAAAATATTGAATCCAATTGAGCATGAAGATTCAAGCCGAAAGAGATAAAAAATATGGTTGTTTTAAGATTCAAAATGGGAATTCATAACTAATCATTCATAAATCATAACTTTCACAGTGAGCTTGTCGCGAAGTGCATAATTGATCTCGCTATTTAACCAGCAAAGTATTTCCATACAAAACTTCCTTCTCACTTGTCGAGTTCATCCAAAGTTCTTCTACTTTAACTGTTTTCCCTTTAAAGGCTTTTTGAGCAGTTTGTAACAAAACTTCGGCGGTTATTTTAGGAGAATAAGTATTTACAATTAAAAATCCATTTTTTGCTAACAATAAATTTGCTGTTTCTAAAAGGATTGGTAATTGTTGTTCTAAAATCCATTTTTCACCTTTTGAGCCAATTCCATATGCTGGAGGATCCATGATTATGCCTTCGTATTTATTTCCACGTTTCACTTCGCGCTGAGCAAATTTAAGTGCATCTTCCAAAACCCATTTCACATCAGACAATTGGCTCAACTCCATGTTTTCTTTTGACCAAGAAAGAAGTTGTTTTACAGAATCAACGTGCGTTACATTAGCACCCGTTTTTCTGGCAACTAAGGAAGCAATTCCTGTGTAAGCAAAAAGGTTTAAGAAATTTTGTCCTTCTTGAAGATTTTCTCTGATGAAGCGCCAATTTTCAATTTGTTCGGGAAAAATTCCTATGTGTTTGTATTGTGTAAATTCTAATTTGATGTTTAATCCTTCGACTGGAATTGTCCATGAATCAGCTAATTCTGGTTTCATTTTTTTCCATTTCCCTTTTTTTGTACCTATATTAGGTTCAATAAATTCAGCATGCGCCATGGTATTCCACTCTGTGAAAGGCAATTCAGACCTAAAATAAGCTTGTAATTCAGGTCGAATGGTAATTATTTGTCCAAAACGCTCTAATTTTTTCCCCCCACCAGCGTCAATTAGTTCGTAATTTGACCATTTTTCGGCGTATTTTCTTGGGATGTACTTCATAAATTAGACGTAAGACTTTTAGACGTAAGATAAAAGACTTGATTTTTGTAGATTAATAATTTATTTTAAAGATTTTAAGAACCAGGACAAAAGCCTAAATTTATTAAGATAAAGGTATTTTTGTTTCCAATTCGATTAAAGTCATGCAGTCAGCCATGGCTGACGGTGTTTTGACTTGTAGTGTTATGTTTATTTCATTTTTGGAGTTTTCACTCTTCCTTTGTGCATTTGCGCCATACGCATTTGATTTTTAGAAACAGACATTGTCAATTGTTTTTGCATGGTCGAAATCTGCTCTTTCATCATGCCGTTTTTATCCAATTTTTTTGCTTCAGCAAGTAAAGTTGTAGCTTCATTTTTACGACCAGTTTGTGCGCAAATTCCAGCTAAATGTAAACGAGCAACCGAATTATCTTGCGCTGTTCTTAATCCTAATGCAACAGCTTTACGCAACATTTGTTCACTTTTAGCAAAGCCAAGTTCTTGTGTTCCAAGCATTGCTTTCAAATACAAAACATAAGCATGTTGTTTTTTAGGCATCAAGTCTGGACGAGAAATTCTTTTCAAAAATTTATGTGCTTTTTCGTGATTTCCGACACGCATTTGATTTAGAGCAAGGATCATATTTTCATTTCTGAAAAAACTTAATCCTACAAGTGCAGTTACGAAAATCAAGACGATTCCCCAACCCCAATATCCTGTGTAAAAGGAATATACGTTAATAAATAATACAAAAGCTGCAACGGCGCAACGAATAATGAATCCAGTCATGATTTATTTTAATTTAATTATTTTTATAAGTTTTAAATAGTTGCGATGCATTTTAATTCGATTGCAATTGGAGTTGGCAATGAATTTATTTCACATGTTGTTCTGCACGGCTGATTATCTTTGAAATATTCTGCGTAAAGACGATTGTAAATATGAAAATCACGTTTCATATTTACTAAAAAAACGGTAACATCTACTAAATTATCCCAATTTGAACCAGATTCTTCTAAAATAATTTTTACATTGTCAAAAACAGAACGACATTGTGCTTCGAAATCAAATTCTAGAAAATTTCCATTTTTGTCTAATTTTAACCCTGGGACTCCAGAATCAGTATCATCAGATCCAGCAGTTCGAGGACCAACACCTGATAGAAATAATAAATTTCCTACTTTTCTAGCATGTGGATAAGATCCAACAGGTTTTGGTGCTTTTTGCGTTGAAATACGAGAATTATCTTCCATTATTCTTTTTATCGTTGTATAATTTATGCAAATATACAGAGTTTCATTAAATATATAGAGTTTCTAGCTCAAAAGCACTAAAATTTCTTCTAATATAATTGATTATGAAAGGAAATTGAACTAATTTATAGAATACAAATGATTTTTTTGTTTACAATGATTTTGGCACCTAATTGTTAGCAAAAAACAGAGCGAAGTCTATTCCGGGAACCATTAAAGGTATTTCGCCTTGGCGGAATCACCTAAATGGTCGCAAATAGATAAGTGGTGCGAATTTACTAACAATAAGTGCCGAGTTTTCTTTTGTTTTCCTTTTCTTTTGCGGAAAAAGAAAAGGAAAGAATAGAATTTGTAAATGGATTTTTTTAGAAAGGTTTATTTTTAAACTAACAACACTAAAATTTCTTCCAAAGAACGAATAATTTTAAAAGCTTGGCTTTTGTGTTTTTTCTCTGGATCAAATAAAACGGCTTCCATTCCAACCTGATTCGCACCTAAAATATCGACTTGTAAATCATCGCCAATCATCATACTTTCTTCTGCTTTTGCGCATGCTAGATTTAACGCATGTTCAAAAATTCGTCGGTCTGGTTTATTAAAACCAATGTGTTCAGAGCAAACAATGACATCGAAAAATGGTTCTAATTTTGATTCTTTTAATTTAATATACTGAACTTCTACAAAACCATTGGTGATGATGTGCATTTTGAATCCCATTTCGTGCAATTTAGTTAATGTTTCAATCGCATTTGGAAAAAGTTTTGTTTGCTTGGGAGACAAATCAATGTAAGCTTGACTAATTTGATCAGCTAATTCTTGGTTGTGAATTTCGTGGTATTTCAGT
This sequence comes from Flavobacteriia bacterium, assembly GCA_947490145.1. GTDB lineage: Bacteria > Bacteroidota > Bacteroidia > Flavobacteriales_D > Crocinitomicaceae > M2408. The sequence continues at coordinate 75,200 of CANLGD010000002.1, forward strand.
GTTTTTAGAAAACGAGCATCACGTAATTCTTCTTTGGAAATTTTTTTCTTACCATATTTTTGCCATAAATCTTTGTTTATTCTCAAATAGGTGTGGTGAAAATGATTGAAATGCTCGATTTGATTTTCAAGTTTATATTCCGTAAAAATCTGTTGTAAGGCTTTTTTGGAATTAGCTTCAAAATCCCATAAAGTGCGATCAAGATCAAAGAAAAGGTGTTTTATTTTGGACAAATTTTAATAGTTATGAGTGAGAAATTATCAGTTATGAATTGGTTTCGAATAAATTTTTAGCTAATTGAAGATAAAAAGAGTTGTAAACTAAGTTTGAATTTTTACGTTTAATTTTTAGGCAATTTAAAAAGGAAGTAATTTTGAGTTAGCTTTTGCTAATGATAAATTAATTACTAAAAGCAACAACAAAATTAAATTTAATAAACAAACTATTAAAAGAACCAAGCTATTCCGTATGCAAGACCTGTAGTCACAAATCCATTTATACACATTCCTAAAACAATTAATGGAAAGGTTTTTTTTTCTTTGCCATAAAATTTAGCGGTGATAATTGTTCCAATTGGAACAGAAAGAAAAAGCGGTGCGAAAATAGAAATACCGTAAATTCCCAATCTGTGCTTTAAACGAACAATAAATTTATTGGTTTTAGTGAATTTCTTTTTATAAGGAAGTTCAAGACCTTTTTCAAGAGCCTCTTTTTTTAATCTAATCTTTTTTGCACGGGACATTTTCATAAAATATTCACTAGCAAAATAAAAAACTGCAGCACTAAAAATGGCTCCAGCTAAACAAGAGAAATAGGTCTCTAAAAAAGATAATTTTGCTGCTGGTCCCCCAAAAGGCGTGAACAAAAATTTAATTGTTGACAGTAAAAAAAAGGTGATGTAAAGTCCGAAATTCATTTTTTAGATTTTGTCAAATTTAGATTTTCAATATTTTTCGCCATAGGCTAAATCTCCAGCGTCGCCTAGTCCTGGAACAATGTAAGATTGAGCAGTTAATTCTTGATCTATGGCTCCAACAAAAATTTTAACTGTATCAGGTAAATGTTTTCTCAAGTAGGTTATTGCTTCTGGAGCGGCAATTGCTGCGGCGATTATTATTTGTGAAGGTTTTCCTTGTTTCAATAAAGCTTTATAAACCATGACCATTGAACCACCGGTTGCAAGCATTGGATCAGATATAATTAATATTTTTCCATCAATTTTTGGTGCTGCCATGTATTCTACAAAAATTTCAAAATCCTCAGCTGTTGTGTGTTTTCTGTATGCCGAAACAAAAGCGTTTTCAGCTTTGTCAAAATAATTCAACAAACCAATATGCATTGGTAAACCAGCTCTTAAAATTGAAGCAATTACAGGCTGAGATTCAAGTTTATTAACCTCAGTTTGACCCAAAGGAGTAGTAACAATTTCAGCACGATAAGGCAAAATTTTTGAAATTTCGTAAGCCAAAATTTCAGAAATACGTTCTAAATTTCTTCTGAAACGCATCGAATCTTTTTGAATTGAAACATCTCTCAATTCAGCTAAAAATGTTCCAAAAATGGAATTTGTTTTATTTAATTCGTGAATCATTTTAATAGGATTTTGTACTTTTTTCACTTGTTTTTGTAAAGATAGATTTTTTTTGAATAATAGAACATAATTTAAGTTAATTTTGCATCATGTCAAAACAAGGAAAACTAGATTTTAGCATTTTCAAGCGCCTGGTAAAGTATCTAAAACCTTACCGTAGAATTTTGTTTTTGGCATTTTTCTGTACGCTTGTTCTAGCTGTTGTTTCGCCACTTCGTCCTTTTTTAATTGGGAAAATGGTAAATTTATTTATCATTAAAGAACAAAATGCAAGTGCTTTATTGAATTGGTCTTTGTTTCTATTAGGAATGCTATTTTTAGAAGGTTTGTTTCAGTTTTTAGGCAGTTTTTCTAGTAATTTGCTGGCTCAATCCATTATTCGAGACATTCGTCATAAATTATTTGCTCACCTTTCGACTTTCAAAATGCGGTATTTTGATAACACGCCGATTGGAACGTTGGTTACTCGTGTAATTTCAGATATCGGAGCAATTTCAGAAGTTTTCTCAGCGGGATTAATCGATATTTTGGGTGATTTATTGATGTTGATAGTTGTGATTTGTTTCATGTTTTTTGTAAATTGGCAATTGACTTTTATGGTTTTAATTCCAATTCCACTTTTGTTATTTGCAACAAGAATTTTTGCCAAAGCAATGCGAAAATCCTTTCAACAAGAAGGAGTTCAAGTAAATAGGTTAAATACTTTCGTTCAAGAACGCATCACAGGTATGTCGATTGTACAACTTTTTAACAGAGAAAAAAAAGAAGAACAAGCCTTTGAAGAAATCAATGCCGCACACAAGCAGGCACATATAAATGCAGTTTGGGCTTTTTCGATTTTCTTTCCGGTAGTTGAAATCTTAAGTTCACTTTCGATTGCGCTTTTACTGGTGTGGGGAGCATTTCAATTTTTAGATAACTCACATGTGGATCCTAAAAAAATGTATGAAGAAATTTTTCAATTTACACTTTGGATTAACATGCTTTTCAGACCAATTCGACAATTGGCGGATAAATTTAATATTCTTCAGCGAGGAATTGTTAGAGCAGATAGAGTTTTTGAAGTAATTGATTTACAAGAACATGTGCAAGATTCTGGAACTTTGACAAACGTTGATTTCAATCAAGATATTATTTTTAAGCACGTTTATTTCTCCTATATTGATGAACATTGGATTTTAAAAGATATTAATTTAACCATCGAAAAAGGTCAAACAATTGCTTTTGTTGGTGCAACTGGAGCCGGAAAAACGTCAATTGTCAATCTGTTGGGAAGGTTTTATGAATTTCAAAAAGGAGAAATTTTTATCGGAGAAGAAAACATCAAAAACATAGAATTAAATTCGCTTCGTAAAAATATTGCGATTGTATTGCAAGATGTATTTTTATTTTCTGATACTGTGCATACTAATATCACACTTGGGGATCCAGAAATTTCAAGAGAGCAAGTGATTGAAGCTGCAAAAGCGGTTGGAGCGCATGATTTTATTGAAAAACTTCCAAATGGATACGATTACGAAGTAGGGGAGAGAGGTGGAGTTTTATCGGTCGGACAAAGACAATTATTAGCATTTATTCGCGCTTATGTCTACAATCCACACGTTTTAATTTTGGACGAAGCAACTTCAAGTGTGGATAATGAATCTGAGGAAATGATTCAACATGCAACTGAAAAATTAACGAAAGGAAGAACTTCAATCGTCATCGCACATCGTTTGTCAACAATTCAAAATGCAGATAAAATAATTGTATTGGAAAAAGGAGAAATAAAAGAAATTGGTTCTCACGCAGAATTATTACAAAAAGAAGGATATTATAAAAAATTACACGACATACAGTTTTCTTGATTGGATGACTAAATTATTAGATTGTTAGATTGTTAGACTTGATTTTTGTTGAACACTCTAATAATCTAACAATCCAAAAATCGAGAAATCTAACAAGCTAATAATAATGGAAAAAGGATTAAAAATCGGGGGAGTACCCGAACATTTCAATTTACCTTTTCGCTTGGCGATTGAAGAAGGAAAATTTCGTGAAGCTGAAATTAACTTGCATTGGAGTGACATGAGTGGTGGAACAGGTCAAATGATTAAAGGACTTCAAACAGGAACTTTAGACATTGCGGTTTTGTTAACAGAAGGAATTACAAAAGCAATTTTACAGGGGTTAAATGCGAAAATAATTCAAGTTTACGTTACAACTCCTTTGCGCTGGGGAATTCATGTTCCTTATCATTCTGATATCAAAAGTGTAGATCAATTAGAAGGGCAAACATTCGCAATATCGCGCGAAGGTTCTGGTTCTCAATTAATGGCTTATGTTAAGGCAGACCAAGAAGGTTGGGACATTAATAAATTGAAATTTAATGTAATTGGAGATATTTATGGTGGTTTGTGGGCATTAGAACACAATGAAGCTCAGGCTTTCTTGTGGGAAAAATACACTACTTTTCCATTTACCGAGCAAGGTAAATGCCGCTACATTGATGAAGTAATTACTCCTTGGCCCTGTTTTGTGATTGCAGTTAGGAACGAAATCTACGAAAATCATAAAAACGAATTAGATAAAATGTGCAAAATTGTTTCCGACAGAGCACTGAAAATGAAAAGCAACACACAAACAGTTGATGTAATAAGTTGGAGGTATAATTTACGTTCTGGTCAAGTAAAAAACTGGCTTTTAGAAACAGATTGGAATTACGATGGAATTGCTTATCCTTTGGCTTTTGAAAAAACAGTTTCCTATCTGTTAAAATTAAATTTAATTTCAGAAGAAGAAGCTGAAAATTGGAGAGACAAAATATTTGCTTAAATAAAATCTATTTCAAACAAAAGTTGATTAAAGTTTTGTCGAAATGACTTTTTTATTTATCTAAATGTGTTTTTTGCACTAAATCTTTTTTGTCTTTTTTGTTTTTTACTTCGTTTACTCAAATATTTTTTATTGTAACGATTATTTCTTTTTACGCTTCGTCTCGCTGCTTTTGATTGGCGAGAAAAAGAAGATTTCGCTGCAGGACTTGCTTGATTTCTTTTCTTTTTACCTTTGTATCTTTCGTCACCAATTTTAGAACTAAGAGAAGTTTCACTTGTTGTTGCAGATTTTCTGAAAATACCAGCTGAAAGAGGGTTGTTTACACTTGAAAAAACAAATGTTAAAAATAAAAAGGATAATCGTGAGATGGTGCTATTTTTTATCAAATTTTTAGTATAATTTAAAAGTCTAAAAATCGGAATTTTAAGCCTAATATTTAGTAGTAAAAAGTTATATTATGAACAAAATTCTGTTGAGAAGTATCATTAAACTGAATAAATTTCTAGTGAAAATTAAATTCAAAATAATGAGTTAACTTAAAATACAAAAATTACCTATCTTTGACAATTAAAAACTTTCAAAAATGAAAAAAATTATCATCTTTTTTATAACAGCTATTTCTTTTCTTACAGCAAAAGCTGAAGAGGGAATGCTTATTCCATCTCTGCTTTCAGCATTTGAGTCTGATATGCAAGCCAAGGGAATGAAATTGACCTCAGAACAAATTTATAGTATCAATAAATCGAGTATTAAAGATGCCATCATTCATTTTGGTGGTGGTTGTACTGCTGAATTGGTTTCAAATCAGGGACTTTTATTGACAAATCACCACTGTGGATATTATCAAGTTCAATCGCATTCATCTTTAGAAAAAGATTATTTGAAATTTGGTTTTTGGGCAAAAACGAAAGAGGAAGAATTGCAAAATGCTAGTTTAACTGCAACGCGAATGGTGAGATTGGATGATGTAACTTCAACTGTTTTGACTGGTTTTAAAGAATCTGATGATGCAACAACTAAAAATGCTGTCATTAAAAAGAACATCGAACAATTGGTGAAAGATGCGAAAGTTGGAAACCATTATGAAGCTGAAATTAAAGCATTTAATTATGGAAATAATTATTACTTAATCGTAAAAGAAGTTTTTTTAGATGTGCGTTTGGTTGGAACTCCACCAAATTCGATTGGTAAATTCGGCGGCGATACAGACAATTGGGTTTGGCCGCGTCACACGGGAGATTTTTCTGTTTTCAGAATTTATGCTGGTGCTGATAACAAGCCAGCTGCATTTTCTAAAAATAATGTTCCTTACACTCCGATTCATTTTTTACCAATTTCTTTTAAAAATAGAAAAGAAGGTGATTTTACGATGGTTTATGGTTTTCCAGGTCAAACAGAACAACATTTGTCATCAGGACAATTGAAGTACATCATTGATAAAGAGCGTCCTGCAAGAATTAAAATGCGTGAATTATCACTTTCAGTTATTGATCAAGCAATGCGTTCTTCAGATGAGGTAAGGATAAAATATTCTGCTAAACAAGCAAGTATTGCAAATGCTTACAAAAAATGGATTGGTCAAATTGGTGGTTTAAAAGAATTGGGAGCAATTGATAAAAAGCTTAAATATGAAAGTGAATATCTCGAAATGGCAAATTCTAAAGCTGAATTTAAAAAATATTCCAATTTAATTTCTCAAATGAATGATTTGGCTGCAGCTGATTCTAAATACGATTTTGAATATCAAATGGCAATTGAATATTTGTATTCTGGACCAGAAATTTTTGATATGGCTAGAGTATTAGATGAGATCTTTAAAAACTTTCCAGCTTGGGTAGAAAAAAATGAAGTTGAAGCAAAAATTGCCGAAGAAAAAAAGAAAGCAGATGGGTTTTTTAAAGATTACGATGAAATTGTAGATCGAAAAATTTTTGAATTGCAAACTGCTGAATATAGAAAACAATTGCCAAATTTGAATGTAGATTTATTTGAAAAAAAATTAGCATCCATTTATTCTAAATCAATCTTGTGTAATAAAGTACGTTATTTAGCTTTTTTAGATAAATTGTCTGCAAAATCACTTAAAAAAATCAAAGCTGATTACGGATATGCTTTTTACACTTTTGTAAACGATGAATTTTTGATTAATTCTTTACCAAAATTCCGCGAATACAATTCAAAAATGACTTCTTTGCTTAAAACGTATGTTGCTGGTAAATATGAAATGTTTCCAAATGCAAAACATTGGGCGGATGCAAACAGTACATTGCGCGTAACTTACGGTAAATTGGAAGGTTCTGCACCAACTGACGGAATGGCTTATATGGAACACACGACTTTAGATGGAATTATTCAAAAAAATAATACTGGAAATCCAGATTTTGAATTATTGCCGCGAATGAAGGAACTTCACAGCAAAAAAGAATACGGAAATTACGGTCAAGATGGCGAATTATGGGTTTGTTTCACAGGCTCAAATCACACAACAGGAGGAAATTCTGGTTCACCAGTTTTAGATGAAAATGGTTATTTGATGGGCTTAAATTTTGATAGAACGTGGGAAAGCACGATGTCAGATTATTTGTTTGACGCAACACGTTGTAGAAATGTTGTTGTTGATATTCGCTATGTTTTATGGGTTATGGATATTTATTCTGATGCGAAACATTTGGTTGATGAAATGGTTTTGAAGAATTGAAATATTCTTCATTTTTAATTTTCAATTCTTCATTCTAAAGTCCCATTTTATTACTAATCGTCCAAGCGATAGTTGCGGCTCTTTGTTTGGCCATATCTGCTTTTTCACCAAGAAAATTTTCATCTATAGTTTGATTAAAAAGATGCAACCAAGTGTCGAAATTTTCTTTTTTCAAAGGCATGTTCATGTGTTTTTCCGTCACATTTGTTTTGTAATTTGGTTCATCCAAAAGAACAAATGCCCAAAAGTGTATCATTTTCGGTAAATGCGCTTGAAAATCCATGTGCACAAAAAATGGTTTTAACTCTTCGTTTTTTAATACTTTTGAATAAAAATCTTCTACGAAAAAAGTGACATCTTCACTTGTTTTTATATCATTCATTTTTTTGGATTTTAGTCCGCAAGGGCAGAAAGACTTCAGGACATTAGGAGTCATAAGTCAAGACTTTATTTAAGCACTTGCGAAAATTAAGTCTTGGCTTCTGAATCTTTTAATCTATTAGTAAATTCATAACTCAACATTCATAACTCATTTTTAAACCAACTCGCATATTTCACATAATTATTGGCAATTCGTTGCACCTCACCAGCAAATAATTCGGGACTTAGTGTTTTTACTTTTTTTGCTGGAATTCCTGCGTAAATGCTCCAAGATTCAACTCTGGTTCTTTCCAATAAAACGGCTCCAGCTGCAATGATGCAATTTGATTCGATGTAACAATCGTCCATTACGATTGAGCCCATGCCGATTAAAACATTGTCTTCAACTGTGCAACCGTGAACCAAAGCATTATGTCCAATAGAAACATTATTTCCAAGAATCGTTTTGGTTTTTTCATAAGTACAATGTATCACAGCTCCATCTTGTATATTGACGCGATTTCCCATTCTGATTGAATTAACATCGCCTCGAACAACTGCTGAAAACCAAACGGAACATTCATTTCCCATTTCAATATCTCCAACTAAAGTCGCATTTTCTGCAAACCAACAATCAGCTCCAAATTTTGGTTCAAAACCCCTACATTTTTTTATTAATGCCATTCTTATTCTTTCATTAAGGTAATTATCCTAATTTCTGAATTATTTTCAAGACTTAGAAAATAAATTCCTTTTTCATAAAAAGTTAAATCAAATTCAAAACCAGATTCTGTTTTTATTTGTTTTAAAATTAATTCTTTACCTTCAAGATTTTTGAGCGAAAAATCAATCCCGTTAACAATCGGGACATTCGTTTTTAATTGAAAAAAACCTGATGAAGGATTTGGATAAACTTCGATTTCATTTTTAAAATTAGATTTTACTTCAGCAGTTGAAAGAGAACAAGAAATAGTTGCAAACCAGCCTTCACTTGGAATAGATTGATCGCTGCTAAAAACCAAGGTCAAACAACCATTTTCAGCATGAGAAGTAATCAAACCTGGAGAATTGATTCCAGAAAAAACACCAAGAATATTTTCAGTTATTGAATCACCATTGTAAATTGTCAAAGAATCGTAATTATCCTCTGTGCTAAAACTAGTAAAGTTTAAGAACACGGCATCTCCCAAATTTTCTGGACAAATCGTGATTGTATCGTTCGTATTATTGCTGTAATTTCCATTTGGACCGCCATTGTCAGAAAAATTATTATCACAAATAAAAGGTAAAAGTGGTGTCATTGAAGTTTTAAAACTAGCAAGATTCGAAAAATTACTGATTTCATTTTGACCACAGTAAGATCGAACATAAACGTCATAATTCGTCAATTCCGTTAATCCATTTATTGAAAAAGGATTAGACGAAGTTAAAATTTCTATTCCATTTCCATGCTGAAACCCTTGATTTCCATATTCAATTAACCATTGTGTTTCCGATCCAACAGAATTCCAAGAAACAGTTGAACTCATAGAATTGTGAAAGGTAATTGCTAAATTAGTTGGCTTCAAACAAGTTGGCTCGGGAATGCAATTAATTTGCGCGATCCAGCCACTTTCAGTAACCGAGCCGTCACTTGTAAATACGATTGTCAAGCATCCAGTAGAATTTTCAGCGACAAAAGTTCCTAAAGATAAGTTTCCAGAAAAAACGCCAAATGGAACTCCGCTTGGATTGTCATTATCATAAATTGTTAGGAAATCATAACCGAATTCAGTAATAAAAGTAGAAAAAATCAATTGAATAGCCTCATTAGAAGTACCAGGACAAATAGTTGTTGTGTAACTTTCATTGTCAAAATAGCCACTATTGCCTCCACCCGAATCAGTGAAAAGATCATCACAAGAAAGTTGAGTAAAAAATGGAAATTGAATTCCTAAAAGTAGAACCAATAAAGTAAACCGTTTAATCATATCTTAATTATAAATTCTAAGTGAAGATCCTCCGTCCCAAAAAGTTTGGTATTGTCTTAGACCAAAATCAGAACCAGAAATTGGACTTCCATCAAAAAGTGAAAATGCTGCATCTGTGCAAGCATCATCTAATTGCAAAAAATTATCGGCATTTGTTGTTAGTGGTTCTGCGCAATTTCCATCATCAGCTGGAGAATGTCTGTCAAAAGCAACAAATTGATCTATCGATTTTCGGTAAACTACAATGCCTTTTGAGCCACCAGAAACGTAAGCCCAGCCACCAACAGATTCTAGAGCGCTGTAACTTGGTAAGTTTAAATAAATCGTAATATCAAAAGGAGTATTTGGAACTGGATTTAATTTATTTTTCTTGCATGAAAAAAATAATCCTAGAAAAAGAATAATTGCAATTTTTATGTATATTTGTTTAAACATTTTTCTTATTTAGAATAATTCTTTTCTGAGGTTAAAGTTATGAAAATAAAAACAATTTTAAAAATAACGTTGCTAACCATAATTTTATTTTCTTTAAATGCTCAAACAACTGGCTCGGTTGAAGACGCCCAAAAGCAAATTGATGCTAAAAGAAAAACGGATGCTAAAATTGCTAAAAAAGCGCAAAAAGAAGCTCAAAAAGCACACTGGGATAGGCAATCACCTCAAGCAAAAAAAAGCGTTAAGAAAAATAAAAAGCGCAATAAAAGAATGAAAAGACAAGTTAAAACGAAACAAAGATTACAACGAAAATATAGTGGAAGGAATTAAGATAAAAACTCTTCCAGAATCAAACAAACCGGAATTGGATCCATTTTATGTCTATTGATTCTATTTAATTTTCGGTATAAATTCAAAACAAAAATTTCTCTTTCAGATAATGTATTTTCATCTCCGGTAAATTCCATTGCCCATTCCAATTCTGGATAAGTTGCACCAATTTGATCTTCATCGCTTCTTCCATCTTCCCACAATCCATCTGTTGGTTTTGCGCTTTGAATGGATGAAATAATGTTTAAATGCTTCGAAAGTTGAAAGACCTGAGTTTTCGTTAAATCCGCAATTGGACTAATATCAACTCCCCCGTCTCCGTATTTTGTGAAAAAACCAATTCCAAAGTCTTCAATTTTATTACCAGTTCCTGCAACTAAAAGATTATACGTTTGACCTAACGCATACAAGGTTGTCATTCTCAAACGAGCACGCGTATTTGCCATTGCTAGGTGGTTTTCATTTGTTTCTTTTGGAAAAATTTCCTCAAGAGATGCAAAAGTTGAAGTTAAATTAATTTCCAGTGAAGATACATTTGCAAATTTTTTCTTCAAATCTTCGATGTGTTCTTGTCCTCTGTCGTATTCCGCTTTCGTTTGGCGTATCGGCATGTTTAATAGCAATACTTTTTTACCCGTTTGAGCGCATAAAGTTGATGTTACAGCAGAATCAATGCCGCCAGAAATACCGACTATAAAACCAGAAAGCCCGGCTTTAGAGCAATATGCTTCAAGCCAGGCTTTAATATGATTGTTTATTTTTTCTAAATCCAATAGTTAGAAGAATAAAGTAAGTTTAATTAAGATTTGTCCTTGTTTAGCAGCTGGAGCAGACCATTTTATATCTGACCAATTTGTTAATTTCGTGATTGAATTTTCATCATTCGAATCAATTAAAGTATATGATCTATATTGGTCACCACTGATTCTTTTATCTACATGCATTTGAGTTAAACCGAAGAAATAACCGATTTCTCCAACTAACATCGTTGTTCCTGAAAAATTCCACATTGCTCCAGCAGAAATACCAGCATTTATTTTTATTGCACGAATATCATCTTCTAAAACCATTCCAGTATTTTCAGTTGCAGTAGTTTTTCCTGTTAAAGAATCTCCAGCAAAAACAACTCCTGAGTCGTTTACTCTACCTCCTGTTTTAATTCCAATTCTAGACCCAAATTTTCCGAAATATTGCATATTTCCAAATGGTTTAGTTTTTAGTGTTACAAAAATTGGTAGTATTAAATAAGTAGTTTTGTATTGACGGCTATTTAATTTAAATAAATCTTGATCCTTAAAATTTAATGTATCTAATTCAGTTTTTTTAATCAAATCTTGGTCGTTGAAAAAATACAAGATTGTATCATTTGCTTTGTATTTAAATGATTCAAAATCAAATTCTAAACCAGTTGTTAAAGTCAATGTAGAATTGATATTGTAATTCACATTTAAACCCAAAGTTTGATCAAATCCAATTCCGTCTCTTGACATAAAATTAGATGTTTTATTCATATTGAATCCTGTTCCAAGAACAATTCCGAATTGCATTTTTTTGTCAAATGCTTCTTGAGCGAAAGTACTTGCAAAAAATCCCAATCCTAGTAATGAAAATATTATTTTTTTCATAGTAAGTGTTGTTTTAAACGTTAAGTAAAATTAAAAATATTTTTAAAAGTAGACAAATTATTTATAGTTTGATTACTTTTGACTGCAAAAATAAAACATTTTATGAAATAGCCACATAAAAATTAAAAATTCAAACAAAAAATAACATGGCGATTCACTTCGTGGCTGCTTCGCGGTCCATGTGACAACTAAAAATAAATTATTAACACATGAATTACAAAAATATTTTTTACGTTATTATTCTTTTTTTCTCAATAATTTCTTGTAAAAGTGATCCATTAGATGTTAATCCGAGTGCAAAAAACTTAAATATTTCATATATTAATTTGGATTCAATTTTTGTTCATTCTTCTCTACAGAATCTTGAAAGAAATATTTTTATGTCTAAATTTTCTCAAGGAGAAATTTTGGATTATGAGCTTGGACATTGTTTAAGGGTTGGTCAACTAGGAGATTCTGGAACTGCAGAGCGAATTCAACTATTTGTTAATGACAAATATATTAAGCGATTAGAGAGAAAAATACAAATTAAATTTACAGATTTAAACGAAAGAAAAGCTAAAATTACAGAAGCTTTTGCTTATTTAAATGCTCATTTTCCGAAAGGTAAAACACCAAAAAATGTTGTCTTTATGAATTCACTTTTTACAAGCAATGTTTTTTGTACAGAAAGTGAAATTGGAATTGGGCTAGAAAGGTATTTGGGGCCAAAAACAGATGTGATAAAAGAATTGCCGACTGAACAGTTTTTTCAGTGGATTAAAGATCAAATGTTGGATGAATACTTAGAAAGAGACGTTTTGACCGCTTGGATTATGACACATTACGTTCCAGAAAAAAAATCAAATACTGCTGAAGCGATCGTTAATTGGGGTAAAATAATTTATTTTACGGAAGCAGCTTTTCCAAATAAAGAAGAACGTATTGCATTACGTTATTCTAAAAAAGATTATGATTGGGCCTTGGAAAATGAATATGCTTTTTGGAAATATTTGGTGGATGAAAAATTATTATTTGGAGAAAATGAACGCGATCAAGCTAACTTTTTAAATGATGCACCTTTTACAATTGGTTTGCCAAAAAAAGGACCTGATCGTTTAGGACAATTTTTAGGTTGGAGAATCATTCATTCTTATATGGAACAATTTCCTTATACCAGTTTGGAAGAATTATTAAAATTACCTTACAATACCATTTTACAAGAATACGAAGTTTAACAATGATTATAGATTACAAATTGCAGATTGTTTAGCTTGCAAGAAAATTTATTTGAAAGCTTGGCAATCTGTAATCTGCCAATCTGTAATCTGCAATTAAAATTATTATGGAGAAAAAAATAACTAAAACATCAGAAATATCTATCAATGTAGGTTTGAATGAGAATAATGTTCCAGTGAGAATGTTATGGAATGCTAGCGATGGAAATGTTCAAAATGCTGAAGCTCGTTCGATGATGCTTTCCATGTGGGATCCAATTCAAAAAAACACCTTGAAAATTGATTTGTGGACGGAAGAAATGTCAATTGAAGAAATGAAGCAATTTTTTCATCAAACACTTCTAACAATGGCTGATACATTTGAAAAAGCTACAGGTGAAACATTAATTTCAGAAGATTTGAGAGATTATTGTTATCACTTCGCTGAAAAAATGGATATTTTACCTGAGAAATAATATTATAAAATATAAAATCCTTAAACCAAATTGTGATTTAAGGATTTTGTAATTAATCAATTGTTGTTTACTTAAAATTTTGCTCTAGTTACAGTTCTATATTTTTGTAAAACAACTGCCGCATCTTTTGGATATTTAACAGTATAACCAATTTCCATATTTTTAGTTTCACCAGGTTGAAGCGCAATTTCCCATTTAACTTCTCCCGTTTCAACATCCTTTTTACCATTTGAAATATTATCTGTTGTAACAGTAATATCTGAATTTCCACTTAGAGGAACTTGATCAAAAACATCTATGGTTATTGGTGTAGAACGATTATTTCTCAAAGCAACTTCATAGACAAAAGTTTCTCTTTTGGCACTTCCAATAACTTTTTTAGAACTCATTTCTGATTTCAATTTTCGCATTACCACAACCTTTTGGTCTCTACCAAAAGAAAGTGAAAGTGTGTCACTTACATTTCTCGTATCAATTGTTGAAACTCCAACATAGACTCCACCAAAATAAACATTAGTCAAACCTGGCATTAAATCTAAATCTTGCCAGCCAACAATGTTTGCTAATAAAAATGCTCCGTTATCTAATTTTGGAACAGTTACATAAGAAAAAGTAGCATTAAGATTCATGTCTTTGACATCAACAACATAAGGTTTTCCATCTGTTGGACAAGAAAATTTTGTTGGGATAATAAATTCAGCAGTTAATTCTGAAATTTCAATTTGTTCCATTACAACTTGTTTTTTGCCCGTTTTTAAAGATTCAATTTTTGAAAAATCACCGTTCATTGAAATTTTATCTTCGAAAGCCGATTGCGCTTGTCCATCCATCATCCAATTATCATACGAACGTTGATTTGCCATATTCAAATTTTGTTCAACTTCTTGTCTATAATCTTCTTGTACTTTTTGAATTGATATCGAATTGGATTTTACACCATAATTCCCTGAATAATAGTCTAAAATCCAAGGAGCTAATTTAGGTTGTGTAGCCGATAACATTGGATCTGCTGTTGATAAGATTAAATCAACATTGTTCCAATCATTTCCAGTATTATTGTAAATTTTTGCTTTGTATTTTAAGTTGATTTTTTGATTTACATCACCGGTTGATAAATCGTAAGTTGCTACCCAACCACAATCGCTCACCAAATAAGACAAACCGCAAGATGCTGTAGAATTTTGATCCACATCTACTAAAACAATGACTTGATTACTGCGCTGATTTTCGTTGAAATTAAGTTCTGTTAATTGCAAGCGAATAAATTCAATTTTTTCAGTTAAGATGTAATATTCTTTATTTAATTTACTTACTGCTTTATTGATTTCTAGCGTTCTGTTTCGATAGAAATCAGCGGCTTCTTTAATTTGAGCAACTGTAATATTTGTTGAACCTTTTAAATCTCGATTTGTATTTAAAACGGCAGATTCTGCCTGATAAGAACTATTTACATCTTTGTTGAGTTGCAAAGCATCTTTCAAGACCGAAAGTGAATCCTTTAATTTTACAATTTTCGGATTAAATTGTTCGGCTGCTAAAAAATCCATTTCAGTAGAAAATGAAACTAATTTATAATCAACAGAATTTGTAAACTGAATACTTTGCGGATCCGCATAAGCCGAAATCCCTGAAAAAATGATCTTATTTCTTCCTTTCAACAGTTTTATTTCAGATTTATGCGACATTTCGCCAGAAGTTAAAAACAATTTTATTTGTTTAATTTCGGATGTAACATTTATTTCATGTGCTTTTTGTCCAAACAAGATTGATGTTAGGAACAAAAATGGGACAATTATTTTTTTCATGTGATTTTGGTTTTTAAGTTTGAATAGATGTATACATTTTTATTTGAATTTCGTTCAAAATTTAATTTTCTTCTAGAATTTTGAAAGCATAAAAAGGAATTTCATTCGTTAAAGTTGGATAATTTAAAATCATTTTTCCTGATTTTGACGTTTTGGATTTTCCTGTAGAAATAATTTCTATGGAAAAAGGATTGTACCAACATATTGAATACATTTTTTGTTTTTTTAAATCTTCAATTTGAATCTGAGATTTTCTGTTGGAAGAATACTGAGCTTTAAATATTCTTTTATCTCCGCAATATGTGAAATTTTCAATCATACCAATTGAAGTATTCGTTTTATTACCTGTTGAAATTATGGCTCGAACTCTTTTGTTTTTACTAATTTTTTCTTTGCTTGCAGACTTAAAATTTGCAAAATCAATATCTTTGCAAAAATATTTTATTGCTTTATAATTTTCAAAGCTATAAAAATCAATTTTTCTTAAATTCCGTGAAGTATGAAAAATTTCGTTCCAACTTTCCATCAAATAAATTAGTGAATCACAAATAATTTTTTCTTGATCGACAATAATAGCCCTTTTATCACCTCTTCGTTCGCAGGTAAAACCATATTCGCCGAAATTTGTAATCTCGATTCCATTTAATTTTATGGTTACAATAAATTTCCATTTTCCAATAAAATTTGGGTAAAAGTGAATTCTAAATTTTGTTTTCGATTTTTTAAGTGAATCAGGATTTCGATTTAACAAAAAATCTTCGTGATAATTCGCTTTAATTCTTTTTAAAATCCCAATAGAATCATTTCGAAACTCAGCATAAATTTCAATTTCTTTTTTGTTGAAAGGATTCAGCGTTTTTGCTTCTTTACTTTCATTTAGAAAATCTGTAATCTGTCTAAGGAGTGAATCGGGTAAATTTATTCCCAGTTCAATTCTATCAAAAGTCTTAACTGTTGGATTTGAACTCACAGCTGGAACAATCCAATCCACTGCAAAACCCCTTTTTGGAATTTTTGTTTGCGCGTTCAAATTTAAAACCAAACCAAAAAAAATTAATCCAACTATTCTATTCATAACTCAACATTCATAATTCATAACTCAACTAAATCCAAACCTTCGATCCTTCCGAACAATTTTTACAGATGCCAATTTTATTTCGTCCAGTTAAAATTTGTTGTCTAAAATTAGTGTATTTTTTTGATTTCCAAATTGCACTAAAATCCTCATTTATTGCTGAACCCAATTGAATTGTAGCATCCTTATCAAAACAGCAAGGAACAACTTTTGCATCCCAAGTAAAAACGCATGATGACCACATTCTCCAACAATGATTTCCAGTTTCTGCTTTTAATTTGTAGGTTCCATCCGCTTTTTTAACATAACGAGCATATTTTTCGTTCTCTGGAATCAAGTCATTGCCATGTACATAATCATATACTTGCGCCGATTTTAAACGAACTTCATCAATGTTTAATTCTTTTGCCAATTTAAAAATTTCATCCACTTGATGTTCATTTGGCTTCACAACTAAAAATTGAAAAATTAAATGCGGCGTTGCAGAATTTAGTTCTTTTTTCGCTGCGACTAAATTTTTTGAGCCTTCAATTACTTTTTCTAAAAGACCATCAACCCGATAACTTTGATATGTTTTTTGAGTTGTGCCATCAATTGAAATTATTAAGCGATCCAAACCAGAAGCCACAATTTCTTCCGCCTTTTTTTTATTAATAAAATGTGCATTTGTAGAAGTAGCAGTATATATCTTGTTTTTCTTAGCTTCTTTTACCAAATCCAAAAATTGAGGATGTAAAAATGGTTCTCCTTGAAAATAATAATTGATGTAAAACAGTTGTTTGCCAACACTTTTAATTAAATCTGCATTTACCTTTAAATCTAATTTGCCAGTAGCTCTTTTGAAACTTTTCAGTCCACTTGGGCATTGAGGACAAGATAAATTACAAGCAGTTGTCGGTTCAATGCTCACCGAAAATGGTTTTCCCCAAACAATGCTTTTTTTAGAAATTCTAGAAATTATAAACGAATAATACAATAAAAATAAATTCCATATTCTGAAAAAAGAAAGGTGTTTTAGAATATTTAAAGAATCATTTGCTGTTGCCATAATTTAAACAAAAATACAATATATTTTAAATATACAATTTATTTGTAGAAATTACTGTAATTTTATTTATATTATTATTGCAGTTCAAAAATTAATCTCTACCTTTGCACCCAAAATTGACTAGTATTTAATTTAAAATAGGCGGCAAAATGTCACAAATTCAAGGTAAAATTTCACAGGTAATCGGACCTGTAGTTGATGTAAGCTTCGATAAAGGAGTTGCTCTTCCAAATATTTTCGATGCATTAGAAGTAAGAAAACAAGATGGTACTCGTGTAGTTCTTGAAGTTCAATCTCACACAGGTGAAGGAACAGTAAGAACAGTATCAATGGATTCAACAGATGGTTTCCGTCGTGGAATGGAGGTTATTTCTACAGGTAGTGCTATTAAAATGCCAATTGGAGACCAAATCAAAGGTCGTTTATTTAATGTTGTTGGTGAAACAATTGACGGAATTAACGACATTGATAACTCAAACGGATTACCAATCCACAGAGAAGCTCCAAAGTTTGATCAATTATCTACTGCAACTGAAGTTTTATTTACTGGAATTAAAGTAATTGATTTAATTGAGCCTTATGCAAAAGGTGGTAAAATTGGTCTTTTCGGTGGTGCTGGAGTTGGTAAAACAGTACTAATTCAAGAGTTAATAAACAATATCGCAAAAGGACACGGAGGTTTATCTGTATTCGCTGGTGTTGGTGAAAGAACTCGTGAAGGAAATGATTTACTTCGTGAAATGTTAGAATCAGGTATCATTAAATATGGTGACGATTTTATGCATTCTATGGAAAATGGAGGATGGGATTTGTCTAAAATTGACCTAGATATCATGAAAGAATCAAAAGCTACTTTCGTTTTCGGACAAATGAATGAGCCTCCAGGAGCAAGAGCTCGTGTGGCTTTATCAGGTTTGACTTTAGCTGAATACTACCGTGATGGTGAAGGTGACGGACAAGGAAAAGATATTCTTTTCTTTGTTGATAATATTTTCCGTTTTACGCAAGCTGGTTCAGAGGTTTCTGCTTTATTAGGTCGTATGCCTTCTGCAGTAGGTTACCAACCAACATTGGCTACAGAAATGGGTCAAATGCAAGAGCGTATTACTTCAACAAAAAATGGTTCGATTACATCTGTACAAGCGGTTTACGTGCCTGCAGATGATTTAACGGATCCAGCTCCTGCAAATACTTTTGCTCACCTAGATGCCACAACAGTACTTTCTCGTAAAATTGCGGAGTTAGGAATTTATCCTGCCGTAGATCCATTGGATTCTACTTCTAGAATTTTGACTCCTACAATTTTAGGTGATGCTCATTATGATTGTGCGATGAGAGTGAAAGTTACTTTGCAACGCTACAAAGAATTACAAGATATCATTGCGATTTTAGGAATGGACGAATTATCTGAAGAGGATAAATTAATCGTTTCTAGAGCAAGAAGAGTTCAACGTTTCCTTTCTCAACCTTTCCACGTTGCTGAGCAATTTACAGGTTTAAAAGGAGTTTTAGTTGATATTCAAGATACTATCAAAGGATTTAACATGATTCTTGATGGTGAAATGGATCGTTTTCCAGAAGCAGCATTTAACTTGAAAGGTAACATCAATGATGTAATCGAAGCAGGTGAAAAAATGTTATCTGAAACAGTATAAATTATAATTAAAACAACATGGTTTTAGAAGTTATAACACCAGAATCAAAAATATTCACAGGAGAAGTTACTGCTGTCTCCCTTCCAGGAATTGACGGTATATTTCAAATATTGAATAATCACGCTCCGATAATTTCTGCACTTAAAAAAGGTTCTATTAAAGTTGATTTAAAAGAAGATTTTGAAATTGACGAAAAAACAAGTGCTTTAATTGATACTAATGCAAATGCAAAAATTATCAGTATAAAAATCAAAGGTGGAGTAATTGAAATGCTTAACAATAAGATTATCGTTCTAGCAGAATAATAATCATTTATAATTTTTAAGGAGGGATTTGTTAAGTCAAATCCCTTTTTTAGTTAATATCTGTTAATCAATATAATTTTTTAACTTTGTTAACATTTCACAAAAAAAAAATAGCTTAATCTTGTCAAACATAATTTATGACTGCTTTTTCAAAAATAGATTTAAACAATATTCCAAAACACATCGCCATAATTATGGATGGTAATGGACGCTGGGCAAAAAAACAAAATGAATTACGCTTGTTTGGTCATTCGATGGGGGTTGATTCTGTTAAAGAAACTATTAGGGCAGCGCAAAAGATTGGCGTAAAATATTTAACCCTATATACTTTTTCGACTGAAAATTGGAATAGACCAAAAGAAGAAGTTGATGGATTAATGAAAATATTGGTTCAATCGATTTCAAACGAAGTTGTTGAAATGAGTGAAAAAGGTGTACGATTGCTTAGTATTGGGAATGAAATAGAATTACCCGATGAAGCGCAGGCTGAATTAGCTTCCGCAATGAAAAAAACAGAAAACAATACGGATATAAATGTAGTTTTAGCATTAAACTACAGTTCCCGCTGGGAAATTAATAAAGCAATTAAAAATATTGCTAAAGATGTAAAAGAAAATAAGTTAGAAATAGAAAAAATTAACGATGAAATCATTTCCTCTTATCTAACGACAAAAAATATTCCAGATCCAGAATTACTCATTCGAACAAGTGGAGAACACCGAATAAGCAATTTCTTGCTTTGGCAAATTGCATATACTGAGTTGCATTTTACAGAAGTTTTATGGCCAGATTTTAAAGACGAAGATTTATACAAAGCAGTGTTGGATTTCCAATCCAGAGAAAGAAGATTTGGAATGACAACAGAACAATTATAATTATTTATGAAGCATATTTTTCTTTTATTTATCGGTTTGGTTTTAAGTTCTTACAACTTTTCTCAAGATGATTCAACAAAAAACCTTAATTCAGGAACTTCAATTCAATTGGGTGAAGATGAACTTTTCTCTTACAAGAACCCAAAAGAATACGAAATCGGTCCAATCAGAATTGATGGAGCAGATAATTATGATCATCAAGCGATTAGGTTAATTTCAGGATTGAGACAAGGACAGAAAATTACTATTCCAGGTGAAAAAATAACAAAAGCTATCAAAAATTTGTGGGATGAAGGCATTTTTTCTGATGTTGAAATTTCTGCTGAAAAAGAAATTAATGGAATAATTTATTTAGTAATTTCACTTAAACCGAGACCAAAACTTTCACGTTTTAAATTTGAAGGAGTAAATAAAAGAGAAGCAGATAAATTAAGGGAAGAAATCACTCTTTTCTCAGGTAAGACCGTTACTGAAAATTTGGTATTCAATACCCAAAATAAGATCAAAGGATATTTTAGAGAAAAAGGGTATTATACGGTTAAAGTTCAAATAAAAAGAAGTCAAGATGTGATGATGAACGACGCTGAAATGTTCAACATCAGCATAACGAAAGGCAAAAAAGTAAAAATTGGAGAACTTGTAATTGAGGGAAATACAACCATTAAACCATGGAAGTTGAGAATGGCAATGAAAGATACCAAGCAAAGGGCCTTTTGGAGATTTTTCAAGCGTTCAAAGTTTAATATTACTGCTTTTGAAAGAGATAAATTAGCATTAATTAGTAAATTTAATGGAATTGGTTTAAGAGATGCAGCAGTAGACTTTGATACGGTTTACATGCTTGATGAAAAAAATCTATTTGTTAAAGTAAAAATAAATGAAGGTAAAAAATATTTCTTCGGAAATGTTGAATGGATAGGAAATACAAAATTTAGAAGTGGTTACTTAGATACTATTTTTGGAATAAAGTATGGAGATACTTATGACAAACCACTTTTAGATCAGCGTTTGAACATGAGTCAAGATGGTCGTGATATATCGTCACTTTATATGGACAGAGGATATTTATTTTTTCAGATAAACGCAATTGAAACACAGGTCAAAGATAATTATATTTCTTATCAAATGCGAATAATTGAAGGAAAAGAGGCTCGTGTAAAAAGAATTATTATAAAAGGAAATACCAAAACGAATGAACACGTAATTCGTCGAGAAATAAGAACAAAACCAGGTGATTTATTTAATAGAAATGATATCATTCGAACTCAAAGGGAACTTTCTCAACTTGGATATTTCAATGATCAAGCATTTCAAATAAATCCAATGCCTAATCCACAAGATGGAACAGTTGATATTGAGTATGTAGTAGAAGAAAAATCATCGGATCAAATTGAACTTTCTGGGGGTTATGGTGCCAATCGAATTATTGGAACTTTGGGTTTAACATTTAATAATTTCTCGATTCAAAATACCTTTAAAAAGCACGCATGGTCACCACTTCCATCAGGTGATGGACAACGACTGTCAATTCGTGCGCAATCAAATGGGCGTTTTTATCAGGGGTATAATTTTTCATTTACTGAGCCTTGGATGGGTGGAAAAAAACCAAATTCATTTTCAACGTGGGTAAACCATACGCAATTTTCCCAATCTGGAAATGTAAGTAAAAATGCAGAAGGCTACCAAGGTGTTGCAATTACAGGAGCAGGAATTGGTTTGGGAAGAAGAAAAAAAATACCTGATGATTATTTTAGCGCTTATTATGAATTCGCATATCAATATTATGATGTTAGAAATTCATCTTCATTGTTCCCAAATTTTAGTAATGGTTTTTCAAATGATATCAGTTTAAAATATTCCTTACAAAGAAATTCAGTCGATAGTCCAATTTATCCAAAAGAAGGATCTAAATTATCGTTTACAGCAAAAAGTTCAATTCCATATTCACTCTTAGATAATACGGACGATTATTCTGCATTAACAGCACAAGAGAAATACAAATTCTTGGAATACTATAAAATTAAATTTACTGGAGAATGGTTCTTGCCTTTAACTACGGATAAAAAATTGGTTTTAATGCCTAGAGTTGGTTTGGGCTTTATGGGTAATTTTAGCGCAAGTAAAGGACTTTCACCTTTTGAGCGTTTTTATTTAGGAGGTAATGGATTAACAGGGACCAATCAATTTGGAGGTCGTGAAATTATTGCTTTAAGAGGTTATGAAGATAATAGCTTATCTTCTAGTAATGGTGATCCAATTATTGCAAAATATACTATGGAATTGCGTTATCCAATCTCTTTAAATCCGCAAGCTACATTTTATGTGTTAGCTTTTGGAGAAGCTGGAAATACTTATTCTTCTGCTCTAAAATTTAATCCATTTAATGTGAAAAAAGCCGCAGGTATTGGTGTTAGAGTTTTCTTGCCAATGTTTGGTATGCTCGGATTAGATTACGGTTGGGGATTCGATCAATTAGATCCGCATGCTTCTGGCTACAGAGGTGCTAGTGATGATTCAATTCAACAGAAAGGATACTATGGTAAATTGAATTTTACTATTGGTATGAATTTAGGAGAACTTTGATTAGACATAGGACTAAAAGAAGCAAGACATAAGACTAGACAGATTTGGAAGTTCTATGTTAACTTTTTTAATTTGTATTCAGTGAATTATTTTTTAAAGTTGTTTAAAAGTCTTTGAGCGCAGCGGTCTTGAATCTTTTAGTCTTTTGTCTAAGTAAAGCAATAAAAGTGTATATTTGTCGTTTTTTGACTAAAATTAAGTTATGAAGTTATTAATTGCTAGTGTACTTTTGATTTTTGGCACAACCTTTGTCAGTATATCTCAAAAGTATGCATACATAGATTCTGAGTATATTTTGGAAAACGTTCCAGAGTATAAAGATGCTAAAGAAAAATTGGATAAATTGGCAGAACGTTGGACAAAGGAAATTGAAGATCGCTACGCAGATTTAAAAAAGAAAAAAGAAGCATTTGCCAGAGAAGAGGTTCTTTTGCCAGCTGAAGAAAAGAAAAAAAGAATTGAAGATATTGAAAAATTAGAATTAGAAGCAATTCAAATGCAAACAGTTCGATTTGGTGTTGCAGGCGATTATTTTCAAAAACGTCAAGAATTAATAAAACCAATTCAAGACCTTGTATTTGAAGCGATGCAAAAAGTTGCATCAAAAAAAACATACTCTTTTGTCTTTGATAAAGCTAATCAAAGTAATTTAGTGTATGCGGATAGTAAATTTGACATTAGTAATGAAGTATTAAAAGAAATGGGTTATACACCCGCAAAGTAAATAAAACAAAAACCATAAATTAAACGAAAAATGAAAAGAATAGTATTTTTACTTGTAACAATTATCTCATTAAGTTCATTAATGAATCAAGCAGCAGCGCAAACTAAAATTGCACATGTGAATTCCCAAAAATTATTAGATACCTTACCTTCACGTAAAATGGCTATGAAAACATTACAAGAATTTGAAACTGCTGGAGTGAGTGAATTAAAAGAAATGGAAGATGACTTACAAAAAGCATATACAAAATATGTTGCTGAAAAAGATAAATTATCTCCAGTAATGCAACAGTATGAAGAAGAAAGACTTCAGAAAAAACAATATGCTATGCAACAACGTGAGCAAGAATTACAGCAACAAATTTCTAATTTAGGAAATGATTTAAATGCTCCAATCTTAAAAAGAGTTCAAAAAGCAGTTGACATTGTTTCTGAAAGAAAAAAATTAAATTACGTAATTGATGAAACTGTGACGCTTTATTTCAAAGGAGGAACTGATATTACTGCAGAGGTCTTAACTGAATTGTTGAAATTAGATGCTGAAGAAACAAAAAAATAAGAATTTAATTCTGAAATAAATTTAAAGCGATCAAAATTTGGTCGCTTTTTTAATTTTTAAACCATAAGAAGATGTCAAAAACAAAAATTACAATCAATAATAACGGTTCAATGAGAATCGAAGGAGATTTCGAAATAATTGATAAAACAGGAACAAATTATGACTTGGGAGGAAGAGAAATTATTTCAATCTGCCGTTGTGGTTTATCACAAAACAAACCATTCTGTGATGGTGCGCATAATGGCCGTTTCGAGCATGAAGCAATAGCATTTGCTTTACCACCAAAAAAAGTTTAATTTTAAAACTAGGCAGTTTATAGAATGATTTGTATAAACTGTTTATTTATTCATAAGTCTTGCTTGAGTCAGAAACCATTTCATTGATTTCTTGCATTTCTTCGTCCGTTAGATAGCGCCATTCTCCAATAGGAATATCTAGTTTGATGTTCATAATGCGAACTCGTTGTAAACTAAAAACATCATAGCCTAAATATTCGCACATGCGACGAATTTGTCTGTTTAAACCTTGCGTTAAAATAATTCTAAAATCAAATTTATTGATTTGCTCCACAAAACATTGACGTGTCATAGTATCTAAAATAGGTACTCCATTTCCCATTTTTTCAATGAAATCTTTTGTAATTGCTCTTGTAACCGAAACAATGTATTCTTTTTCATGGTTATTTCTAGCACGTAAAATCTTGTTGACAATATCTCCATCGTTGGTTAAAAAAATTAAACCTTCACTCGGTTTGTCAAGCCTTCCAATCGGAAAAATTCGACTTGGATAGTTTATGTAATCAATGATATTGTCAGGTTCAACATGCGTATCTGTTGTACAAACAATTCCAACTGGTTTGTTGAAAGCGATGTAAACTGGTTTCACTTTTGGTGCTGAAATTAGTTCACCATCTACACGAACTTCGTCATTTGGTGAAATTTTAGTTCCCATTTCTGGAACAATTCCATTTAAAGTTACTCTTCCTTGGTCGATTAATTTATCCGCTGCTCTGCGAGAACAATATCCAACTTCACTTAAATATTTATTTATTCTTACTGAATCTTTTTCTTCCATTATTTTTTTGGATATTTCGACCACAAGATTCAAAAGTCAGGACTTAATAGCTGTCTTGACTTTTGAATCTTATAGTTTTTTGTCTAATGTCTCTAAGTCTTATGTTCGTTACTGTGGTATATCAAATTCTATTTCTGTTTCCCAATTTGCTCTTACTTTCACTTTTTCAGGGAAATGTAATACTTTTTCCGCCTGTTTTCTTTCAAAAACTGAACTTGGATCCCATTTTAAATTAGAATTTTTATCCTTAATAATTCTAAAACTGTATTCACCAGGCTCTAAAAGAGAAACTAAAGGTATTTCCTTTAAAGAAATATCAGTTTTCGTTAAAACAACTTTTCCATTTAAAATGAACTCAACATAGGAATATGCAGGTAAAGAAATTGATTTAAAAAGCAAAGAACCAAATTCTCTCTCTGATTTATTAATAAAGTCGAATTTTAATTTTTCATTTAAAATTGTGTCTTTAAAAATTATCGAACTTGAATTAAATGTAATTGAAATATTCTTATTTAGCGTATCTGGTAATTTATAAACTAAAGTATTTTTATCATAAGTTATATTACCACTTAAGATTATTGAATCGATGTCCATACAAGTGATTAAAGTAGAATCAATTGCCACAATTTGATTAGCAAATAATATCATAAAAGATTTACTTTTTGTAATATCCTTGTTTGAGGGTTGAATTTCTGTAAAAGTTGTAGCCTTTTTATTGTCTAGTACCTTAAAATTTAAAGTGTCATTTTTTGTTTGTGAATTAGCAATTATTCTAAAATCTTCTGAAGGAATTTCTGGCAATAAAATAGAAATTGAATCAGTTGAATAATAAAATAAGGACGAACTTTCAATTTTTGTTTCCTTTTCAGTCGTTTTTAAAGTAAAATCTGTTTCATCTAAAGGATATGTAGCAGCAATTTTTATAAGTTTAGGGTAAATGTAAGACTTGCTAGTAATTTTTTTTGCTTTAGAATTAATAGAAATTAATAGTTGTGTCGAATCAAAAATTGTTGGATTAAGGTCTGACAAACGCAACAAACTGTCCTTAAAACCAACTTTTTCAGTAACTTGATAAATCATGTCTTTGTTTTCGTCGTGGAATGCATAAACTTTAAATTTGCCTTCCTTTAAATAAGTCACTTTGAATTCTCCTTTTTCATCTGTCTTTGCAAAATAAAGCGGTTTTGAAACATTAATTGTATCAGTTTCTTGATACAAACCCACTAAAATATTTTTTAATTTTTCGCCGGAATAAGCATCAACAACTATACCTGAATAACTAAAGGTGTCTAATTTATCGCCAGTTGAAAAAACATAATGCATTAAACTATCGTTAGATTCAGTAATATCTTGTATTGCAGAGTTGAACGTAATGTGATACGTAGTTTGTTTTTCAAAATTTCCTTCTAAATCTAAAATAACTTTTTTCTTATCAACTTTTGTAGAAATTTTTATTCCTTTCGGAACTATAATTATATTTTCAATTGGATTATTTAATTTTATGTATTCATCAAATTCTATAACTATTCTTTTAGAAGTGAAATATAAATTTTCGTTTGGCGGTTCTATTTCTTTAATTATAGGTGCAATAAAATCTTTCGTTCCACCAGAAATTTCTCCTACTTGTGCGCAAGAATTAAGAATTAGCAAAATTATTCCAAAAGCTATGTAAGAAAAATTTTTCATGCAAAGCTTGAAATCCATGAGCAAATTTCTTCTAAATGAACTTTATCAACTTCATCAAAATCATTTAATTGATCACTGTCAACATCTAAAACTCCAATCACTGAATTATCTTTTAAGATTGGAACAACGATTTCACTTTTTGATAGTGAGCTGCAAGCAATGTGATCCGGAAATTTGTCAACATCTTCTACTAAAATTGTTTGCTTTTTTTGCCAAGAAGTACCGCAAACACCACTTCCCAAAGCAATTCGCGTGCAAGCAACATTTCCTTGGAAGGGAGCCAAAACCAATTCGTCTTTTTTTACCCAATAAAAACCTACCCAGAAAAAGTTAAAAGTTGATTTTAAAGCAGCAGAGATATTCGCTAAATTTGCAGTCATATCTTTCTCTTTACCAATCAATGCTTTTAATTGAGGTAAAAGTGAAGTATATTTTTCCGCTTTTGTTTCTCCTAAAATAAATAAATCTTCCGACATTAAAATGTAATTTATTACAAAGATACATTGAATATGCTAAAAATTTGTGTTAATTTGTAAAATATTTAAGGAATTATCTACATTATTATTTAAAATTTAACAAGATGAAATATATTTATTTTTCAATTTTAGTCTTACTTTTTTCCTGTGGAACAAAAGATACAAAAATCTGTGATTGTCTAGTAGCTGGAGAAAGTTTAAATAAATTTTCTGCAAAAATGATGCTTAAAGATGCTGGTTCTGCGGATTTGAAAGAAATGACTAAACTCAAGGAAAATAAAAGAAAAAAATGTGCTGCTTATGAAGCAATGAGTGGAGAAGAAATGCTGAAATTAAAAGCAAATTGCAGTAAATGATTGAATGTCTTGGATTTTTACCATTTTGAAGTTTAGAAAACTTAAGATTTGGTAAGTTCAATTGTTTAGAGGTGCCGAAACTGCATTTGAAAGGTTTTTACACTTAGAATTTTAATCAAGCTTTTTTTCACTTTTCTAAGCTACTAAGTGGTTAAAGTTTATAAAATTGTTTCTTATAAAATTTACAATACTCAAGGAAAATGGTTAAT
Organism: Flavobacteriia bacterium; assembly: GCA_947490145.1. GTDB lineage: Bacteria > Bacteroidota > Bacteroidia > Flavobacteriales_D > Crocinitomicaceae > M2408. The sequence continues at coordinate 103,127 of CANLGD010000002.1, forward strand.
TTTGTCGAATACAATCAGTATAATAAAAATGGAATTTCTATTGAACATTTAATTCCGGGAATTTATTTTGTGTGATTGAAGGAGTTGATATCAACAAAAAGTTCAAGATAATTAAACAATGAGTCAAACCAAATTAAGTGTAAATGTTAATAAAATAGCCACGATTAGAAATTCTCGAGGTGGCTTATACCCAAATGTTGTTCAAGTTTCACAAGATTGCGAACGGTTTGGTGCGAATGGAATTACAGTTCATCCACGTCCTGACGAAAGACATATTACCAAAAAAGATGTGTACGATTTGAAAAAAGTTGTTTCAACAGAATTTAACATCGAAGGTTATCCGGACAAGCGATTTATGCAAATTTTGGAAGAAATTAGACCAGAACAAGCAACTTTAGTTCCAGATCCACCGCATGTTTTGACATCAAATGCAGGTTGGGACACAAAAAAACATTTAGTCGAATTACAAGAAATTATTTCTAAAATTAAAAGTTTAGGAATTAGAACATCCATTTTTGTGGACACTAATTTGGAAAACATTGAATTTGCGCAAAAAACAGGCTCAGATAGAATTGAATTTTATACAGGTCCTTATGCGGAAGAATTTCCCATAGACAAAGAAAAAGCGGTTGAACCGTTTGTTAAAGCAGCAATTTATGCCAAAGAATTAGGATTGGGAATCAATGCTGGACATGATTTGAGTTTAGAAAATTTGCGTTTTTTCAAAGAAAATATTCCTTTTTTGAATGAAGTTTCAATTGGACATGCAATTATTTCTGATGCTTTGTATTTTGGCTTAGAAAATACAATTCAGCGCTATTTGTTTTTATTGAGAGATTGACAAGACATGTGACTTTGATTTTCTTAAAAATTTATAACTGATTTATTAATCTTATCAAAAAAAAATTATCTTTGTGTTTAAATAAAAAAGTTTAAAAAATCAATTATGGGAAGAGCGTTTGAATACCGCAGAGCAACAAAAGAAAAACGTTGGGATAAAATGTCAAAATTGTTTCCAAAACTTGGAAAGGCAATTACGATGGCAGCGAAAGAGGGCGGAGGCGATCCAGCGATGAACTCTAAGTTGCGCACTGCAATTCAAAATGCGAAGGCAGAGAATATGCCTAAAGATAATATTGATAAAGCAATTAAACGTGCCACTCAAAAAGATTTAGCAAGTTTTTCTGAAATAAATTATGAAGGAAAAGGACCTCACGGAGTATTGATTTTTGTTGAAAGTGCAACGGATAATCCAACTAGAACTGTTGCTAATGTGAAGTCTTATTTCAATAAATCAAATGGTATTGTTGTTCCAAATGGTCAAATGGAATTTATGTTTACCCGAAAATCTGTTTTTGAAATCAATAAAACGGATGGACTTGACCCAGAAGAGTTAGAATTTAGTTTAATTGATGCTGGTTGCAACGAAATTGAAGTGGAAGAAGATAGAATTGTAATTTATGGCGATTTCACTTCTTTTGGAACGCTGTCAGCTGCAATTGAGGAACTTAATTTAGAAGTTTTAAAATCTAGTTTGAAAAGAATTCCAACAACTCCAGTTGAGTTTACGGAAGAACAATTGGTTGATATCGAAAAATTATTGGATAAAATTGAAGACGATGACGATGTACAACAAGTATTTACTAACATAGCTTAATTAGACATCAGGATATAAAGACTTTAAGGTATCAAGATTCAAAAGTCAAGACTTTAAATTTCGTCTTGGCTTCTGTATCTTGAAGTCCTAAAATCCTGAAGTGTTATATCTTAATAACTAATTAATGAAGTCCTTAGAATTCACAACTGCACAACATGTAAAAATTGAGTATGAAATTGCTAGTGCTGGACAACGTGTTTTGGCTTCAATTATCGACTTATTTGCTTTTGTACTATATTTTTTAGTTGTTGGTTTAGCTTTGGGACAATCTTTGTTCTCCCTTGATAGTGGGACAAGTAAATTTATAACATTGATGTTGTTTCGACTTCCATGGATTTTTTATAGCCCAATTATTGAATATTTAACCAGAGGGCAAAGTTTAGGTAAATTAACAATGGGAATCAGAATTGTCAAAATCTCTGGAGAAAACGCTGGTTTGAGAGAATATTTTACGCGTTGGATTTTTAGGGTTGTTGACATTTGGTTTGGCTTTGGCTTTTTAGCCATTATTTTTGCAAGTACCTCAGAAAGAGGCCAACGTTTAGGAGATTCAATGGCAAATACAATTATTATTAAAAAGAAAAATAGTCAATTATATAATTTAAAAAATATTCTTTCAATTAAAAACACAACAACTCACAAGACAACTTTCCAAAATGTAACACGCTTTACGGACGAAGATGTTATGTTGATTAAAAACACATTGCAGCGCTTACAAAGTTCTCCTTCAGATCATACAAAAACATTTGCAGTTGAATTAGCACATAAGACTGCAAAAATTATCGGTTTGTCAGAAACTCCTCAGAAAAAAGTAGAATTTTTAAGAACCGTTTTACTTGATTATGTTGTGTTAACAAGATGATTTTTACTTAAAATATTATGCCCGAATTAATTTTAGTACCAACTCCAATTGGGAATTTAGAAGATATTACATTAAGATCAGTTCGTATTTTGAAAGAGGCGGAATTAATTTTTGCTGAGGACACTCGTGTAACTAAAAAATTAATTTCACATTTAGGATTTACGAAACATGTTCTACCATTTCATGCGCACAATGAACATAAAATCTTACAATCAGTAATTGATAAAATACTCTCAAATGAAACTACAGTTTTAGTTTCTGATGCTGGCACACCAGGAATTTCAGATCCAGGATTTTTGTTAATTCGTGCATGCATTGAAAACGGAATTAAAGTTACTTGCTTGCCCGGACCAACTGCTTTAATACCTGCTTTGGTTGGCAGTGGTTTTCCTTGTGATCGTTTTTGCTTTGAAGGATTTTTGCCACACAAAAAAGGTAGACAAACGAAATTAATTGCACTTTCACAAGAGGAAAGAACAATCGTTTTGTATGAATCTCCACACAGATTAACTAAATGCTTAGGTCAAATTGAGGAGTATTTTGGATCAGAAAGAAGAGTTTGTGTTGTTCGAGAATTATCTAAAATTTATGAAGAATATCAACGTGGCGAAGTAAAAGAGGTAAAATTATATTACGAAAATCATCCTCCAAAAGGAGAAATTGTAATTATCATTGAGGGTAAAAACTAATCTGATAGTTAAAAATAATCTGCCAATTTGAAATCACTTTCGAATTTGTATATCTACGTTTTGATCGTAAAATCTTAATTTATTTTGTAGAAGAATTAATTCATTTTGCAAGAGCTCATTTTTCACTAGCAAATGGGCAATTGCATCAATTCCTTCTAAATTAATATTTAATTCCGTGTGAAAATACAAGAAGCTTTCGAGTGATTTTAATTGTTTTTCATGAATATAATGAACATCTTTTTCAACGATTACTTCAATGTGACCAAGTTCGTTTAAATTCCGAATAAAAGATAAATCAACTGAATAACTGAGACATACTTGTTCTATTCGAATAAGTTTATTTGCTTCCATTATTTCTGATTGATTTTAGTTGTAAAAATAGTTCTTTTTCTTCTTCGTTTAGATTTGTTGGCAACTTAACTTGATAAGTAATATATAAATCTCCAAACTCGTTTTCTTTCTTGTAAATTGGAAATCCTTTTCCTTTTAGTTTCACCTTTGATCCAACTTGGGTTTCTGGTGCTACTTTCAGTTTCACTTTTCCTTCTAAGGTATCAAGCAAAATTTCTCCGCCCAAAAGAGAAGTATATAAGTCTAATTCTTCATTGATGTATAAATTACTACCATCCCGTTTGAATTTTGTATCATTTTCAATTGAAAAAGTAATGAATAAATCACCGTTTGGACCACCGTTTTCACCTGCTGATCCATGTCCAGCAATTTTAATTACCTGACCATTTTCAACACCAGCTGGAATTTTAATGCGAATATTTTTCCCGTTTACTGTAATTGTTTGACTTTGGGATTTGTAGACGTCCGTTAATTTTAATTTCAAAGAGGCATTAATATCTTGTCCTCTAAATCTTCTTTGATTGTTTTGTCTTCCTTGTCCGCCAAACATTGATTCAAAGAAATCAGAAAAATCACCCGAGTACTCTTGATTTTGAGCTCCTGAGTTACGATGAGATTGTTGCTGATTATTTTTTTGTGATTCAAAAGCATCAGCATGTTTCCAGTCTTTTCCATATTGATCGTATTTTTTGCGATTTTCAGGATGGCTCAACACTTCGTTTGCCTCATTAATTTCCTTGAATTTTTTTTCAGATTCTATGTTATTTGGATTGAGGTCGGGATGATATTTTCTTGCAAGCTTTCGATAAGCTTTCTTTACTTCTTCTGGTGAAGCTGTTTTGGGTATTTCTAATATTTTGTAATAATCCTTAAACTCCATTTTTAATTCATTAGTTGTATAAAATATCTTTAATAAAATTATTTTCTTTCAAGTAAGTTTTGAATATTTTGCTTGAGTTATTTTTTTCGGGTAATGTTTAAATGACTAAATATCCGCCGTCAATTTCCAAACTGGTTCCAGATACAAACGAACTATCTTCGCTAGCAAGAAAAATAAAACCATTTGCGATTTCTTCTGATTTGCCCAGGCGTTTCATTGGATGCAAGTTAATGATGTGTTGTTTGACTTCGATATCTTTGCTGATGCCGCCTTTATCTAGTAGAGGGGTCTCAATAAAACCTGGACAAATGGCATTTACACGAATGCCTTCGGTTGCATACTCCAACGCGGCAGTTTGTGTAAGTCCAATTACCCCATGTTTTGAGGCTACATAATGAGCAGATGAGCTAAAACCTACCTTTCCAAGAATAGATGACATATTTACAATAACACCGCTTTTTTGTTTTATCATTTGTGCTAATTCATGCTTCATACAATTGAACACACCGTTTAGATTTACACCAATGACTTTTAGCCATGCTTGTTCTGTCATGTCTCCAATCTTGCTTGACTCACCAATAATGCCTGAGTTGTTGAGTGCAACATCTAAGGTTTTGAATACGCCAATTGTTTTCTGAATGGCAGTTTGCACTTGTTCAAATTTGGAAACATCACATTCGATGAAGATGGCTTTAGGATTTTCATTTACTATTTCTTGAAATGCCTTTTCACTGTTTTCTGCTTTCATATCAGCAACTACAATGTTTGCACCTTCTTTGGCTGCAGCTATTGCACATGCTTTACCAATGCCTGATAACCCACCTGTAATGAATACGGTTTTGTTTTCTAATTTTTTCATCCTTAGATATTGTTTGTTTAATTATTTTTTTCTTAAACCCAATTTATCGCTTGTTGCTTGTAATAATGAAAATTTGTAATTTTTCATTTGATTGTGTTTTATACAGCTTAAGCTATTTATGCTACAAAATTGCGGCTAAAAATTTTGGAAAGCATTACACAATTTTTCAAAAGAGTTACATCATTTACACTATTCAGATAATGAAAGTGTATTTTGTGAGTTTGAGTGGGTGGACTTTTTTCAAATTGAATTTGCACTTCTATAATTTTTAAATAAAAGAACAGTTCGTTTTCATCACAAATTTGAAAAGAATTCTGACCTGGAAGCAGAGCGAATAAGAGACCTTTCTATAGAGTAATGTAATTGTATATTAAGCTTTATTCTATTTTAATAAGTCAATTGCATTAGAATTTAATATGCCGTCATCACCAACGATTCCAAAGAGCCATACAACATATATGGTCTCATTTTTTTAATTAGTTAAGCAGTTTTTCGGTAAAATTACCACCAAATTCCTTATTCCTGCTAGTTTATTTCGCTTATAAAGCCAGTTTTTTGTGGCTAAGCGAAAAACTGGCGTATAACTTTTACCAAATATGCCATTTTTTCCTTTTAATCCATACAATCACAAGGCTCATCAAAATAAAATTTCACTTTGGGTAAAGCTTTAATCCATTTTTCTTGAAATTTTGGATTGTAACGAATTCCTTCGGCGTGAATTTCTTTTAAATTTTCTAAAATTAAAAAAGCTTCAGGATATTCTTTCATTGGGTTGTCCCAAAAATCAATAAAAGTTAATTTTTTAAGGTTTAAAATGCATTCGGGAATTGCTGCCATTTCGTTACGATTCATTTTTAAAACGGCAACATTTTTTAGTAAGCAGATTTGTTCTGGAAAGTGCGTGAATTTGTTTTTACTGATGTCAATTTCTTGCAGTAAAGAAAATTCAGCAATAAATTCGGGTAAAGATTTTAATTTATTTCCGCTTAAATCAAGGCTTTGAATATTTTTAAAACGAAGAATTTCTGACGGAAGAGAATCTAATTTCATTTTTCGGAGGGAAAGTTTGAAAACAGAATCAGGATGAATATTAAATGCTTCCTCTAAAGAATAAAAACCGTTTTTATCCTGAGAAAATACAGTATGCTGAAAACTAAGAATGAACAAAAAGACTGCGAATTTCTTTTTCATCTTGCTTGATTTGTGTTTTAAGTTCTTCCAAACCATTAAATTTCTTTTCATCACGGATGCGCTTCAATAAATATACTGAAATTTTGGTATCGTAAATATCAGCAGAAAAATCTAAAATAGCAACTTCACAATGAATCTTTTTTTCGTCAGTCACCGTTGGATTTATGCCAATATTCATCATTCCATTGTGAATAGTTTTGTCTTCCAGTTTTACTTTTACAGCATAAACTCCATAGGCTGGAATCAATTTATGTGGATCAATAATTTCAATATTTGCAGTAGGAAATCCGATTGTTCGCCCTAGTTGCTTGCCTTTTATGACTTTCCCTGAAATTTCAAATGCTTCGTTTAAATAAGAATTTGCGGTATCTATTTCGCCAATTTCTAATGCTTTTCTGATTTTCGTTGAACTGACATTTACTTCATCAATTTCATGGGCAGGAATTTCAATCACTTTAAATGGATAAATTTTTGAAAGTCTGATTAAATGTTCCAAAGAACCTTCTCGGTTTTTACCAAATTGATGATCGTAACCAACAACAATCGTATTGACATTTAACTTTTCGACCAAAAATTCTTTGATGAAATCTTCTGCTTTTGTATTTGAAAAATCAGTCGTAAAAGGATAAATAATCAAATGATTCAAGCCCATTCGCTCCAATTTTTCAATTTTTTCTTCTTGAGTTTGAAGCATTTTTAGTTCATTTTCTCCCAAGATTTGTTTATTTAAAACATGTCTTGGATGCGGAAAAAATGTAAATAAAACTGATTCACCTTTTTTAATTTCAGCTACTTCGTTCAGTTTTTTGATGATTTTTTGATGTCCCAGATGAACACCATCAAAAGTTCCAATAGTTAAAATTGGGTTTTTAATTGTTTGAAGCGAATCTAAATTAGATTTATTTGAAATTGTGTGTATCTGCATTTGAGACGTAAAAGTAAACTTTTCTTACCAATTTATGATGATTTTCCCCATTGATTTGCCTGATTCCAAAAAATCATGCGCTTCTGCCAATTGATTTGCTGAAAATTCACTTCCATTTTCAATCTTAATTTTCTTTTCTTGCGCCAATTTCACAACAGATTTTAAGCAATGAGCCAAAATTTCAGGTTTATTGTCTGCAATTGTCAACATATTTACGCCTAAAATATTTTTTGATTGCATCATTAATCCAATTGGAATGACGATTCCCATTTTTCGCACAAAATTTAAAGTGGATAAAATTCCCCATTTTTTCTCTGATCTTTCAGATCCGCCAAATAAGATTACTTTTCCTCCAGCTCCAATTAATTTCATGTCCTTTTTGAAAGTTGAACCAGCAACTGGATTGAAAGTGGCATCTAATTTTTCTCCTTTTAAGATTTTTTTTAGTGTTTCAAAATAATCTGCTCTGTTGTAATTTACCGTAAAATCCGCTCCTATTTTGTTTGCATAATCTTCTTTTTCTTCGGAGCTAACTTTGGCGTAAACGATGGCATTTTTTAATTTACACAATTGAATTAAAGCAGAACCAACTCCTCCGGCTGCGGCGTGAATTAATACACGATCATTTTCTCGAACAGGCGATAAAAAGTCACACATATAAAATGCTGTAACGTATTGAGTTGCTAAAGATAAGGCAGTAAAAGTCTTTAAATTATCAATTTCAATACAGGTATTTAAACTGGCCAAAGCATGTTTTGCATATCCACCAAAGCGTGTAAATGAAACAACTTTTTTTCCGATTAAATGCGAATTTGAATCGTTTCCAACTTGAATTATTTTTCCAACAACTTCATAGCCAAGAATACAAGGCAAAGCTGGTGCGGATTTATACAAGTTATTACGAGCCATTACATCAGCATAATTTAAGCCGAAACTTTCAACTTCAATTAAAACTTCATTTTCTTTTGGCGAAGAAATTTCAAAATCACGTAATTCAAAAGCGCTTTTTGATTCACCATATTTTTTAAGGAAATATCCTTTGGTTTTTATAGACATAAGATTATTTTTAGATTTTTGGACCAGAAGATTCAAAAGTCAAGACTCATCCTATTTAGAAAAAAAACTTTGTTCAACTTTTATTTAGTCTTGACTTTTGAATCTATTTGTCTTGAATTTATCTATATTTAATTCTTCATTTTTAACTCTTAATTCTATTCATTTCCCATTCCAATTCGTCATTGTTAATTCAATTCCAATCCCAACAAAACTCTTAATAAATTCTGTAGCGGTTTTAATTCTTTCTTCTAGAGTTATTCTTTCTTCTGGGTTCCATTCTCCTAAAACATAATCAACTTGTCTTCCTTTTGAGAAATCTGCTCCAACACCAAATCGTAAACGAGCATATTGTTGGGTTTTTAAAACAGCTTCAATGTCTTTTAATCCGTTGTGTCCACCTGCAGAACCTTGTCCTTTTAACCTTAATTTCCCAAAAGGAAGTGCTAAATCATCCGTTACAACAAATACATTTTCCAGAGGAACTTTATCAGCTTGCATCCAATAATTTAAAGCTTTTCCGCTTAAATTCATGTAAGTTGTAGGCTTAATTAATGTTACATTATGACCTTTAAACTTAAATTTTACCATTTCAGCTTGTTTTCCCAATGAGAAGCTTACTTCTTTTTCCTTCGCTAAAGCTTCAACAACTTTAAAACCAATGTTATGGCGGGTTTCCTTATAATCACTTCCAGGATTTCCTAAACCAACAATTAAAAAGTTCATGTTTAAATAGTTATGAATTATGAGTTACGAATTTTGTATAGATCAATTTATAATGAAAATGATACTGTTTATTTTCTAAGTGTGATTCTGAAAGTTGTACCTTTTCCAGCTTCAGATTCTAAAACGAATACTTTTCCTTTATGGTATTCGCTTACAATTCTTTTAACGAGAGAAAGTCCTAAACCCCAACCTCTTTTTTTACTGGTAAATCCTGGTTGGAAAACTGTTTTAATTTCTTTATTTGGGATTCCTTTTCCAGTATCTTTTATATCAATGAAAACTTCTTTTTCATCTTGAGAAACTGAAACATCTATTCTGCCATTTTTTGAAATTGCATCAACAGCATTTTTTATTATATTCTCAAAAACCCATTCCATCAAAGGTGAATTGTGTTTGATGAAAATTGGATCAAAAGGTTTGTGTAATTCCAATTCTATTTTGGATGAAATTCGTGTTCTCAAATAACTAGTAACTTTATCAATTGTTTCAACGATGTCATCTAGTTCTAGTTTTGCATCAGATCCAATTTTAGAAAAACGATTTGAAACAGTTTCCAATCTATCAACATCTTTTTTCATTTCAGAAACCATATTTTGGTCAATGTTTTCATCCTCCAATAATTGCACCCAAGCCATTAAAGACGAAAGCGGTGTTCCCAATTGATGCGCCGTTTCTTTGGCCATTCCAGCCCAAACTTGATTTTGTTCAGCCTTACGAAAAGTACTAAAAATCAGGTAGCCAATAAAAATAAATAGTCCGATAATCAAAAATTGAATGTAGGGGAAATACTGTAATTGTTTCAATTCTGGACTTGCATCGTAATACAATAAACTGTGCTGATTTACTGCTAAATCTAATTTAATGGGTTTGTTTTGTAATTTAAAATAATTTAATGTTTGTTTTAATTTTTTTAACGAAAGATTCGTTTGTGGTACATTTGTAGCTATAATACTATCTGATTTTGAATCGATTAAAATTACAGGAACAAAACTTTGATTAGAAATTAATTCTTGATTGAATGAGTTTATCAATGAATCACGTTCTTTTTCTAATTTAAAAATTTGCTTTGAATCATTGTAAACATAAGTCATAAATAATCCTTCAAAAACTTCAATTGTAAAAGCTGGGTTTATTTCTTTCCAATCTTTAGCCAATTTTCTCAAAGAATCATCAAAAATTTTAGCTATTTGTTTTTTTGAATAGCTTGGATAATGTTTTTGCAAAGATTTTTCATCAAAACCTAAATTTATATCTCCTGAAATTGTTCCATTATTATCAAACAAAATTACAGGAATGTCTTTGTTTTTATAGATGATTTTTAAAGGTAAAGTATAATCTGGAAAAGTACTTATTCCAAAAGCATCATCAGAAATTGGTTTAGAAATTTCTTTTGTAGCATCAATCCACATTTCCATTTCATTACGCTCTTTTTCACGCAGTTGAGAAAATGTTCTGTTTGTTAATCGAACTAATTCTGCCTTTTTTTTGATCGCATCAGCCCATTGGGTTACACGATTTCTTTCTTGATCACTAACTTTTGTGACAATCTTATTTGAAACATACAAAGAAACACCTACCATTATCAGTGCGATAAAAAGCAGAAAAATTTTCCATTTTTGTTTGTTTGAATAAAGATTCATTTTTTAAAATGCGATTTATAGATTATTAGATTTCTAGATTTATTTTCTTTGAAACAAATCTGTAATCTGTCAATCTGTAATTGTGTATTAACAAACTTTCAAAGCTTCCATTTTCATTTTTTTAACCATACTTGCTAAACCATTGGATCTTGTTGGAGATAAATGTTCGTGCAAGCCAATGCCATTGATAAAGTGCAAATCACTTTTAGCAATATCTTCAGGTTTTTCATTATTTAAAACTTGAATCAACAAACCAATTATACCTTTTGTGATTATGGCATCTGAATCTGCAAAAAAGGTCATTTTCCCGTCATCAAAATTAGAATCCAACCAAACATTCGATTGACAGCCAGTAATTAATTTATCGTCGGACTTTTTTGAGTCATCAATTTTAGGTAAGTCTTTCCCAAGTTCAATGATGTATTCATATTTATCCATCCAGTCATCAAACATGGAAAATTCTTCAATTATTGCGAGTTGTTTTTCTTCTAAAGTCATTTTATTTTGGATATTGGTATAGGGGACAAAAGACTAAGAGATTCAAAAGTCAAGACTTTAATTTACGTTGAATAAAAGTCTTGACTTTTGAATCTTAAAATCCTGAAGTCTTGATTTCTATTTAAGCATTGAGATTCCTTTTTCTACTGCAGCGATAAACACATCAATTTCTTCTTTCGTGTTGTAGAAAGCAAATGATGCACGAACTGTTCCTGGTATTTTATAAAAATCCATTAATGGCTGCGTACAATGATGACCAGTTCTAACAGCGATTCCTTGTTTGTCAAGTAACGTTCCTAAATCAAATGGATGAACACCATCGACAACAAATGAAACCACACTCGTTTTTTTCTTGGATTCACCAATGATATTCATATCTTCAAATGTTGAAAGTAAATCTTGTGCATAATCGGCCAACATCATTTCATGGTTTTCAATGTCTTCCATGTTAAATTGACTTACATATTCCAAAGCTTTTCCAAGACAAATTCCTCCAGCAATGTGCGGTGTTCCTGCTTCAAATTTAAAAGGCAATTCGTTGTAAGTGGTTTTTTCAAAAGTCACTTTCTTAATCATATCACCGCCACCTTGATATGGAGGCATTTTTTCTAATATTTTTTCTTTTCCGTAAAGAACTCCAATTCCTGTTGGTCCAAAAACTTTGTGGCTTGAAAAAACAAAAAAGTCGCAATTTAAGTCTTTAACATCAATTTTTTTATGTTGTATGCTTTGCGCTCCGTCAATCAAAACTTTAGCACCAACAAGGTGTGCTTTTTCAATAATTTCTTTGATTGGATTTATTGTTCCAAGTGTATTAGAAATATGCGTTAAAGCAACTAATTTCGTTTTTGAAGAGAGTAATTTTTCATATTCCTCAATAATTAAATCTCCTTTTTTGGTAATTGGAATTACGCGCAAAACACATTTTTTTCGTTCACACAACATTTGCCAGGGAACAATATTAGAATGATGTTCCATCGCCGAAATAATTATTTCATCACCTTCTTTCAATAATTCTCCAAAAGACGAAGCAACTAAATTTATACCATCAGTTGTTCCTTTTGTGAATATTATTTCATTGGTAGAATTTGCATTGATGTAATTTGCAATAAATTTGCGTGCATCTTCGTAATCAGAAGTTGATTTTTGGCTTAAATAATGCACACCTCGGTGAATGTTTGCATTATCTTTTGAATAATAGCGATTTATTGCATCCAACACAAATTGTGGTTTCTGGGAAGTTGCTCCGTTGTCGAAATAAATTAAATTTTTTCCGTAAATTAATTGTCGCAAGGCTGGAAAATCCTCTCTGATTTCGCGGACACTAAATTTTCTTTTTGCTGTTGATTCCATATCTTATACAAAAGTAAACAATTATGATTCAAAAAAAGATTAAAGTTTTGGATTTTTAATTTTTTGGGATTTAAACAAAACTAAAACTTATAAATTTTCACTACGTAGACATTTACAAAACATAGTTCACTATCTGTGGTTTAAAAGTGACAATTTTCATTAATTTGAATTAATTTTTCACTTAATTAAATTTACATGACCAGTAATTGTTTTAATTTCATCCGTATTGTCATCATAAGTTAAAATCCAAGTATAAGTTCCATCTTGACACATTTCTCCTTTGTATTTTCCGTCCCAATAATCATCCATTGAATCTAAGGTATAAATTAATTCACCCCAACGGTTAAAAATCAACATTTCAAAACTTTTTATGCCTTCTCCATAAGCTTTAAAAACCTCGTTGAACTTACTTCCGTCTGGAGTAAAAGTATTAGGAATGTATAAAATTCCAGGATAATCTATATGAACAATATCAGAAGTTGTGCAACCATTTGTGTCTGTGAAAAATACCGTGTAATCAAAACTTCGATTTGGATTTGCACTTGTAGTTTGACAAGTTGGACAGGATAAATTACTCTCTGGAAGCCATTGGAAAGTTCCACCGCTGACAGTTGTATTAGCACTTAATTGAATTTCTTCACCGATAAAAGCGAAAACTGTAATTCCTGCATTTACTTGATTGATAGGAAAAACTTGAACTAAAACAAAGGCTGAATCTCGACATCCAAATTCATCAATTCCAATAACTAAATAATTCGTTGTATTTAAAGGCGTTGCAACTACAGAATCAGAAATGAAGTTATCAATTGTCCCCTTGGGACTCCACTGATACTGCGAAACCCCCATCGCATGCAGATTAGCTGATTGACCTACGCATAAAATTGTATCGCTAAAAGCCCTAATATTTGGAATAATTACATCTACAAAAACGGTATCTCTTGCTGTTCCGCAGGCATTCGTGAAGTCACAAAAATAAGTAAAATCAGCTGGGGGATTTACGATAACGGTATCTCCGACAGTCCTATTAATAAATTGATCTGGACTCCAAAAATAATTAGGTGCTCCAGCAGCTATAATTGTTGCAAAACTTTTGGCGCACATCGTGACGGTATCGTCTAAAATGGGTATCGGCAAATTAAAGAATACATCCACTAATACACTATCTTTGAATAAGCAATTATTTAAGGTTGTTGCAGTGACAATGTATGTAGTTGTTGTATCTGGATTTACTATTGGGTTTGCAGAATTTGCATTTGAAATAAATGTATTTGGCGTCCAAACTTGACTTAACGCACCAAAAACCTCTAAAGGAGTTGAAAATCCTAAACAAATAGACGTGTCACTTGATACGGATATTGCGTCCTGGAATACGTTCAATGTTACAAAGACAGTGTCAACGCCGCACGTGTCAGAAATAATCACTGTGAAAGTTGTCGTGTCAAAAATGATTGCTGTTGGGTTAGGAATTGTTGCATCGTCTAAAACATTTGCTGGTGACCAGAAATAATTTAATCCACCAAAGGCATCAAATTGGTAAGGGGAACCTTTACAAATTGTTGGTGGGAGAGTTACACTTCCTGCTTCAAAACTTCCAACTTCTACTACAAAAGAAGTAGAATCTGGAGCTTTACATCCTTCAGAGTCTGAAACAACTAATTTTACAGTAAAACTTCCAACTTGCGTATAAGTGTGTGATGGATTTGGATCATTTGAAGTGCTTAAATCACCAAAATCCCAGAAAAAAAGATCCCCTTCAGTCGAATTATTGAAAAATTGTACCGGATTAGGAATACAAATAATAAAATTTGGATCAGTAACAATTGCATTAATTGAATTCAAGTCAAATTTAAAGGCAGCTAGGTTACAATTTCCACCAAATCCTGTATTACCATTAACTGGGGCTACAACTCCTGGAGTGCTAACAAATCCATTTGCATTTCCTCCACACGCTGAACAAACAGCATGATAAATTCTACCATTTTTATCAAAGCGGGAAGTTCCACCATCTACATGGTCATCACTTGATCCACCCATAAAGGTTGCATATTGAAGTGCGGACATATTTTGGTCATAAACTGCAATATAAAAACCATCTCCATTGGAAG
>CANLGD010000003.1 GCA_947490145.1 Flavobacteriia bacterium
ACTCTAATATGTAAATTTGTAATCTATAATCAACAATTTTAGGTGTCTATTGCAGCATGGTCCACCTCTTCCCATTCCGAACAGAGAAGTTAAGCCTGCTTGCGCTGATGGTACTGCCCTTTTGAGGGTGGGAGAGTAAGTCGATGCCACTTTTATAAAATCCTTATCATTTTATGATAAGGATTTTTTTTTGCCTTTTTTTGAATGAAAATAGGTCCGAAGGTGCATAAAGTCATATTGTTGTGGAATCCAAAAAAAGACAGCTATTAGCCAATGATTATGAACAAAACAAATTATGCATTGTTATTTTAAGAAGCTGTGATTTTCGCATTAAATGATTCAGCTGAAGCATATGTATTTCTATTATCGAAGTAATTTAATATCGTTTGATAATGATTCATTATTGTTCTTGAGATTGTGATGAAGGATTTAAATCTAGCTTGGCTAACTTTCTTTTGCCACTGAGCAAGTCATTTATATTCGTAGATCTTATCTTTAGTATTCTCAAATACCCAATTTAGTTTCTGATATAATTCGTTTGCTGCAAGTATGTCTGGATAATGTTCGAAAAGTAGTTTTGCTCTATGTTTATTAATAGCTTTCCAATCTTTTTCTTTTTTATATGAGACCTATCTTCTTCTTTCAAGTAGTTGTTTTATGGTATCTCCATTTTCTAAAATAGTTGGTTGGAATACTTTTTTAGGTTGTTTTGCTTCTTCTATTGAATCTTTTTCTTTATCAATGCTTCAACTTGTGTTGGACACGAAGTTCTTGAGTAGCTTCATTTGCATATTTTTGAACATGAAATCTAAGTGTCACTAGCACTGTTTTTGGAAAGGCACTTTTTACAATTAAATTCATACTACCCGATCATATCTAAAGTTATTTCTATAAGCCTTTTACGAAGTTTTTATTGTATTTTTTCCAAAACCAAGATTACTTCTTCTGCCTTTGTTCCTTAACAAGGGCGACTATAGCTGCTTTTTTTCCTTTTGCGGCTATGGTAGTGATTATTGTGTAAAGTTTTCTATGCGTGAAAGTTATTTCATCAATTAATAAAAATTGTCCACAGTTTTCGGGAAAAATCAACCATTTTTCTGCATGTTTGAGTAGATTCTAATTTTTAAATTCACTTAATTGATCTTTAAAATAGCGTGGAAAAATTCTACCTTTCACACCATTAAAACCACCAATTGTCTCACAGCTAAAGGCTCAGAAGCTACCGACTTCTTTTAAAAAAGAGGCAAACTCAGATGTCATTCGAGTGCCTTTCGATATTAAATTCCAGTTTCCAAATTCAACTTTTCCGTTTTGATGATTCAACCACCTTCTTCTCTTTAAGTGCAGAAAAGCGTAATGCACAAGAATGGAGAAATCTTGATTAATAATTTCATCAAAAAAAACTTTAGAACTATGTTTTATATTACCAAACTCAGATGGTAAAAGACCCTTTTCCTCTAAAAACAAATGTAAATCTTCATCAATTTTTCAAATGCTATCACATCAAAATACTCATTCAAAGAATCGGTTAAAAGCAATTTTAATAAATCAATATTTTTTAAAAAATAATCATTTTGGAAACAAAAGTTAAAGACAATCCTGAATTTACCTCCACAGAAATTTGCTCTGGTATATTAAAATTTTACTTAAACCAGTTTTATTCAAATTATATCAAAAAAAACCCAATTCAATATTGAATTGGGTTTCAAATTTTTTGGCGGAGAATGTAGGATTCGAACCTACGGTACCTCTCGGTACAACAGTTTTCAAGACTGCCGCAATCGACCACTCTGCCAATTCTCCGTGCCAAATGTACTGCTTTTTTCCTTATTGGCAATGGAAAAAGTAAAAAAAAGTAAAAAAAAGTATTTTTTCTGAATATGAAATTTCTTGCGTATTCATTTTCATACAGTTAAATCAATTGAATGAACAACAAAATAAATAGCAGAAAGTAAAATTTCGTTTTCTTTAAACAAAATTGTACCTTTACAACTCAATCTCAAGGTATGAAGAATATTTTTATAGCCGTATTAATTGGTTTTTTTAGCTTCTCAGTTTATTCTCAAAAGAGCAAAACAATAAAAGCTTATTTGGATCACAAAAATTTTTTCAATCCCGAAATTGGAAATTTTGTTGAAATACATTTACAATTTGTGTCTTATTCCTTGAATTACAAAGCGGTTGAAAATGGTTTGCAAAGTGAAATAGCAATTCAGTATGTTTTTAAACAAGATGGTGTTGTTGCTAAGTCAGATGCTTACAGATTACAAAGTCCTGTAATGCGAGATAGCATTATTGAAGATTTTTATGAAATCAAACGAATTGCCTTAAAACCGGGTAAATATTCTCTGGAATTAACTTTAACTGATGTGAATTCCAAAAATGAAAATACGGATAAGTCAACAATTACAGCTATTCAAGAAATTAATGTGGAAGATTTTTCGTCAAAAATTGCTATTTCAAGTTTGGAAACTGCAGAAATGATGCTACCAATTAAAAATGAAATAGATAATTCAAGTGTTTTTGCAAAATCTGGTTATGAGATTATTCCAAGAATTTCAAATTATTATCAAACTCAAGCAACAAAAATTCCAGTGTATTTTGAAGTTTATTGCCCCAAAAAGGTTGATGATTCACTAAAAAAAATGGGTTTAAAGCAAACTTTAATTGATGTGAAAACGAAAACTGAAATTGAAAGTTTTACACGTTTTTCAAAAATTGAAGTTGATGAAGTTCAGCCAATAATTAAACAAGTTGATATTTCAAAACTGAAATCAGGTGAGTATATTTTGGAATATTCTTTAATAAACAGACAAAACCTAAATGTCGCGACAAGTTCTTATTATTTTGAGCGTTTTAGTGAGGACGAATTTGAAGAAGTTCAAGCTGATAACATTGTTTTGGATCCAAAATTTCAAGCCTCAATAACGGATGATAGTTTGGATTTTTACATTTCTAGTTTGATTCCAATTTCTAAACCAGCTGAAATGCGCAACATTATTGATTTACTTAAAACAAAAGATAATTCGCTGTATAGAAAATACATTCAATCATATTGGGTAAATTCAACAAATGGTTCAAGAACTTACGAATCTTGGATGAGTTATAAATTTCAAGTGTTAACTGTAGAAAAATTATTTAGTACTAATTACACTGCTGGTCATGAAACAGATCGTGGAAGAGTTTATCTCCAATATGGGGCACCAAGTTCAGTAATTACCAGAGAAAATTCTCCTTCAGATTATCCATATGAAATCTGGAGATACGATAAAATTAAAGTTTATTCTCGACGTGGATTTATTTTTTATAATCCTGATTTAGTCAATAATACATATAGATTGTTACATTCTGATATGATTGGAGAAGTTCAAAATTACCGTTGGCAGCAACAATTGTCCAAACGAACTTCTGTAAATAAAGATATTGATGATCCAAATGATGGAAATAGAGATCATTTTGGTGGAAATAGTGAAGATTTATTTAAACAATATTAGAATTTTTGAAAAATCTTGCCATAGTAATATTAAATTGGAACGGTAAACAATTTTTGAGTGATTTTTTACCAACTTTAATTAAATTTAGTTCCGAAGCTCGCATCATTTTAGCTGATAACGCTTCATGTGATGATTCAGTTGGATTTGTAAAAGTAAATTTTCCAAATGTTGAAATTGTTTTAAATCAACAAAATGATGGTTTTGCAAAGGGTTATAACGATGCTTTAAAACAAATTGATTCTGAATTTTTTTTACTGATAAATAGCGATGTTGAAGTGACAGAAAATTGGTTAAATCCACTTTTTGAAGCTATGTCTGATATAAATATTGCTGCAGTTCAACCAAAAATTTTATCTTTTTATTCCAACAATAAATTTGAACATGCTGGTGCTTCTGGTGGCTTTATGGATAAAAATTATTACCCATTTTGCAGAGGTAGAATTTTTGGTGAAACAGAAATCGATGCTAACCAATACAATGGTGAAACAGAAGTTTTTTGGACATCTGGTGCGTGTATGTTAATTCGTTCAGAAATTTTTAATCAATTAAATGGTTTTGACGAAGATTTTTTTGCTCACATGGAGGAGATTGATTTGTGTTGGAGAATTAAACGCCTTGGACACTGTTTAAAAGTTATTCCAAATTCTCTTGTTTATCACGTTGGAGGAGGAACATTAAATTATGAATCGCCGCGAAAAATCTACCTTAATTTTAGAAATAGCCTTTTTATGATTACAAAAAATCATCAAGGAATTTTGATTTTAAAATTGATGTATCGCATGATTTTAGACGGAATTGCTGCTCTTCAATTTCTCGCCAAAGGAAAATTTAAGTTTTTTTATGCCGTTTTGAGAGCGCATGGAAGTTTTTACATATTGTTCCCGAAAATGATTCAAAAAAGAAAATCGTTTAATCCCAAAAAGGAACTTTTTAATAAAATTGGATTTTATAAAGGAAGTATTTTGTGGGCGTTTTATTTTAAAAAGATTAAAACTTTCTCTAAGCTAAATATGAGACTTTTTAACTAGAGTTATGAATTATGAACGATGAGTTATGAGTTTTTGTTAAAATTAAATTTTCCTAAAAACAGAAATTCTAAATTATCAATTCTTAATTTTAAACTTTCACAACATTCGTAATTCATAACTCATCACTCATAACTCTTTCAGTATTCAATTTTATCTTGCTTTTCGCTCCATTCTTTAAAAACAACTAGCGCTTCGTCGTTTAATAAATGTTCACATTTTAATTTTCTGTCAGAAAGGGAAAGTTCGATTTCTTCGTAGATAAATTGATCGTCAAAGCCAATGTTTGCAGCATCAACTTTCGTGTTTGCATAATACATTTTTTCTGGTCTTGCCCAATAAATTGCACCCAAACACATTGGACACGGTTCACAACTTGTATATATTTCACATCCATCTAATTGAAAAGTTCCTAATTCTTTGCATGCTTCACGGATTGCCACCACTTCTGCATGCGCAGTTGGATCATTTGATGAAGTAACTTGATTGAAACCTCTAGCAATGATTTTTCCATCTTTAACAATTACTGCTCCAAACGGACCACCTTTACCAGAACGAATATTTTCTAATGAGAGGCGAATTGCTTCACGCATGAAATCTTCTTTTTGTGCCATATTTTTCTGTTTTTAACTTGACTTTTTTTGTAAAAGTAAGGTTATTTTTTTGAAAAATATTCAATTCAAAAAACTTTTGTTTTAATTCTTAAAACTAAATCGATTAGGGTGAAAAAATGTTTAAACTTTCCAAAAAGCTTAAGTTTTTCATTATATTTGTATCAATACAATATGTAAACTCAACTTTGAAAGATTTATACAACACACTTATTAATATCGAAAATAGCAATCAAAAAGCCGTTTTGTGCACTGTTGTTTCATCAAAAGGTTCAACTCCGAGAAAAATGGGGTCTAAAATGATTGTTTTTGAGAATGAAACAATTTTCGGTTCAATTGGTGGAGGCGCTTTAGAAAAAAAAATAACTGAGCAAGCTATTGAAGTATTGAAAACTAAAAAACCGCAACTTGTTTCACATAATTTAGTAAAAGATTTAGAAATGTGTTGTGGCGGAACGGTTGAATTATTTTTAGAGCCTATTATGAATAAAAAAAAAGTACATATTTTTGGTGCAGGTCACATCGGAAAATCCTTAGCAAAATTTGCTGTTGAGCTCGACTTTTTGGTTACGTTAATTGATGATAGGATTGATGCTTTTGAAAATTTTGACATCGAATGTTGTAAAATAAATGAACATCATTCCTTAGCAATAGAAAAATTAAATTTTGATGAAAATACTTTTTGTGTTATTTTGACACATGATCACGCTTATGATAGAGAAATTTTAGCATTGTGTGCAAAAAAGAAAAATGCGTACATCGGAATGGTTGGTAGTGAAAGAAAAGTTGAAATTGCTAAAAAGACTCTACTTTCTTCAAATTTAATAACTCAAACCGAAATTGAAAATGTAGATATGCCTATTGGAAAAAAAATTAAAGCAATTACTCCTGAAGAAATTGCAATTAGTATTTTGGCGAAATTAATAGAACAACGAAATGAATAAACTAGGAATACAGATTACTTCGCTTTCAAGAAAATCATTTTGAAAGTGAAGCAATCTGTAATCTGCCAATTTGTAATCTGCAATCACATTTAAAAATAAGAAAAAATGCAAGATAAAATCACCTATATTTTAGACGGTAAAATTGAAACGATCGAATTTAACCAAGAAAATAAACCTACGAATACTGTTCTTAATTACTTGCGCAAAACCCCTTGTCATAAAGGAGTAAAAGAAGGTTGTGCTGAAGGAGATTGCGGCGCATGCACAGTTGTTTTAACCGAATTAAATCAAGATAACAAACTTCTATACAAAGCAATCGATTCGTGCTTGGTTTTTTTGCCGATGTTACAAGGAAAACAATTGATTACTGTTGAAAATTTAGCTTCTAAAAATGGTGACGAAGAGAATTTACATCCAGTTCAAGATGCTTTGGTTAAAGCAAATGGAAGTCAATGTGGGTTTTGTACTCCAGGAATTGTGATGTCGATGTTTTCGCTTTACAAAAATGAAAATAATCCATCGAAGGAGCGAGTTGAAGATTCTTTAACTGGAAATTTATGTCGCTGTACAGGTTACAAACCGATTATTGAAGCAACAATTCAATCTTGTGTGAATAATGGAGCAGATCATTTTTCTACAGATGAAAAAAAGATTGCAGAAATGCTACTCGAAATCAAAAATTCAAGTGAATCAATTGAAATAAAAACAGAAAATCAACAATATTTTCAACCTTTAACAAAAATCGAAGCGTTGAATTTAAAAGAAAAATATGTTGATGCAATTGTTACAAATGGCGCTACAGATGTTGCACTGCGCGTAACGAAAAGACACGAATTATTGACACAGATTATCGATTTATCCCATGTTCAAGAACTGAAAAAGAATGTAATTTCAGAATATCTGATAAAATTTGGAGCTGGAACTTCTCTTGAAGATGTAAAACAAATTTCTCAAAAAGAATTACCTGCTTTACATGATTTATTGGCTGTTTTTGGATCTAAACAAATTCGTGAAATTGGTACAATTGGAGGAAATATTGGTTCGAGTTCACCAATTAGTGATACTTTGCCTTTACTCATGGTTTACAATGCGGAAATAAAATTACAAGACGCCAAATCAGATCGTATCGTAAACATGAATGATTACGTAATTACTTACAGACAAACTGCGAAAAAACCGAATGAATTAATCACAAAAATTATCATTCCACGGCCAAATCCAAAAGCTCAAATTAAATTTTACAAAATTTCAAAACGAAAAGATTTAGATATTTCAACAGCAAGTGCTGCATTTTTACTTTTGTTGAATGGAAATTTGGTTGAAGAAATTAAAATAGCCTACGGTGGAATGGCTGCAGTTACAAAAAGAGTAATCAAGGCTGAGAATTTTTTAATCGGAAAACCTTGGGACAGAAACATTATTGAACAAGCAATGGAAATAATTGGAGCAGAATTTACGCCACTTTCAGACGCACGTTCAGGAGCAGAATTTAGAACAATAGTTTCCAAAAATCTACTATTAAAATTCTGGAACGAAACTCAGATTTAATTTTATTGAAGTTAGCCTATTCCTATTAAAATTCATTTTTCTACTTTATTATAAAATATGAAATTATCTAATTCATTTCCTCACGATAGCGCGAAAAAACACGTAAGCGGACAGTCAATTTACATTGATGATATGCAAATAAATGCTCAATTATTGCATGGAAAAGTTGTTTACAGCAAGCAGGCACACGCAAAAATTACAGCAATTGATTTTAGCGAAGCAAAAAAGCTGAAAGGTGTTCACGCTATTTTGACTTACAAAGATATTCCTGGTGAAAATCAAATGGGTCCTGTGATTCACGATGAACCTTGTTTAGCTGAAAATGAAGTAATTTGCGTTGGTCAAGCGATTGTTTTGATTGCTGCTGAATCGGAAGAAATTGCTCTTGAAGCAGAAAAATTAATTCAAATTTCTTACGAACCTTTGGAAGCAATTTTGGATTTACGCACTGCGATTGAAAAAAATGCACTTCTAGGTGCACCAAGAACGATGCAAAGAGGTGATGTTGTTTCAGGATTGAAAAATTCGAAACACATTATAAAAGGTGAATTAGAGACTGGTGCGCAAGAACATTGGTATTTGGAAACTCACATTTGTCTTTCTATTCCGGGGGAAGGAAACGAAATGACAGCTTACAGCGGAACGCAACATCCATCAGAAACGCAGGCAATAATTTCAGAAGTATTGGGAATTCCAAAAAATGAAGTTGTTGTTGAAATTAGAAGAATGGGCGGAGCTTTTGGTGGAAAAGAAACGCAAGCAAATTGGTTAGCTGCTTGGAGTTCTTTGTTAGCTAGAGCTACAAAAAGACCCGTAAAATTGCGTTTATTCCGCGATGATGATCAAATTATGACAGGGAAGCGTCATCCATATTTGATTGATTATGTAGTTGGTTTTGATAATAATGGAAAAATTTCAGCATTGAATGTTACACAAAATGCTGACGGAGGTTGTGTGACAGATTTGAGTTTCGCCATTTTAGAAAGAGCCATGCTGCATGCTGATAATGCCTATTTTATCCCAGATATTTTGGTAACTGGAAAGGCATATAAAACAAATCTACCTTCAAATACAGCATTCAGAGGTTTTGGTGGACCGCAAGGAGTTGCTGGAATTGAAAGCATTATGGACAAAATTGCTCGTTTTCTGAAAAAAGATGCTGCTGAAGTACGTAAAATAAATTTTTATGGAATCGATAAAGATAATATTACTCATTATGGTCAGGAAGTTGAATTGAATAGAATTCATTTGATTTATGATCAATTAATGGAGTCGTCAGATTATAAAAATCGTCGTTTGGCAATTAATGAATTTAATGCTAAAAATGAATTTTATAAAAAAGGATTAGCAATGACTCCAGTGAAATTCGGGATTTCGTTCACCACAACGTTTTTAAATCAGGCTGGATCTTTGGTTCACGTTTATACGGATGGAACAGTTTTGGTAAACCATGGAGGAACAGAAATGGGACAAGGTTTGAATACTAAAATAACTCAAATTGCAGCTTTAGAACTTGGAATTGATTTTGACAAAATTAAAGTGAATGCAACAAATACTTCTAAAGTTGCAAATACTTCTGCAACAGCGGCTTCTGCAGGAACAGATTTGAATGGAATGGCTGTAAAAGTTGCTATTGACAGCATCAAAAAGAATTTGTCAGATTTTTTAGCAAGTCATTTCAACAAAGAAAATTCAGATGAAAAATCAAAAGCGGAAAATATTATTTTTCAGAACAATGAAATCATCGATTCAAAAAATAGCGATCGAAAAATTGCCTTTGCTCAAGCAGCACAATTAGGATATTTGAATCAAATTCATTTGAGTGCAAACGGTTTTTACAAAACACCAAATATCGGTTGGGACAAAGCAACTGGTTGGGGAAAACCTTTTAATTATTACGCTTATGGAATGTGTGTAAGTGAAGTTTTATTGGACACTTTAACAGGATTTTACAAAAATTTAAGAACAGATATTTTACATGATTGTGGAGATTCAATCAACGATGGATTGGATATCGGGCAAGTGGAAGGAGCTTATATTCAAGGGGTTGGCTGGTGTACTACCGAAGAATGCAAACGCAATGCCAAAGGAGAATTATTGAATCATTCACCAGATACTTACAAAATTCCTTCTGTTCAAGATATTCCAATGGATTTTAGAACAAGTTTATTGCAAAATGTACCAAATCCTAATGCGATTCGTAAAAGTAAAGCTGTTGCAGAACCACCATTTATGCACGGGTTAGCAACTTGGCTGGCGATTAAAGATGCCGTGTCAGCAGTAAGAAATCATGAATTTGAACCAGAATTTAAAATTCCTGCAACAAATGAAGTTATTTTATTGAGTATTGAAAAGTTGAGGAAATAATTATTCTAAAGTATAAAAAGAAAAAAGCTGAAAGCAAAAAAGAACAAATTCTCTTTACTTTCAGCTTAATGTCTGCTATAAACGATTGTTTATTTACAAATCGTTTCCTCAACAATTTTTAATATTTTTCTTACTTCTTCCAATGTTGGAGCTTCAGCATAGGTTCTTAAAACTGGTTCAGTTCCTGAAGGGCGAATCATCATCCATCGGTTTTCATCAAAGAAATATTTAAATCCATCTATTGTTTTTAACTCTTCTACATGATATTCTCCAAAAGATTTAAATTCTCCATTTTTACAGCTCGTAATGATTTTTTGCTTTAAATCTTCTGTGATGTGTAAATCATTTCTTTCATATTTGAAAGGTCCAACAATTTGGTAAACTTCTTCAATCAATTCATCCAATGTTTTACCTGATTTAGCCATGAATTCCCAAATGATTAATCCCATCCAAATCCCATCTCTTTCTGGAATATGACCTTTTACTGCGATTCCTCCAGATTCTTCTCCTCCAACGAGAACATCTTCTACAACCATAATTGAAGCTATTTCTTTGAAACCAATTTTTGTTGTTTGGTGAGCCAAATTGTAATGTGCAGCCAGTTTTTTAACTCGTGGAGTTGTACTAAAAGCAGTAACAACTTTTCCTGTAAGTTTTTTGTAATGCGCTAAATAATGCACTAAAAGTAAAATAATGTGGTGTGAATCAATAAATTCTCCAGCTCCATTGTACAAGCCAATTCTATCAGCATCACCATCAGTTGCTAAGGCACAACTAACATTTCCTTTTGATTTGATGTAATTTTCTAAAGGCTGTAAATTTTTCGCAATTGGTTCTGGCGCTTGACCATAAAATGATGGATTGTGTTCACAATGTAAAAATGTGATGTCTGGTAAAATGCGTTTCATGGCACTTTGTCCTGCTCCATACATTGCATCGTAAACCAAGTTTAAACCTGAATTTTTGATTGCATCTAGGTCAAAATTTGCTTTTACGTGATCTACATACATTGTTTCCAAGTCAATGATTTCCAATTGTCCTGATTTTATGGCATCATTTAATGAAATACTTTTGAAATCAATTGCATTTTCATCAGGAATAATATCTTCAATTTCTTGAACTAATTCTGGTTGAAGTGGACCGCCAAAATATGCTTTTAATTTAAAACCATTGTATGAAGGTGGATTATGACTTGCAGTAATAATAACTCCAACACCACAATTTAACTTATTTGCTCCCAAAGAAATCATTGGCGTTGAAACAAATCCTTTAGACATTTTTACTTGAATCCCTTGACTTAAGAAAATTCTTACTGCTGTGTCAACGAATAATTCACCTGCAAAACGACAATCATGACCAACAATTACGGATGGTTTTTCGTATTTATTTTTCAACCAAATTCCTGTTGCTGCTGAAACTCGTGCAACATTTTCTACAGTAAATTCTTCCGCAATGATTGCTCTCCAACCGTCTGTTCCAAATTTTATTTTTTGTGACATAATTTTCTATTTTTGATTTCTGATTTAAAATTATATTTACTTGTTTTAATAATTGATTAAAATATTACACTTCGGCATTTAGACAAGTTCAATCTCTAAACATACTCAGCGTAAAGTGGACGAATTTAAAAAAAAAAAAGTATTTAAAGAAATATTTCAAATTAAAAGAGGATTATTTTTATGCTATATCGATTTTGATGGTATTTCCACATTTGAAATGCTGTCTTGGACAGCTTCTAAAACCATGAATTCCGCAAGGTTTGCAACTTAACTGTTCTTCCGTTTCTATCGTTTTTGAATTTTCTGATAATGGCCCAAAACCAAATGCTGGAATAGTGGAACAGAAAAAAGCTCTTACTGGAGCATTTATTGCAGAACAAAAATGCAAAGGTCCTGAATCGTTTACGTAATTCATTTCAGCGCTTTTGAATAAAGCTGCTGATTGTAAAAAAGTTAATTTTCCAGCTAAATTTTCACAATTTCCTTGCTTTATTTCAACTCTAATGCGTTCACAAATATCAAAATCTGATGGGCCGCCAACAATGAAAACTTTTCCTTTTTGACTAAGTTTTACACTTAATTCGATCCATTTTTGTTCAGGTAATTGTTTTGTAAACCAAACAGATGCTGGAGCTACACAAAAATACTTTTCATTTTGATAATCTGAAACAATTTCAAAATCATTATTGGATGGAAAAATTTCTGGTCTTAATTCAGAAACTGCTCCATGATGAGCAATGCAAGTTAAATTGCGCTCAACTTCATGTTTTCCATTTCCAATTTCATGAGAAATTTTACGGGAAAAGAGGAAAGATATTGGATTTTTATTGAAGCCAACTGTTGATTTTGCGCCAGAAAATGCTGTTATTATACCAGTACTTGTAAAACGATGTAAATTGATTATCTCATCGTATTGTTTAGAACGAAATAACATGATAAAATGCAAAATTGATTTTAATTTATTGCCCTTTTTATTGAATACAAAAACTTCGTTTAAATGTGGATTATTATCCAGCAATGATTGATTTCCGTTTCGAACCAAAACATCAATTTGTGCTTCTGGATAGATTCTTTTCAATTCAGAAAATAGCGGAGTTGCAAGAATTACATCACCAATAAAAGCTGTTTGAATAAGTAAGAATTTTTTCACAGCACAAAAATAACTTTTTTTAAGATTTAATCACTAAAAAAGCGACATTAAGACTTTTCATCTTAAAATGTCGCTTTCATTTTTAACATTTCATTCGAGTGTTCAAAACTCAATTTTCCCGCTTAACCAAGGTATGATTTTAGCATCCGGCTTCGGGAAGTGTGTTTCAATCTTCGAATTGCTTTTTCCTTTATCTGTCTCACACGTTCGCGAGTTAAATCAAACTTTTCTCCAATTTCCTCTAAAGTAAGGGGATATTTTCCGTTTAATCCGTAGTAAAGTCTAACTACTTCTCCTTCTCGAAGAGTTAGGGTTGATAAAGATCTATCGATATCTTTTCGCAAAGATTCAGTTACTAATTCATTTTCTGGACTATTCATGTAAGTATTTGGCAAAACTTCATACATACTTGAAGAATTGTCATCTGTGTCACTCAATGGTGCATCCATGGAAACATGGCGATTTGAGTTTGAAAGAGATTGACGAATATCATCTACAGATACACCCAAGAAGTCAGAAAGTTCATCTGCTGACGGTGGTCTCTCAAATTTTTGTTCTAATTCAGAATAAGCTCTATTTATTTTATTAATTGTTCCAATTTTATTCAAGGGCAAACGAACAATTCTTGCTTGTTCAGCTAAGGCTTGTAAAATAGATTGGCGAATCCACCAAACAGCGTAAGAAATAAATTTAAATCCTCTTGATTCATCAAATCTTTGAGCAGCTTTTATCAAACCGATGTTTCCTTCGTTAATTAAATCAGGTAAAGTTAACCCTTGATTTTGATATTGTTTTGAAACTGAAACAACAAAACGCAAGTTGGCTCTAGTTAATTTATTTAATGCATTTTGGTCACCCTGCTTAATCAACAAAGCTAATTGAACTTCTTCCTCCGCAGAAATCATTTCTTCCCGACCGATTTCCTGCAAGTACTTATCCAAAGAAGCGTCTTCTCTGTTAGTAACTTGCTTGGTTATTTTTAGCTGTCTCATATTTTTGGTTTTTGTTAGAGCTGAACCTTTTACAACTATAGAACGATTAAAAGTACTAAATAGTTGATTATGAATTGTATTAAAATATCTTAAATGAATATTTTGGCTATTGGTATGTTTAAAGCTAATATATGAATGAAAATTTAAGAAAAAGTTACACATAAATTTTGAAAAAGATCTAAAGTGTATTTAGTTTTGTTTTAACGAGAACTTTTGGATCATTTAGTCTTTTTTTGCCTAATTCTTTATTTTCCATTCTTCATTTTAATTATCTTTGTAAAAACAATTTTATATGTTAGAAATTCCAAAAAGAAAGATTTTATTTGTTTGCTTGGGAAATATTTGTCGATCACCTTTAGCCGAAGGAATACTAAGAAGAAAAGTAGCTGAAAATAAATTAAATTTTGAAGTTGATTCTTGCGGCACAGCAGCATATCATATTGGTGCAAAACCTGATTCTCGAATGATTCAAACTGCCAAAAATCGTGGAACAGATATTTCTTTTTTAATAGCAAGACAATTTTCCAAATCTGATTTCGATTATTTTGATTCTATTTTTGTTATGGACAAAGCAAATTATAAAAATATCATAGCTCTAGCAGTAAACGAAAGTCAAAAAGAAAAAGTTAAACTGATCTTAAATGAAATAAATCCGAATAATAATGATGAAGTTCCGGATCCTTATTATGGTGGCCAAAATGGATTTGATCATGTTTATGATTTACTTGATTTAGCAACAGATAAGATTTTAGGACTGTAAGACACAAAAGGCAAGACTTTGATTTTCTTGAGACCAAAAATTTTGTATTTGAGAAAAATAAAGTCTTGACTTTTGACTTTTTAAGTCTTTTGTCTTACATAAAATTGTTAATTTTACATTTTAAACTCATAACTCATAACTCATAACTCATAATTCATAATTCATAACTCGGTATGACTCACTTACAAAAAACAATTTTACTTACGGGAATGATTACAATTTGCATTGGAATTATTCTGGGAGCTTTTGGAGCACATGGTTTGAAAGGTAAAATTTCAGCTGAAAAAATTATTTCTTTTGAAACTGGAGTAAAATATCAAATATATCATGGTTTAGCTTTTTTATTACTTTCCTTATTGTTGCCAAGTTTTGATTTTTCTCTAAAATATGCATTTTATTTTATGTTAATAGGAGTAATCTTATTTTCAGGATCGATTTATCTGCTCGCAATACAAGATATTTTAAAACTTTCAATCGGAAAAATTCTTGGGCCAATTACTCCTTTTGGTGGATTGTTTTTGATTATTTCTTGGGTACTTTTAATTGTTAATTTATACAAACAGAAAATTTAAATGAAAGTTACCTTATTAGGAACAGGAACATCGCAAGGTGTGCCAATTATCGCTTGCGATTGTCATGTTTGTGCTTCAAAAGACTCGAAAGACAATCGCTTGCGTTGCTCTGTGTTACTTTCCTTCGATGAGGAAAATTATGTAATTGATTCTGGTCCTGATTTTAGGCAACAGATGTTGCGTGAAAAAGTGAAATCTTTGAATGGTATATTATTTACCCACGAGCACAAAGATCATTTAGCAGGCCTGGATGATGTTAGAGCGTTTAATCACAAGGACAAAAAACCGATGGAAATTTATTGTGATTCAAATGTTAAAACAGCACTTCATCGGGAATTTCACTATGTTTTTCAAGAAAATAAATATCCTGGAATTCCAAAATTAAACATAAACTTAATTGATAAAAATAGATTCACATTGCAAAATGGAATAGAAGTTCAACCAATTGAAGTTTTACATTATAAGCTTCCTGTCTTGGGATTTCGAATTAAAAATTTCACCTATATAACAGATGCAAAAACAGTTTCAGAAGAAGAGAGACAGAAAATTCGTGGAACAAAAGTATTAGTTATAAATTGTTTACATGAATTTGAGCATGTTTCTCACTTTAACTTGAAAGAAGCCTTAGAATTTATTGAAGACATTAAGCCTGAAATCACTTATTTAACGCACATCTCACACTATTTTGGTACACATGAAGAAATTATTAAAAAACTTCCAAAAAATGTATTTCCAGCTTACGATGGTTTGAGTTTTGAACTTTAGTTTTATGGTTGTTATAAATAGTAAGGATATGATTAATTAATTATTTACCTCACACTTTTAATTAGTTCTTTAGTTTTTTTAATTCTTTAATTTCCTTGTTTTTAATTGCTTGAATTGTTGTGAAATTTTGAGACAAAAAAAACCTCCCGAATCGAGAGGTTTTAATAATGTTGATGATTAATTTATTTTATAAATGAATTACTTCACCATAAGCAGCTGCAGCAGCTTCCATAATTGCTTCAGACATTGTTGGATGAGGGTGAACAGTTTTAATTAGTGCTTCACCAGTAACCTCTAATTTTCTGATGGCTACAATTTCGGCAATCATTTCAGTAACATTTGCACCAATCATGTGAGCCCCAAGTAGTTCACCGTATTTTGCATCGAAAATTAATTTCACAAAACCATCTTTTGCTCCAGCAGCACTTGCTTTTCCAGAGGCTGAGAATGGGAATTTCCCGATTTTAATATCTAAACCTTTTTCTTTCGCTTGTTTTTCCGTTAAACCAACAGAAGCAACTTCTGGTGAACAATAAGTGCATCCTGGAATATTTCCATAATCTAACGGTTCTGGATGGTGTCCAGCAATTTGTTCTACACAAATAATTCCTTCTGCTGAAGCAACGTGTGCTAAGGCAGGTCCAGGAACAATATCCCCTATTGCATAATATCCAGGTATATTTGTTTGGTAATATTCATTTACTAAAATACGTCCTTTGTCTGATGCAATTCCGACTGTTTCAAGTCCTAAATTTTCTAAATTAGTTTCGATTCCAACTGCAGATAAAACAACATCACATTCGATTTTTTCTTCTCCTTTGGCAGTTTTTATTGTTACAATACACCCTTTTCCTGCAGTATCTACTGATTCTACAGAAGAATTTGTCATAATTTTAATTCCTGCTTTTTTCAATGATTTTTCCAATTGTTTAGAAACTTCTTCATCTTCAACAGGAACAATATTTGGCATAAATTCAACAACTGTAACTTCAGTCCCAATTGCATTATAAAAATAAGCAAATTCAACACCAATCGCGCCAGAACCAACAACAACTAATCTTTTTGGTTGTGCTTTTAAAGTCATAGCCTCACGGTAACCAATAATTTTTTCACCATCTTGGGGTAAATTTGGTAATTTTCGCGAACGAGCTCCAGTAGCTAAAATCACACCTTTGTCAGCTGTAAATTCGGATTTAGAGCCATCCTCAGCCGTTACAATAACTTTTTTTCCAGTAGAAACTTCACCATGACCTTTTAGAACATCAATTTTATTTTTTTTCATTAAAAATTGAATTCCAGCAGACATTCCGTTTGCAACACCGCGACTTCTTTCAATCATTGCTCCAAAATCAGCAGAAGCACCTTCAACAGTTATTCCATAATCCTTGGCGTGTGTTAAATATTCATATACATTTGCACTTTTCAATAATGCTTTTGTAGGAATACATCCCCAATTTAAACAAATTCCACCTAAAGATTCTTTCTCAACAATTGCAGTTTTTAAACCTAATTGAGAAGCTCTAATAGCAGTAACATACCCTCCAGGACCACTTCCGATAACAATAATGTCGTAATTCATATAACTCTTCTTTTTAATGTCAATATTTATTTTGCGAAGTTAAATAAATTTTATGGAATAGACAGAATTTTGATTCAATTTCAATTACTGAAAATTTAGAAGCAAATGTCTTATTTTTTAAAATGAATTATGGTTTAGTTCGTTAAATCGTGCCTCGAAAACGTAAATCTGGTACCTTTCGCAAAAAGTAAGCGTATAAAAATCGAGTGTTTGATCCGCCGCGGCGGAGAGTTTTGATTTTTTAGCGTCATTTATTGAAAGGTAGATGCGTTTTCAAGCACTAGAACTTAGCCAAAGGCGGTCTCAGCGAAGATACTTTTGGTTCTTTTTGGCAACTTAGCGAAGCGATCTCATGAACTTGTGAATAATGAAAAAGAACAAAAATTAGATTTCAGTATTAAATTCAGTTTTAGTGGCAGATATGGGTGTAATCAAAAAAAAATATTATTATTTGATTCAGAATTTTTATAAAAATTCAGGCGATTTCTTCTTAAGAATTAATTGTTAAAAAGTATTGAAAAAAGTCTTTACTAAATCAATTTTATTATACTTACTTTTGTTCTCAATTTATGATGAAATATTAAGTTTAGTTATTAATAAATTGAATTCTTAAAGCGCAGTATGCCAAAAAACAACTCCATCAAATCAATTTTAATAATCGGAAGCGGACCAATTGTAATTGGTCAAGCATGTGAATTTGATTACGCAGGTTCTCAAGCTGCTCGATCTCTTCGCGAAGAAGGGATTGAAGTTACCTTGATAAATTCAAATCCAGCGACAATTATGACAGATAAAGTTGTTGCAGACAACGTTTATCTTGAACCACTTGAACCAGAGAGTGTAATAAAAATACTTCAAAAGCACAAAATTGATGCCGTTTTACCCACAATGGGTGGGCAAACTGCACTTAATTTGTGTATTCAGTGCGAAGAAATGGGGATTTGGGAGGAATTTGGTGTTGATATTATTGGAGTTGACATTGCGGCAATTGAAATTACTGAAAACCGCGAATCATTCCGAGAATTGATGCTTTCGATTGATATTCCAATGGCTCCTCAAGCTACAGCAAAATCATTTTTGGAAGGAAAAGAAATTGCGCAGAAATTTGGCTTCCCACTTTGTATTCGTGCTTCTTTTACTTTAGGTGGTGCTGGGGCTTCAATCGTGCACGACCCAAAAGAATTTGATGGATTGTTGGAAAGAGGTTTACAACTTTCTCCAATTCATGAAGTCATGATTGACAAAGCACTTTTGGGTTGGAAAGAATTTGAGTTGGAACTTTTACGCGATGCAAATGATAACGTTGTCATTATTTGTTCAATCGAGAATTTTGACCCAATGGGAATTCATACAGGAGATTCAATTACAGTTGCTCCTGCAATGACTCTTTCCGACTCAACATATCAAAAAATGCGCGATATGGCAATCAAAATGATGCGTTCTATCGGCAATTTTGCTGGTGGTTGTAACGTTCAATTTGCTGTTTCACCTGATGATGCAGAAGACATTATCGCTATTGAAATTAATCCTCGGGTCTCTAGGTCTTCTGCTCTAGCATCAAAAGCTACAGGTTATCCTATCGCAAAGATTGCAGCTAAATTAGCAATTGGATTTCATCTAGATGAATTAAAGAATCAAATTACTAAAACCACTTCTGCCCTATTTGAGCCAACCTTGGATTATGTTATTGTGAAAATTCCTCGTTGGAATTTCAATAAATTTCCTGGTACAGATCGAAAACTAGGACTTCAAATGAAATCAGTTGGAGAAGTTATGGCAATTGGTCGAACTTTTCAAGAAGCTCTTCAAAAAGCTTGTCAATCTTTAGAAATTGATAGAAATGGCTTAGGTGCAGATGGAAAAGAATTGACAAATCAAGATGAAATTTTACACAGTTTAGAATTTGCAAGTTGGAATAGATTATTTCATATTTATGATGCCATAAAACTTGGAATTCCTTTTAAAACAATTGTAGAAAAAACAAAAATTGATATTTGGTTTTTAAAACAAATTGAAGATTTAATCAAATTAGAACGGAAAATAGAACGTTTTCACCTAGAAAATTTACCTAAAGATTTATTGTTCGAAGCCAAACAAAAAGGTTACGCTGACAGACAAATCGCGCATTTAGTTCGTTGCTTAGAATCAGAAGTTTATAAAAAACGGCAGGATTTTAACATTCAACGTGTATATAAAATTGTTGATACATGTGCAGCTGAATTTGAGGCAAAAACACCATATTATTACTCAACTTTCGAATACGAAAATGAAAGTATAGTTTCTGACAAGAAAAAAGTAATCATTTTAGGTTCTGGACCAAATAGAATTGGTCAAGGAATTGAATTTGATTATTCTTGTGTTCACGGAGTATTGGCCGCGAAAGAATGTGGTTACGAGACAATTATGATTAATTGTAATCCAGAAACTGTTTCTACAGATTTTGATACCGCTGATAAATTGTATTTTGAACCAGTGTTTTGGGAACACATTTACGACATCATTCAGCATGAAAAACCTGAAGGTGTGATCGTACAATTGGGCGGACAAACAGCACTTAAATTAGCTGCAAAATTGGAACGCTACGGAATTAGAATTTTGGGTACAAGTTACGAAGCTTTAGATTTAGCTGAAGATCGTGGACGTTTTTCAAAAGTTTTGGAAGCAAATAACATTCCTTTTCCTAAATATGGAATTGTTCAAGATGCAGAACAAGCATTGGAACTATCCGATGAATTAGGTTTTCCTTTATTGGTTCGACCTTCTTATGTTTTGGGTGGACAAAAAATGAAAATTGTCATCAATAAAGAAGAATTGGAACACCATGTTGTCGATATTATTGGTGAAATGGGTCAAAATCAAATTTTGTTAGATCATTTCATTGGTGGAGCAATTGAGGCTGAAGCTGATGCAATTTGTGACGGCGAAGATGTTTATATAATTGGAGTTATGCAGCACATCGAACCAGCGGGAATTCACTCTGGAGATTCTTATGCTTTACTACCCCCATACAATTTAGGCGATTTTGTGATGCAACAAATTGAAGATATAACTAAAAAAATTGCCATTGAGCTGAAAACTGTTGGTTTAATTAATATTCAGTTCGCTATCAAAGAAGATAAAGTTTATGTCATTGAAGCAAATCCAAGAGCATCTCGAACAGTTCCATTTATCGCCAAAGCTTATGATGAACCGTATGTAAATTACGCTACAAAAATTATGTTAGGTCATGCAAAAGTGAAAGATTTCACTTTTAATCCTAGAAAAGAAGGTTATGCGATTAAAATTCCAGTTTTTTCTTATGAGAAATTTCCTGATGTTAAGAAAGAATTAGGTCCAGAAATGAAATCTACTGGAGAGGGAATTCGTTTTATCAAAAACTTAAAAGATCCTTTCTTTACTAAAATCTATAACGAAAGAAATATGCATTTGTCCAAATAGAGCTTGTTTTAAAGTCCTCTTTTACCTCTGGTGCTTCCTGCGGAGGTGTCGTTATTTTTTTATAAATCAAATTTATTATCTGCATCGGCAGACTCAAAATTCGATTCCGAAAAAATGACTATAAAGCAAAATTTAAAAGCAATCTCTTGTTAACTTTAAATTATGGTAACAATTCTTCTTAGTATTTCTGGTCTTTTAAAAACTGTTCTGATTTTAATCGGAGTGTTTGTTGCCTTGCGCTTTTTAGGTCAAATGATGATTGCAAAAAGAAATTTGGCAGAACAGAATGAATTAAAAGAACGAAAAGTACAATTAAGTAAAGAAAAGGCTTTTGTAGAGAAAAATACGGGGAAAATTTCTATATCTAAAAAAGCAAATCAATCGGCAGAAGATATTGAATTTGAAGAAGTTTAATTTTAAATAAAAAATCCGTAATTAAGAAAAATTGAGGATTTTGAAACTGTAATTAGAACTTTTTATTTCTTAAAACTAATCGGTAAAACCATTTTAGATACAACTGGATTACCTTTAGCGTCTTTAGCTGGCGTCCATTTTGGCATTTTAGTAATAACATCTGTTGCACTTTTATCAAAATCTGCATCAATGCCTTTCAAAACTTTAACATCAGCAATTGAACCATCCGTTAAAATTTGAAACTCAACATATACTTTACCTTCAATTTTTTTATTTTTTGGGTATTTCAAGCTTGTCTGAATGTAACTCATAAGAGCATCATTTCCAGTTGCATAACTTGCCTCAACACTTGGAGGGTTAGCTTGTTTTTCTACTTGAGCTGAGAGATTTGCTACGAAAAATAAAATTGAAAAGGCAAAAAATATTTTTTTCATGATAACTATTTTAAGATATTAAATAATAAAACAAATGTAGTAAAAAATTATGCAAAAAAAAAACAGAATTAAAAAATTTTATCCTTTAAATGAGATAGGATTAAATTAAAAAAATTGCCTATTACAATGTTTTAAGTATGATTTCTTAACATTAACTTAATATTGTAAAAAAAATCTTATTTTTGTACAGCAAAACTAAAACTCTTTATTAATGAGAACAAATTCTTTATTTTTAATACTTACAATAATCTCAATTACCGTGTCTTGTAAAAAAGAAGCTGGTGTTGGCGGAAAAGCTTCGATTTCAGGTAAAATTTGGTATCAAGAATGGAATTCAAACTTTACAACTTTACAGCTAGAAAGAGAAGGTTATGACCAAGATGTATACATTCAATATGGTGATGAGATTTCTTATGGAAATAGAATAAAAACAAGTTACAATGGGCGTTTTGAATTCAATTATCTAAGACCGGGAAAATATAAGGTTTACTGCTATTCAAAAGATCCAAGCGACAAAGACAATGTCAATCCGGATGCCATGATGGTTGTTTTAGATGAAATTGAAATTCTCGAAAAAGAACAAAAAATTGAATTAGACACCATGTTTGTTCTAAATTAATTTTAATAAACTTAAAAATTTCAAAATGCTCAAATATTTTTATTCCCTAATTTTTATAGCTCTAACAGTTACATGTTTTTCTCAATCAAAAGGGAAAATTAAAAAATATAAAATTAAAAGTGTCACTGAAATTGCGATTGATTCTACCAACAAATCTCACACAGAATCTATCATTAAATTTGATTCAAAAGCAAACACTATTTTTGAAGAACAATTTTCTAAAAAAGGTAATTTAAAGAAAAAATACACAAAGAAATTCAATAAATATAATGAAATTGAAGAACACATAATCTACAATGAAAAAAATGAAGTTTCTCTTATCATTAAAACAAAATATAAATTAGATAAACCAATTTTAATTTCTACTTCAAATTCTAAAGGGGAAATAATTGAAGAAATAGAGATTAAATACAATGGATTTGGAGAAAAAATTGAAGAAATTAAATTTGATTCAAAACACATAGTAGTTCAAAAATCCATTTTTGAGTACGACAAAAAAGGCTTAAAAACGTCCAAAAACACGTTTGATAGTTTAGGGAAATTAGTAGAAACAAAAATGTATACTTACGAATATTAGTAAATCAATTTAATCTTGAATTTAGAATTAGAAAATATATTAAATGAATTTGAGCCAATCGGTTTAAAGGATATGGATCGTGTTTCGTTAATGGATCGTATAGATGCAAAATATGTTTTTCACATTGAAGATTTGACTTCTTTATTGGATGAATTAAAAAAAGATTATGCAGTTTTGGATGTAAATGATACTAAAATTTCACAATACGAAACACTTTATTTTGATACTCCACAATTTGATTTATATCACTTCCATCAGCGAGGAAAATTCAATCGATTTAAATTCAGAATTCGAAAATACGTTGAATCGAATTTATTGTTTTTTGAAGTGAAATTTAAAAATAATAAAGGAAGAACCAAAAAAAATAGAATTGTCAACGAAAACTTTGATTTTGAAGGCAACGAGATGATTAATGACTTTCTACACAAAAATTCTCACTACGACATCAAACATCTGGAAGAGAAAATTTGGATAAATTATTCTCGAATTACACTTGTAAATAGAGAAATTGCAGAACGAGTTACAATTGATGTAAATTTACATTTCATGCATAATGAAATAAATAAAAGTCTAAAAGAATTTGTAATTGCAGAGGTAAAACAAGATAAGTCTGTTGATTCGCCCTTTGTAAAATTAATGCACAAATACCACATTCGAGAAGGATCAATTAGTAAATACTGTTTAGGAATAATGAATGTATACCCAGAATTAAGGTCAAATAATTTCAAACCTTTTCAAAATAATTTAAAAAAAATCGTCAAAAACCACGAGAATTAATACTTTTGACAAATAAATTAAAAAATTAATTAAAATTATGTTTTTACCACAATTAGTGCTAGACACAACACTTTTCTCACAAGCTAATGTTTTAGAATTCGCTTTAAGATTACTTGTGAATATGGTTTCATGTTTTGTTTTAGTAAGATTTATATATTATCCTGTTTATAAAAATCGTGAATTCTTTTTCACTTTTACTATTTTTAATTTACTCATTTTCTTAATCATATTCTTACTTCAAAAAGTAGAAATGAGCACTGGTGCTGGTTTTGGACTCTTTGCAGTTTTTAGTATGTTACGTTATCGCACTGAAGGGTTATCGATGAAAGACATGACTTATTTGTTTTTGGTAATTGCTTTAGGATTTATTACTGCTGTTGGCCCTGGAGAATTTTGGCATGTTGCAATCATAAATGGTGTCATTTTATTCCTAACTTATTTAATGGAAAGCAGCTTATTGCTCAAAAAAGAATTTTCAAAAATAATTCAGTATGAGAATATTGAGTTAATAAAACCTGAACTTCGAAATGAGTTAATTGCAGATTTGGAAGCTAGAACTGGCTTGAAAATCAATCGAATCACCATCGATCGAATTGATTTTTTGCGTGATACAGCTTTATTAACAGTGCATTACAACGATTAAAAGTTGAAAGTAATCAGTTTTATAGTTTTCTTAATAATCTCGGCAAACGGATTATTTGCCCAAACAAGAGATTTTGGTATTTGGACAAATTTATCTTTGGGAAAAAAAGTAAATAATCGATTGGATTTTACCTTGACCGAATCTGTTAGATTCGATGAGAATGCAACTCAACTTGCTCAACATTTAACAAGTTTAACTGCAAGTTTCAAAATCACAAAAAAACTATCAGTTTCTTCTACTTTGCGTTACGCTCAAAAATTTAAATACGATAAAAGCATTAATTTAAAGTCTCGTTTTCAGATTGGATTTCTTTATAAAGTAAGGATTAAAAATCTAGGAATTAATTTAGAAGAACGATTTCAAAGTCAATTGACGAATGTTAAAAGAGTTGACAATTGGGAAATTCCATCCAATTATATGAGAACTAGAATTACTGTTAAATACGATTTCAAAAAGAAAATTGAACCTTTCTTTTCAACAGAATTATTTTACAATGTTGGAGTAAATTTTGACAATTTAAGAAGTCGATTAGGATTTTCTTATGAAATTGACAAATTTCAAAGTTTCAAAGTTTTTTATATGATCGACAAAGAATTCAATGTTAAAAATCCAAGTACAAATTATATTTTAGGACTTGGGTATAAATTCTCATTTTGAGATTTGGATAAAAAACATTACTTTTGTGAAAAAATAAAAATAACATGGCAAGTAAAAGAAAATTCAAAAGAGAACTAAATTATATGGTTTTTGACGTTATCGAAGAATGTTTTAGCGTACAACTTTACGATGAGAAAAAAACAGAAGTTACAAATCAATTAATTGACGAAGTAATTGAATTTAGAAATAAAATGGCTGCTAAAGT
The DNA here is from genome assembly GCA_947490145.1 of Flavobacteriia bacterium. Classification (GTDB taxonomy): domain Bacteria; phylum Bacteroidota; class Bacteroidia; order Flavobacteriales_D; family Crocinitomicaceae; genus M2408. The sequence goes on from CANLGD010000003.1 coordinate 25,071, forward strand.
TCATGCGTCAAAATCTAAAAAAGATTTTACTGCTTTAAATATAGAAGTAGAAGATGCAGCTGTTGATTTTATCCATAAAATTAATGGTTTACACTAAAATACATATTTAGCAAAATAAATATTTTTAAAAAACGGGTTGAATTTCAATCCGTTTTTTTTATTTTAGCACTCTTAAATTCAAAAACTAACGTTATCATATGATCCAAAAATATTACAAATCAATAATTATTGCTTTAGGTTTCATTATTTTTGGATCAATTATTTTATCAACCGGCGGAAAATCGCTTTTTTGGAACGCAATTTCAATGGCTGGTTTAATGATTTATTTCTGGATTTTTGAAGTTATTCCAATTTATTTAACGGCACTTTTTCCAATCATTTTAGCTGCTCCACTGGGTTTACTAGATGTTGATGGAAAAGTAGATTCAAATATCTTAGCAAAATCTTATGGAAATAATATGATTTTTATTTTTCTAGGTGGATTTATGCTTGCTTTAGCTTTAGAAAAATGGAATATTCACTTACAGATTGCTAGGGCAATTTTAAGAATTGTGGGAAATACTAAATCCAAAATTATTCTTGGTTTTCTTTTAAGCACTGGTTTATTGAGCATGTGGGTTTCAAATACTGCAACTGCTTTGATGCTTTTACCAATGGCTTTAGCCGTAATTAAATCTTTGCCTAGTGAGGAACAAAACTCTCGTTTCTCTTTATTCCTTTTATTATCAATCGCTTACGGTTCAAGTATTGGGGGAATTGGAACAATAGTTGGCTCTCCGCCAAATCTCCAAATGGCATCCATTTTATCAAATCAATTTAAGATCGAAGTGGATTTCATACAGTGGTTTATTATTGGATTTCCCCTCTGCATATTGATGTTAAGCGCATGCTATTTGTTTTTTTATATCGCCTTAGGGAGAGAGAGAAATAAAAAGATCGATTCATTTTCGATGGAAAAAGAGCCTTGGACAAAAACACAATTTAAAGTTTTAGCAGTATTTTTAGTTTTTGTAATTCTATGGTCTTTCAAAGATTTAATTGCTTTAGCAGGAATAACTTACAGCGATGAAAGTGTAGCAATTTTTGGAACAGTTTTACTCTTTTTAATTCCTGTTGACAGAACAAAAAATTTAATTGAATGGTCTGACACTTCAAAATTACCGTGGGGAATTTTATTATTATTTGGCGGAGGATTAGCGATGGCAGACGCTTTAGCAAAAGGTGGTGTTATAAAATGGCTATCAGAATCTTTTGTTGATTTAAATAATTTTCCTTACTATTTAATTTTATTAATTTTAATTGCAAGTGCAGTTTTTGCAACGGAAGTAATCTCTAATTTAGCATTGGTTACAATTTTAATTCCAATTATTGGTGCTTTTGCAAACGAATATGGACATCCGATCATACAACTTTCTTTTGCCATAACTTTTGGAGCAAGTTTGGCATTTATGCTTCCAATTGGAACACCACCAAATGCAATTGCCTTTTCTTCAGGACACATTAAGTTTAATCAAATGGCAAAAGTTGGCTTTATTTTAAATATTATTAGTATCACCTTAATCTTTTTAATATCATATTTTTTCTTGTAAAATGAAGATCAAAATATTAAAAGATTAATTTTCTTCTAAAATTTCTATTTTTAATCAAAAAACATATTAATTCGGCTAAAACTACTATCTTTATGCCGTTCTTCAGATAAAATTAAACAAAAAAATATAATATATGAAAGCATTTTTTCAAAAAAATTGGATACATTTTGCAATCGTTGCAATCTTCTTTATTGTTACTTTTTCTTACTTTAACTTGCAGTTTAATGGATATGGTTTGAAACAACACGATATCGAGCAGCACAAGGGAATGTCTCATGAAATTGTTGATTACAGAGAAAGAACTGGAAATGAAACATTGTGGACAAACTCCATGTTTGGGGGAATGCCAAGTATGCAAATTTCCTTGTTGTATGAAGGAAATTACATAAAAAATGCAGTTGACGCTTTCGTAAGAAGTTTTCCGCCTCCAGCAGGTGTAATTTTCTTATATATGATTGGTTTTTACATATTTGCTTTATGCCTAAGATTGAATCCTTGGGTTGGACTTTTTGGAGCCTTGGCTTTTGGCTTTTCAACGTACGATATGATAATCATACAAGCTGGACATAACTCAAAAGGTTTGGCTGCTGCATTTATGGCGCCCGTAATTGGTGCTTTTATTATGGCATTTCAACGGAATATGAAATGGGGAATCTTTCTATCAGCCCTTTTCATGACAATTGAAATTTCCATGAATCATTTGCAAGTCACCTATTATTTGGGCTTTTTAATTCTGGCTTTAGGAATTGTCATGTTTATCGATGCACTTCGTACAAAAGAATTTAAGAAATTTATAATTACTTCAGGAGGAATTATAGGTGCCTATATTTTAGCTTTAATGATCAATTATGGGAACATTTCGCTGACAAATGATTACGCTAAAAACACGATTCGTGGAGCAAACGATATCCATACAAATCCTGACGGAAGTTCCAATAAGGTTAATTCAACTGAAGGATTAGATCGAGATTATGTAACACAATGGAGTTATGGAATTGGAGAATCTTTCACTTTAATTTCTCCATATGTTAAAGGCGGTGGAACAGTCGTTTTAGGCGATAGTCCTTTTGCTGAAGATGCGCAAAACTTAGACATGAAAGCTTCCTCTTTAAATGCCGTGATGCAATATCCTGTTTATTGGGGAGATCAACCAATTACAAGCGGCCCAGTTTATGTTGGTGTAATCGTTGCATTTTTAGCTTTTTTAGGACTAATTTTCATTAAAAGTCCTATAAAATGGGCATTACTAGCAGTAACTATTTTAACTTTGGCTCTTTCTTGGGGTAAAAACTATATGGGATTAACCAATTTTTTCCTTGATCATATCCCTGGATATAATAAATTTAGAGCAGTAACAATTATTTTGATGATTGTAGAATTAACAATTCCAATTTTAGGTGTATTATTCTTAAATCAATTAGTAAAAGAAAGGGAAAATTTAATTAATGAAAAGAAAAAATTCTTAATTGTTTCAGGAATTTTTGTGGCCTTTTTATTAATCGTAAAGGTTGTTGGTTTAGGCGACAATTACCTTTCTGCAAACGATTCAAAACAATTTGAACAAATCGAAGCAGGAAAGCTAAATGTAAAAGATGGAATTAAAAAACAAATTTTAGCAATGGCACCTGCCGAACAGCAAAAATATGTTGTAAACATTAATGATGCGGCACAATTAAATCAATTTATTGAAGCTCAATATGAGCAATACGTAAGTCAAAATCCACAGTTAAGTATTTCTGAAGCCGATGTAAAAACAGTTAGAGAATCAATTTTTTCTTCCAGTATGAACCGCTCAATTCTGTTTTCAGTTCTTGCTTTTGGAATTTTGGCTTTATTTTTCTTTACTCAAATTTCATCTATTTACATTGTTTTAGGATTAACTGCTTTAGTAGCGATGGATTTAATTCCAGTTTCACGTAATTATTTAGGAAACCAAGAACAAGGTTCTGGTTACAAATATTGGGACATTGCAGCAAATGCCTTGTATCCAATTGCATCAAATTCAGCTGACATGCAAATTTTAGAGATGGAAACTTCTTTAAATCCGAATTTAGCAATGAAAGTGAAAGAAGGTGAAAAACAAGGTCTTGCAAAGGCCTCAGATTTATCTTTAAGCGGTAATGAAAAAAATAGAGTTGTGGATGCTTATAAATTCAGAGCTTTAAATAGAAATTCTAATTACAGAGTTTTCGATTTCACAGGAGGTTTTAGTAGTGCAAATGCATCTTATTTTCACAAATCATTGGGTGGATATCACGGAGCAAAATTGAGAAATATTCAAAATTTATACGATTTTCATTTGTCTCAATCAAACAATAAAGTATATGACATGATGAATGTGAAATATTTTATTCAGGAAACCGAACAAGGAAAAGTCGCAAATCCTAATATGAGTGCACTTGGAAATGCTTGGTTTGTAAAAACGATCAATACTTTTGAAACTCCTGACGACGAAATTAGAGCTTTAGGTAATCAATTTGAAGTAAAAAATATTGGCCAAGGAACATTAGTTGTAAACGGACAAGTTAAAACAAACGCAAAAGTTTATGGCTCAGAAAAACTAAAATATGTGTTAAAAGGTGATAGTTTAGATGTGCGTTTGACAAATGGAATGTCTGAAGGAATGGAAGCGTTATTTGTAATGGACATTAATGGTAAAACCAATTTAATTCCAAAAATGACGATGGAAATGGACACTGCAAAATCTTTTTTAAGATTAGTAGAGTTGCAAGTTACCGACGAATTTAAACCACGCGATGAAGCAATCATGTTAAAATCTGAAGCTAAAAAGGTGAAAAGTAGAAGTTTTACAGGAGACGGCAAAATATCTATGAAAAGTTACGAAGCAAATAAAATTGTTTACGATGTAGAAGCTAGAGGAAAACAATTTGCAGTATTTTCAGAAGTTTATTACCCAGAAGGATGGATAGCAACTATCGATGGAAAAGTGGTTGAAATTAGAAAAACAAACTATTTATTGAGAGGTTTAGAAATTCCGAGCGGAAATCACAAAGTGGAATTTAGTTTCCTCTTACCAAAATATGAAAAAGCCGGAACTTGGTCAATGCTTGGAAGTTTGATAATCATTTTATCTTTTGGTGTGGTGTTGTTTTTTGAGATTAAAAAAAGAAAAACTAAAGCTATCCAAAATCCAAATGATAATGCCGCAAAAAGCATTTAAATAAAAAAATACTTTTTATATAGTTATCTTTACTTCATATTGCTTTCTCTCAATTGGAACATCTAGACAGAATTTATTAAAGATAAATATAATCACCCAGGGGAATCCAGATTTTTCTTGGCTTGCTTTCTTTTTTTTTTGCACTTATAAAGTAGGAATTAGATTAATGGTAAGTTGTAATGAGAAAATTTAAAATTTTAACATATTAGTAAAAATTGTTGAATATTTTAATTTCACTTAGTTAAATTCAGATAATGTTCTATTTTTGTAAGACTTGAAGAAATAAATCTTACATAAAATTGAAAAAATGAACGAGAAAACGGAAGAAATAATTGGTCGTATAAAAGAAAAGTATAAAGCGATAGATCAAAATCCCGAGGTACATTTAGAAGGTCTAGTTTGGGCAAAACCAATAACTTATTGGGATTACATTTTACCTGACGCCTTACTAAATCTTCAAGTTCAAAGAACAACAGAACCTGACGAAATGGTTTTCGTGATGTATCACCAAATCAATGAGTTACTTTTCAAAATGATTTTATGGGAAATAAATCAAGTAAGTGATTCAGAAGAAATTTCAGCATCGTTATTTACTGAAAAATTAAGAAGAATTAGCCGTTATTTCGACATGCTTTCCTCCTCTTTTGACATTATGGGAGAAGGAATGGCCAAAGAACAATATATGAATTTTAGAAATACTTTGACACCAGCAAGTGGTTTTCAAAGTGCACAATATAGATTAATTGAATTTTCTTCAACGGAATTAATCAATTTGATTGATTATCGCTTTAGAGCAACAATTGACAGGAATACGCCCTATGAACATGCTTTTGAACATTTATATTGGCAAGCGGCAGGAAAAAATCATGAAACAGGCAAAAAAAATACGATGTTGGTTTTCTTTGAGGAAAAATACAAAGCTGATTTTTTATTGAAGATGCAAAAATACAATACAACAAATTTGTGGACTAAATTCAAACAATTGCCTGAAGACGTGAAAAATGATGCAGAATTAATCAAAGCAATGCGTCATTATGATTATACTGTAAACGTAAAATGGGTAATGGCACATTACGAAGCAGCCGGAAAATATTTAGGTAAATCAGAAGCAACAGGTGGAAGTGATTGGAGAAAATACATGCACCCAAAATACCAAAGAAGAATTTTCTTTCCAGAATTATGGTCAAAGGAAGAATTGGAAAATTGGGGAAATGACGTTTGATTTACAATTAATTAAGTGTTAAAAATCAATTTGGTTATTAACAATATTTTAAATTAACATAAATTTATGTAACTTAGCGCTTAATTTGACGTTTAAAAAACAAATGAAGTTACTTTTAAATATATTATTCTTTTCTGTTTCCTTGAGTTTTCTGGCTCAACAGGATAGTTTACTTTTTGAACGCGAGCAGCAGTTGAAAGTATATTTAGATAAATTAAGATCTTCAAAAAACAACGAGGAAAAAAATAATGCTAACAAAATATTTAAAAACTATTTATCTGAAACCCTTTTAATTAGAGGTGTTTTAGATTACCCTTTTGCCTCTTTAAAAACACTTGGAACAATCAAAAGTCCGGATAATTCTTTTCGCTTATTCAACTGGAATGTGGAGCAAGACGATCGATCAAATCAATATTTTTGTTACATTTTAAGATTTGATGAAAAGAAAAAAGAATGGATTACAATTGAACTAATTGACAATTCTTCCGCTTTAACAAAAAAACCAGATGATTTTTTAGATGAAAAAAACTGGTACGGAGCATTGTATTACAAAATAATTCCAGTAGAAAAATCTAACAAAACAATTTACACAATTTTGGGTTGGGATGGTAATAATCCGATGAGTAACATTAAATTGATTGATGTATTGTCGTTTAATGGATCACATGCAAAATTTGGAAGCCCAATTTTTAAAATGGCTGATAAAACCTATAAACGATTGTTTTTTGAACACTCAAACAAAGCCTTCATGTCCTTAAATTATGATGAAGCACGTCAAAGAATTATTTATGACCATCTTTCTCCAGAAACTCCAAGCATGGAAGGTTTTTATGAATATTATGTGCCAGATTTATCTTACGACGAATTGAAATTCATCAATAACAAGTGGATAATTCAAGAAAATGTAGTGAGTGTAAATAAAAAAGGCTCAAATTCCTACACTTTAGAATACATCAATAAAAAGACAAATGAGCTTGAAAAAGCTAACGTAAGAAATAATTGGGTTGATCCAACGGATCCAAGTTCTCCAAATGGAGGAAATATTCATGTTGCTCAGTTACCTGAAGATCAGATAGGAAGAACAAAAAATTCTGACTCTAAAATTGTAACTGGTTCTCCAAAAATTTCTAAAAGACACAAAAAGAAAAATGAGTTTTCAATGAATCCTTTTATGAAAACTAGAAAAAATAGAAATTGAATATTTAAGTAGTAAACTGATTAAAGTTTGTCAATTTGGGAAACTTTTTTTTATCCCTATTGAATTTTTAAATGCAAATCAGCTTAAACTTTTAGGTCTCTTATAAATATTTGCTGTTAATCAAATTTTAGGTATAGATTTATACATAGAAGATGAGTATTTTATTTAACATTTAACTTAGTTTGATACTTGGCGTGGAAATTAGTAAAAACATTAAATTTGCTATCTAAAAGAACATAAATCCATATTTTTTTTTCATTTTTTTAGTTTAACCATTTTATTGGGTAGGTTGGTTTTATTCATTAAAAGTACATGCAAAAAAAAAGCTAAAAAACTAATTTCTATTCTTTTACTGCTGATATAATCACGGAAAATACCTTTAAGGTCAAAAAAATGATGATTATTACAAAAGACTGATTTTTTAAACGCACTCTGATAAAAGTATTGTTTAAAAGCTTAAATACTTAATGGTAGGTGGATTGAGTTATGCAAGTAAAAAAAGCTCATGAATTTGAAAATATTTTATCCTATAAAGTGAGTCATCCTTTTAAACAAAATACTATTGATAATCAAAACATTCTTTTTGGTTCAACAAAAAATCAGACTAATATAATATATATTATGAGCTATTTCTAATTAAAAGTAATTTTTTTGATTTTATAAAAAGCATGCATCAAAAAGAAATGTGGAAAACTAATACATGAAATAAAAATGAAAAAAAATGAAATTAAACCTTCAAAATAACTAAATTGATTTCCAAAAATTACGATTAAGAAAAAAATAATTAATGAGCCGAGAATATAAAATCGCCCTCTCTTATATAATTGCATAGAATTCATATTCAATCCAATTTTCAAATGTCGCCACGCATTTGCACTATGTTGAAAGATAAAATAAAAACCAAAAGCCATTATTAATGGCACTTTTAAACCTATTATCAATACAAAAAGTAAGCCTAAGAATGAATTTCTTTTAGACAGAGCATTTTGAAATAAAATGTATGTCAAAGATAATACGGGTATTACCAGGACCAGGGATAACAAACTAAGATTGTAGTCCGAAATGGCCGCTTTTGGCAATCCTATTAAATTGAAAACAATCTCTTGTGATTCATTTAAATGAGAAAAAATTATAAATATCAGAATGCACAAACCCAATAGAAATGCCTTTAAATGTATAATTAAAGATAATAATTTTTCACCTGATTCTATCAATTCCGATTCACCAAAATGGAAGGATGAATAGAAAACAAAAACGAGCAAGGCAATTGACGGAAAAAACTGCCAAAAAGCATAATATAAGCCAACTATTAACAAATATTTCAGTAAAAAAACCAACAAACGACTCGTATTATTTTTTAAAATCACATGATCTAGCGCGCCATGAGGAATACCAATTAAAAAAAGACCAATAGTTAAGGGTAAATAACTAAAATATTCAGCAAATTTAAGGTTATAGCTAGCTAATAATAAATACATAGCCACGATTAAAAAAACGCAAATGTAACGTAGCAAGTTTTCCATTTTCAAATACAAATAAAGAGCCTTTAAAAATGCAATTATAGGCAATGAGGCAAAAATTTTCAGTTCTTGAAAAAAAGATGATTTTTCATCCAAAAATGAAAAAACAGAAAGTATAGAATGCTTCTCGAATAGTCTCGTAAATATCAATCTTCCCTTGGAAGGCCAATACAACAATATAAGCAGCAATAATTTATCATAAAATTTGAACCGGTTTTTAAAATCAAGTCCTATTTTATTAAAATGATCTAGCTTATTTAGTTCAATTTGCTCACTTACAAGTTGCGCAAATTGATGCATTCTCTTAAAACCGTAACCAGTGCTTGGCTTTATTAAATTTGCACTAACTCCAGTATTTAAAATACCTTTACTTTCATTCGGTGGATTAATATTAGTAGTCATAGGAATGCATCCCAACTCATCAGCTAAAATTTCAAATTTCCCAAAATCTCTGTTTATAAAACTATTTAAAACATCCGCTGCATAATTTTTATTTATCTTTTCTTTACCAAAACGTGTCAGTTCTACCAAGGCCTCATTTGAAGAAAATGGAATAACATATACAAACTGTGTATAGTTATCTTGTTCAACATTAAAATTCATCATTTCAAAAGCATTTTTTTGAAATACATCCTTCTCGCATTTAATATGAAAACCATAAAAAGATTGATGAAGGTATATTTGCTTTTTATCAATTAAACCAAAGGAAGGAGGACGACTATCAAAAACATAATTTGCTTTATAAGTCTCGCTTAAACTTTCAATAATGCAAATTTCATTTTCATAAACGACTTTCTTTACATCGTTTCTGAAAATAACAATTTTTTCTTGATTTAGCTTTTGTAATGTAAATTTGTATAAATCTAAACTACGAATATAATGATATGGCTGGGAGTCAATATTTTGAGATACAGATTGATTTACTTGAATTTCATTAAATTTATGGGAGATTATTAAAGATAGATCTTCAACTATTGCTTCATTTAATCCAGACCAAAAACAAAATGACTAAAATTTAATATTCTACCTAGAACTAAAAATTGAGATTCTAGAAAAGTAATGAAAATCAAAACATATACCTCTTATGAAAAAATGGAAGGTATTTCAGCAAATTTAAAGAAATTACTTGTAAATCAAATACTATGAATTTCTGGGCATTATCCAAAACTTTTATTTAGTGACTTTCCTATTTTAGTTCCTCAAACTTAGCTTTCATGGTTGGATTGTTATACGTCAATTTTTTAATGGTTAAATCTTCTGTTTTTTCATTTGCAAGGCGAAGGTTATTTTCTGACGACAATAATGCTTGCTTGGTTTTTTCCAATTCTTTGATTGTTTTATCAATTCCATTTATTGCTTCCGTAAATTTACGACTTGCCAAATCATAATTTCGTGCAAAACCATCTTTAAAGGAGTTCATTTTCTCTTCAAAATTGGTAATATCAATATTTTGACTTTTAACTAAAGCAAGTTCTGCCTTGTATTTCATAGAAGTCATTGCAGCATTGCGTAGTAAAGTAATAATTGCAATGAAAAATTGTGGTCGAACAACATACATTTTGTTGAACCTATATGAAACATCAACAATTCCTGTGTTATAGAACTCATTTTCTGCTTCCAGCAAGGAGACCAAAACGGCAAATTCACATTTTTTTTCATTTCGGTCTTTGTCAAGTTCCTTTAAAAAATCTTCATTTTTCTTTTTTGTTGCAGTTTCGTCACCTTCATTTTTCATTTCAAACATGATGGAGATAATTTCGTTTCCCAATTCATCTAGTTCTCTATAAATAAAATCTCCTTTGCTACCCGTTTTTGCATCGTTGTCTTTTTCAAAATAGGCATTTTGAAAGGCTGTTGCACGCAATTTGTTAAATTCTGTTTCACAATGTTGTTCAAGTGTTTCGCCCAACATTTTGGTAGAAAGTTTCAACTTCATATCTTTGACACGTGAAATTTCATCGTCTTTGTATTTGATGATGGCATCTTTATTTTGCAATTCAGTGGAAAATTGTTGTTTCAAAGAACTTTCCAAGTTTTGTTTTTCTAATTCTTTGGTTTTTAAATCATTTGCTAAATTGTCACGTTCTTTCTCTATTTTTTGAACAGCTTCCGTTACAGCGAGTTTTTTCTCTACTTCAATATTGTCAATTTTTGCTATTAACTTCGTTATCTCAGATTCTTTATTGTTTAATTTTTCAGATAAAATCAATTCACTTTGCGCCTTCAAAGCTGCAAATTCTTGATCTTTTTTTGCAAGTTGGTCCTGCAACGAATTTCGAACATTTGCTTCTGCTAATTTTATTGCACTTTCCTTTTCATTGTCAGCAAGTTTTAGTCGGTTTTGAATTTCTTCTTCAAATTGGTGATCACGCACTTGTTTCAAGATAGCATCAAAACTTGCCTCATCTACTTTGAAGGCCTTCTTACAATTTGGGCAAATAATTTCATTCATCTTTTTTTGTTTTGTTGGTCGTTGTTAAAAATAAGTTGATTTTTGTTGAAGGATTTCGATTATTTCCACTATTCCGAATTTCTATTTTTCTGAAAACAACTTTATAATCAATTAAGGCACTATTTTTTTATCTAACACAAATATAAACAAATAATGTAAACTAACAAAATTCAATCAAGACAATGATGTTAAACATTTCAAAAGTTTTGATACATATTTTTATCAAAGTAAAATTTAATTTATCAACTAATTGACAGGTGAAATGCTTGTTAGGTTTTTTTAGATAAATTTGATTTAGGATTTTTGCTAACAAAACTTTTTTACCTTTAACTTGTTTAAATATCAAATAATTTTAATGTCAAAATCAGGATATATATTTACTCCCTTTCATGAAGAAAAGAAAGGTAATTTCGATCGACTTTTTGAAATTTTTAGCGAGATAATACCACATACTTCCGGAGATGTATACGAAGCCTTAGATTGGATGAAAACATTGGACGACGAATATAAACTTACCACTAAAGAATATACTCTAGACGATTTTTTAGAAGAATTAAAAGAACGTGGATATCTAAAAGAAGAAATTAAACCTGATGGGAAAGGATCTTTGGCGATTACCGAAAAAACAGAACGTGTTATTAGAAAAAATGCCTTAGACCAAATCTTTGGAAAAATTAAAAAAAGCGGCCAAGGAAATCACAGATCAAAAAAAAGTGGTCAAGGTGATGAAATGACGGGTGAATTTCGTGATTTTCAATTTGGAGATTCATTGGAAAATATCTCAATTACTGAAAGTTTAAAAAATGCACAAATAAACAACGGAATTGCTGATTTTCGTCTGACGGAGCAAGATTTAGTTGTTGAAGACACGCATCACAAATCTCAAATGAGTACCGTTTTGATGATTGATATTAGTCACAGTATGATTTTATATGGTGAAGATCGCATCACACCAGCAAAAAAAGTGGCAATGGCTTTGGCCGAATTAATCACGACTTGTTATCCAAAAGACACCTTGGATATTATTGTCTTTGGAAACGATGCTTGGCCTATAAAAATAAAGGATTTACCTTATTTACAAGTTGGACCGTATCACACAAATACAGTTGCAGGACTCGAACTTGCTCTAGATATTTTGCGCAGAAAAAGAAATACAAATAAGCAAATTTTCATGATAACAGATGGTAAACCCAGTTGTTTGAGAATGCCTGATGGCCAATATTACAAAAACAGCAATGGCTTGGATCAATTTATTGTAGAAAAATGTTACAATATGGCTGCAAAATCTCGGAAAATACACATTCCAATTACCACATTTATGATTGCGCAAGATCCTTATTTGCAAGCATTTATTGAAGAGTTTACTAAATCAAATAAAGGAAAGGCATTTTACACAGGTTTAAAAGGATTGGGAGAAATGATTTTCCATGACTACGAAACAAATAGGAAAAAACGAATTAATTAATCAAAATGGACACAAAAATAAACACACTTGGAGCCTTAAAAGCTGCTGGATATATTTCGAAAAGTATCAAAGATGAGTTAAGAGATAACTTAATTTCTTCTCTGAAACATGGCAAAAAAACATTTCCAGGAATGCATGGATATGAGCAAACCGTGATTCCTCAGTTGGAACGAGCGATCCTTTCAAAGCACAACATCAATTTATTGGGACTTCGTGGACAAGGAAAAACGAGAATTGCTCGATTAATGATCAATTTATTGGACGAATTTATTCCTTTTGTTACTGGAAGTGAAATGAATGATGATCCTTTGAATCCAATCAGTCGTTTTGCACGAGATTTAGTTGCTGAAAAAGGCGACTCCGCCCCTATTTCATGGCTTCACAGAGACGAGCGCTTTTTTGAAAAACTCGCAACTCCAGATGTTACAATTGCAGATTTAATTGGAGATATTGATCCAATAAAAGCTGCGAATTTAAAATTATCTTACGCTGACGAACGTGTTTTACATTTTGGAATGATTCCAAGAGCCAATCGTTGTATATTCGTAATCAATGAATTACCAGATTTACAAGCAAGAATTCAGGTTGCTTTGTTCAATATTTTAGAAGAAGGCGATATCCAAATTCGTGGTTTTAAATTAAGAATGCCTTTGGATTTACAATTTGTTTTTACTGCCAATCCAGAAGATTATACTAACAGAGGAAGCATCGTTACTCCATTGAAAGACAGAATTGGTTCTCAAATTTTGACCCATTATTCTGCTGACATAAAAACCGCTAAAATTATCACTTCGCAAGAAGCTGGAAAATTGGAGAATCGACTGTGTGAAGTTTATGTTCCTGAATTGGCAAAAGATATTGTGGAACAAATAGCTTTTGAAGCTAGAAAAAGTGAATTTATTGACCACAAAAGTGGAGTCAGCGCTCGAATGAGCATCACTGCTTATGAAAATTTAATCAGCACAGCAGAAAGAAGAGCAATTTTGAACAATGAAGTAGAAACTAGCGTCCGTTTCAGTGATTTAATGGGTATGATTCCTTCAATAACAGGAAAAGTTGAATTGGTTTATGAAGGTGAGCAAGAAGGAACGGATTTCGTAGCAAATCGCTTGATTTCGGAAGCAACGAAAACTTTATTTTTGACTTATTTTCCTAAAATTGAGAAATTCAAAAAGGAAAATCAAGAAACGGCTTACGATGGAATTGTTAAGTGGTTTTTAGAAGCAAATTCTTTTGAACTTTCTGATGAAGCAAAAAATGTAGAATATGAAGCAGCTTTGAAAGCAATTGAACCTTTGGATGTTTTACTTCAAAAATACCAACCAAAAGTTTCTCCGCAAGATTCATTTTTCTTAAAAGAATTTATTTTATGGTCTTTGGTTGAATTGAAACAATTGACTAAAAAAAGATCTCAAAATGGAATTGTTTTTAATGATGTTTACGATAGTTACATAAAAGGTTTATAAGAACAGTATTTTAGCGTAGTAAAAAAAAATATTTTTTTGTTAAATTTTTTTTGTTAAAATTTTTTTATTTTATTTGTAAAAAAATAAATATGCAAATAAAATATACGCTCATTTTCTTTTTAATTTTTTCTTCGTTAAATTATAATGCTCAAAATTTTGAAATAAAGGTAAAAATTGGTAACGAAGAAAAAGAATGTGATACTGATTTAAAGCAGTTTATCTTAGTTCAAAAAAATGTAAATAACGATTCTACGCTTTTCGCGCTGCAAGATACTTCTTGTTATTTTTCCAAAGCAATAGTCTTACAGAAGGGGAATTATGTGTTGAAGATTAAAAGTATATCGTCAATACAAAGAGAAATACCAATTTCAATTACTGAAAATACAAATTCAACTATTGATTTAGGAACAATTATCTTAAGTAATAAAATTGCTCAAGTTGAAGAAGTTACTATAACTGGAATTCCCAAGAAATTCATAATTAGCGACCCTGAAAAAACGATTATTTTAGTTGAAAATAATGCAATTCTTGAAAGTAACACAATCTACAATGCAATTACAAAAATTCCAGGAATTATTCCTAGTCCAAATGGTGGTTTTACCTATTCTGGTCAAATGACTGCAGTATTTTTTGAAGGAATCCCAAGTAGCTTGTCGCCAATAGATTTAGATAATTTATTGAAAAGTTTACCTGCAAATTCTGTCAAAAAAATTGAACTTATTACCAATCCAGGCGCTTCTTACGATGCAAATTTCAGCGGAGCAATTATTGATATTATTAGTAATGACAAAGCATTCAAATGGCTATCTGGTTCAATAAGTTTGAATACCGGTTTAAATAATAACTTCAAAACTATGCCTACTTTTTTATTGAACGGTAAGGCAAAACGATTTACTTGGAATATACAAAGTACAGCTTCTTATAATGAAAGTAATGTGACTGAAAAATCTGATCGAACTTATACATTTTTAGATAGTTTACAAGAACTCAATTCTGTTCGACAAGAAGTTTATAAAAATCGCTATTATTCAAATCGAGGAAATTTGGTGACAAAATTATCGAAGAAAAGTACTTTACAACTAAATGCTGCTTTAAACACCAATTCAAATCAACTTAACGGAAATTCTCAAACAGAAGCGAATAATTCCACGATTGATCCATTTACATCAAATTACGATTCAAAAGGAAAAGGTTATTTTTTTGATGGTGGTTTAAAATACCGTTTAATTATGGATACGTTAAATCGAAAATTGGAATTTTCCAGCAATTATACTAATTCAAACTATGAAAATAAACGAACTATTGAACAAAAAAATTCTATTTCTAGCTATTCACTCATAAAATCAAGTAGTAAGTCACAACGTTTAATCAATCGCTTGGATTTAGAGTTGCCTTTCGCAGATAAAAAAACACAAATTAATTTTGGAGCAAAAATCACGAATTTTACTGCTACAAATGATGGAGCATATCGTTTTAATGATACAATTCAGCAAGATTGGGAAAACACAAAATTTTCATCATCGATTCCATTTGTCTATACCGAACAAAACTTAGCATTTTATTCTGAATACAAACGCCGCATAAAAAAATCTATTGCACTTACTTTAGGATTGCGAGCAGAAGATTTTAGCTTTAAAGGAAAGGTAAATGAAACTACTCTAATCAGTCGAAATTTCTTTAATTTTTATCCATCAATTCATACTTTATACCGTATTTCGCCAGATATGAACTTGATGATAAACTATTCGCGAAAAATCAACCTGCCGAATTACGGAATGTACGATCCAAATTTAACCGGTTACTATGATTCTTACACCCAAAATTCAGGAAATAGAAATTTAGATCCTAATTTTCTGCATCGCTCACAGGCAAAATTATCAATTTTCGAATACTGTCAATTGAGTTTAACACATACTTTTTCAAATTCAATTAATCTAAGTGATGTAAGTGTCGATTCAAGCACTTTTGCTGTAAATTACACCTACAAAACATACAACAACGTTCAGTCTTTTTCAGGATTCTTCTCTTTACCAGTTCCTTTTGGCTTATTCTCACAAGGACTTGATTTTTTTCGTAATCCAATTAATGTAGATGAAATTTCATTTATGTATCTTTATACAAATTGTAATAAAACAACCATTCCAGGTTACAATTATATCAATAAAAATAAAGCTTTGTGGAGTTTTGGCGTATATTCACAATTTATATTGCCTTTCAAAATTCGCCTAAACATTGAATATAATTTTACTGCTAAAGGAACAGATTTAATTTCACAATTTACGCAAAACATTCACGACTTAGAAGCAGTTGTAAGCAGAGAATTTAATCAAAATAAGTGGAGAGTATCTGCTTCATTTCAAGATATTCTAAATAAAAACCGAACTGTTTACAGTACAATTTACAATCCTTTAATAACGCGATCCTACACTAAATGGGACACCCAAATTGTTTGGTTAAAAGTTGCTTATTCATTTGGAAAATATGAAAGACCATCTTTGAAGGAAGAAGCAATTCCAAGTGGAAAAGGAGGTTAAATTAATATTAAAAAATAAAATGATTTCCACCAAACTAAATCTTCAAGATATCTTGCCTCTCACTTGTTCTCGAGCAGGAACTTGTTGTCATGGAAATCAAGTTTTTTTGAATCCATGGGAATTATATTGTCTTGCTAGAGAAAAGAAGATTTCTCCAAGAGAATTTCGTGATTTTTATTGTGATTTTGATGGTATTCGTTTAAAATTTGATGGGAAAGCAGATTTACGAGGAAAAAAAGCTTGCAGTCAATACCTAGATAATTTTGGTTGCAGTGTGCATATAGGAAGACCTTTAGCGTGTCGCTTATTTCCTCTGGGACGACAAATTCAAAGTGAAAACGTAAATTATATTTTCCAAGGAACAACATTTCCTTGTTTAGATGGCTGTCCTGAAGTTATTAAATTAACTGAATTAACAGTGGAAGCATATTTAAAAGGACAAGAGACAGAAAGTTTTGAAACAGCGCAAGATGCTTATTTAGAAATTATGCAAAATATGGCTGATATTGCTTTTGAGTTACTTCTAGATACAGAACTTGCAGCTTCCGGAGAAAAAGAAACATTAAAACTTTGGCGCAAAATGGGGATAGAATCTCCAAAAGAATTAGTTGATAGAATTGGTTCAGAATGGCTTGATTTATTAATGATTCCAGCTTTTTTTTCTGAAAGTGAAGTTTTGGAAAATCCACTAATTTTCGCTGAAAAGCACAATGAATTACTTCAAGAAAAAGCACAAGAAAAATTCGGAAATCTAAAAACTCTAGAAGATTTGAAACAAGCATCCGTTTTAGTTATGGCACTTGCTTTATTTTTAGCCAAGGCAATTGGAGCAAATCCAACTAGTTTAGCTGTGCATTGGGTAGAAACTGCAAAAAGCTTTGGAGCCAAAGAGTGAAATTAATAGGATTTGAAATAAGGTTGAACATCTAGCCATTTTTTATAATGTTCTTTTATGTTTATTTATTGAATAGTATTTTTATTTATGGAAGCTTCTTTAAAAGTAAGTGTCAAAAAAAGCTAAAGGTAAACACGAAATCGAAAATATTTTTTAAAAAACTTAAATAAATTCAAATATTGATTCATAAAAGTAACTTTTGTCACACTCTAAATTATTTGTTAATCCTAACTTTGCATAAAAATTAGAAAAGATGACAATATTAGATGTAAGAAGCCCAGGAGAATTTCTGGGAGGAAATGTAGCTGGTTCAAAAAACATTCCTTTGCAAGAAATTCCAACTAGAATTGACGAAATTAAAGAAATGGACCAACCCTTAATTTTGTGCTGTGCAAGCGGAAATAGAAGTGGTCAGGCTGAAATGTATTTGAAATCTCAAGGAATTGAATGTGAAAATGGCGGTTCTTGGTTGGACGTAAATAATTTATAAAAAATTAAAATGGGAATATTTAGTAGCTTATTCGGAGCAAAAGTCAATTTGGAAGAATGGATGGAAGAAGGTGCAACAATTGTTGATGTGCGCACAAAAGGAGAATTTCAAGGAGGAAACGTAAAAGGTTCTGTCAATATTCCTTTGGATCAGTTGAGGTCTGGAATATCCAAATTAGACAAAAAAAAACCAATCATAACGTGCTGTGCTTCTGGAATGAGAAGTTCTTCAGCAAAATCTATTTTCAAAAATGCTGGCTTTGAAAAAGTTCACAATGGTGGTTCTTGGAGCAGTTTGAGAAAATTTAGTAAATAGGCGTTTTTAATTATCAACTATTTGTTCAGCACTGAGTTCACATTGAAAACATTTAAAATATTTAATGCCCATTTTTTAACACTTAGAAGCATAGAGAACTTAGATTCTTATGCTTTCTAAAGCTTCTAAGTGGTTAGAAAACCATGTTTTTCAAAGGATAAACCTATAAAAATATTAAAATCCTAACGGTTAATTTTTTTGTACCTTTAATAAACAAAATCTACCATTAAAATAAAACTTGAAATCGAATCCGTTTTTTCTCTCTACTTTTGAAAAAACTACAAAACATGAATTCAAAAATTTTATTTTTAACTTTATTAAGTTGCTCTCTTTCAACTGCATTTTTTGCTCAAAAGGATAAATTTTCTTGTGCAAATATTAAAGGGAAAAACTTTAATTTAAAAAGCAACACGCTTTCAGTAGCGCAAATTGCTGAAACAGAAAAATACGATGTCAATTTCTATTTTCTGGATTTAGCAATGAACAATACCTCAACTTTTATTTCTGGAACAGCTGAAATACATGGTTTTGCGAAAGAAAATTTAGATTCCGTTTGCTTTGAATTATTTAATTCTTACATAATTACAGGAATTCGATTGGAAAATTTAATGGTTCCTTATTCTCGAAATTTAACAGCAATTAAAGTTCCTGTAAATTTATCTGCTGGTGAACATTTTATTATTTCTGTTACTTATTCTGGCACAGCGCCAAATGCTACAACCAATCCTTTAGGAGGTGCCGGCATGACAAACGACAATTCTCCTTCTTGGGGAAATCAAGTTACTTGGTCTTTAAGTGAACCTTTTTCAGCATTTGAATGGTTTCCTTGTAAACAATCCTTAAAAGACAAAGCTGACAGCGTTTATGTAAATATTACTGTTCCCTCAACTTGCAAAGCAGGCTCGAACGGTTTATTGGTTCAAGAAGAAGATTTAGGAAATGGAACAACAAAATTTTACTGGAAACACCGCTACCCAATTGATTATTACTTAATTTCTGTTGCAGTTGCAGAATATGTTGATTACACAATTTTCGCAAATCCAGTTGGGGCAGCAAATCCAATTCCTGTTCAAAATTTCATTTATAACAATCCACAAACATTACCAAATTTTCAAGCAGATATTGATGAAACGGTGGATTTTATTGAATTTTTCTCTGAGATTTTTGGTTTATATCCATTTCATACAGAAAAATATGGACATTGTATGGCACCACTTTCAGGAGGAATGGAACATCAAACCATGACAACGCAAGGATTTTTTGAGAAAACCTTAACAGCTCACGAATTGGCGCATCAATGGTGGGGCGATCATGTAACTTGCGCATCTTGGGCAGATATTTGGGTGAATGAAGGCTTTGCTTCATACGCAGAATATTTGATGTTGGAAGAAATGTATCCTGCTGAAAAGGCTGCTGATATGATGACGCGACACAACAACATTAAAAGTCAAATTGGAGGAAGTATTTGGGTTTTAGACAGTTTAGATGGAAATAGAATTTTTGACGGAAGATTGACTTACGATAAAGGAGCAGCTTTTATACACACATTAAGATATGAAATTAACAATGATTCTCTTTTTCTTTTAGGTTTAAAAAATTTTCAGTCAAACTATGCTTATAGTTCAGCACTAGGAATTGATGTGCAACAAGCACTCGAAAATGTTACTGGTGAAGATTTATCAGACATTTTTGAACAATGGTATTTTGGAGAAGGATTTCCAACGTATTCTGCTAAATGGAATGTAGTTGAAACTAATTTATACGTTAATATTAATCAAACGACTTCTATGCCAAATATCACTCCATTTTTCACAAATAATTTGGATTTAAAATTTCAAAGAACAGGTTTAAGTGACACAATTATACGGTTTGATATTCAAGGAATTAATAATAATTTTACTATTCCAAATTTAGGTACAATTACGAATCTTAGTGCAATTGATCCATTGAATTGGATTGTGAATAATAACGGCACAATTGAACATGATTTGTCATTAGATTTTACAGAAATTGCAAACTTAGAACAAGAAGAATTAATTTCACTTTCACCAAACCCAAGTTCCGATTTTGTAGAATTGAAATCAAAATCAACTGAAATTTTCACCGTAAAAATTATTGACACAAAAGGAAAACTTTGTTTTGAAAAACAATTAAAAACAGGTGATAAAATCAATATTTCTGAATTTCAATCTGGACTGTATTTATTTCAAATTGAATCAGAAAATGGAACTCAAATTTCTAGAAAAATTGTAAGACGTTAATCCAAAAATTAAAAATGTCTCAACACACAAATTTAATAATTTTCGTTAATGGTTTTACGCATGGTTGCTCGCCATTCAGAGAATATTGGATGAAAAATTCGGCAAAAACGGATGAAGAAAAGAATGAATTCGTTAGTGCTGCAAACAATTATTTTAATGAAGAAAATCAGACTTTAGTAAATTTATTTATTGATGGTTCTTGTCGTAAAGGTTCAATTTTCAACTACATCGGCTTTACAACTGCGAGAAAAAGATTCAAATTAGGAAGAAATTTTGGAAAAGTATGGCTCGAAAAAATGCAATCCACCACGGCGGAGAGCAAAAAAATTGATTTAGAAAATTGCACATTAAATTTTGTAACTCACAGCATGGGAGGAGCTTATGGTGAAGGAATGATTTCATTTTTGTTGGAAAACAATTTAAAGGTCAACAAAGCAATTCACCTTTCGACTGCGGATGCTTTTTACATAAAAGTAGTAAATTCAAGTGAAAAAGTCACTAGAATTCAGCTGGGAGTTGACAGAGACTGGACTATAAAACGATACGCAGATCCATTTACACGTGGAGAAAAATTAATAATTCCAACAGTTGATTTTTATGCAGAAATCATTGCAGATCATCAACCTATGATTCCAAATGTGAGTCCCAAAGATCAGATTAAATACAATTATCACGCATGGACTAAATGGGACTTAAAGGTTTTTGAAGCGATTAAAACGCTGGAAACCATCCAGTCAAAAGAATTAAAACCTAAAGATAATAGTGTAACAAAAAATGAATATCAGTTTAGATTTGTTAAAGTAGGCTGAAAATTAAAGTTTCAAGCCAAGTTTTGGTAATTTATTTCTCAAAAAAAAAGCGTATATTCGCACCCCCATTTTTAAGACATGAAATACACAGAATCCATAGAGAAAAGAAGAACATTTGGTATTATTGCCCATCCAGATGCTGGAAAAACCACTTTAACTGAAAAATTATTGCTTTTTGGTGGTGCAATTCAAACTGCTGGAGCGGTAAAAAACAATAAAATAAAAAAAACTGCAACTTCCGATTTCATGGAAATTGAAAAACAACGTGGAATTTCTGTTGCAACTTCCGTTATGGCTTTTGAATATAGTGGGAAACAAGTTAATATACTAGATACTCCTGGACACAAGGATTTTGCAGAGGATACATACAGAACCTTAACCGCTGTTGATAGTGTAATCCTGGTAATAGATTGTGCAAATGGCGTTGAAACACAAACGGAAAAATTGATGGAAGTTTGTCGCATGAGAAATACTCCAGTGATTATTTTCGTGAACAAAATGGACCGTGATGGTAAAGATGCTTTTACACTTTTAGACGAATTAGAAGACAAATTAGACCTTAAAGTTCGTCCTTTGACTTGGCCAATTGGAATGGGTGATTATTTCAAAGGAGTTTACAATATTTACGACCAAAAAATAAATCTTTTTCAAGCAAATAAAACAAAAATTTCGAAGGAAATCGTTTCACTTTCAGACATAAATTCTCCTGAATTAGACGAAATAATTGGAGAAAAGCCAGCAGCTGAATTGAGAGAAGATTTAGAAATGATTGAAGGAGTTTACGATTCTTTTGACCGTGAGGACTATTTATCAGGTGAGGTTGCACCAGTTTTCTTTGGTTCGGCTGTAAATAACTTCGGTATTCAAGAATTATTAGACACTTTCATCCGCATTTCCCCATCTCCTCGGGGAAGAGAATCAGATGCACGATTCATTAATCCCTCAGACGATAAATTTTCAGGCTTTGTATTTAAAATTCACGCGAATTTGGATCCAAAACACAGGGATAGAATTGCTTTTTTAAGAATCGTTTCAGGAAGATTTGAACGAAATACTTTTTATTCGCATATCAGATTAAATAAAAAATTCAAATTCCCAAATCCAACTTCTTTTATGGCGCAAGATAAAAGCGTGATTGATGAAGCATTTCCGGGTGATGTAATTGGACTTTATGATACCGGAAATTTTAAAATTGGAGATACTTTGACAGAAGGAGAAAGATTCATGTACAAAGGAATACCAAGTTTTTCACCAGAAATTTTCCAAGAATTAGAGAATTTAGATCCGCTGAAATCAAAACAACTGGAAAAAGGAATTCGCCAATTAACAGACGAAGGAGTTGCTCAAATGTTTATTCAACAGCCCGGAAATAGAAAAATTGTTGGAACAGTTGGGCAATTGCAATTTGAAGTTATTGCACATCGTTTGGAGCATGAATACGGAGCTTCTTGTCGTTTTGTGCCAAGAAATTATCACAAAGCATGTTGGATTACAACCGATAACGATGATAAATTAAAACAATTTCTAAACGCAAAAACTGGAAATATTGCAAAAGATAAAGATGATAATTATGTGTTTTTAGCTGAAACAACTTTTTTATTACAAATGGCTGAACAAGATTACCCAGAAATTACATTTCATAAAACTTCTGATTTTAAATTGGACTAGAATTAAATGCAAACTCCCAATGTCTTAGAGCAACAAGAAATATCCGCAAAACAGATTTCTGAAATAAATTCCTTGTGGAAAGAAAAATATCCTTCAAACCTGAAAAATCGGTCTTTAATTTTTCTTGAAGAAACAAAAAATTACCTCACTCCTATTCCATTTTATGTCAAACAAGGATTTGAAATTTTGACAGAACTAAGATTGGAAACTCTAATTATTTCTTGCGAAAACATAAAATAGAAAAAGTAATCTCGAAAAGTCAAAAAAAAATAAATTCAAACACTATTTTTTGATAATTTTCGGTATATTTTCCTTAATTTCGCAGAAAATATATAAAAATGAAACAAGCTTTTTTCTCTTTTTTAATACCTTTTTCCGCATCGGTTTTCTTTTCAATTTTCACATTTGCACAAGAAAAAGCGGAAGATCCCCTAAATGTTATCCAATATAAATTGAACAATGGATTAACTGTGATGTTAACTGAAAATCATAATTCTCCCCAAATTTTTGGTGTAATTGCAGTGAAAGCTGGTGGGAAAAATGACCCAAAAGAAGCCACAGGAATGGCGCATTACCTGGAACACATGTTATTTAAAGGTACACAAGATCTGGGAACTTGGGATTATGACCAAGAACAAGTTCACTTAAAAAATATCGAATTACTATATGAGGATTTAGGGAAAGCCACTGACGAAGTAAAAAGATCTGAGATTCAAAAAAAAATCAATGACGAAGCTATATTAGCGGGAAGATATGCCATTCCAAATGAAATGGATCGCATGATTTCTGAAATTGGTGGAACAAATGTCAATGCCTTTACAACAGAGGATTTTACAGCTTATCACAATGAATTCCCAGCAAATAAATTAGAACATTGGTTAAAAGTATACGATCACCGTTTTGAAAAACCGGTATTTAGGCTATTTCAATCTGAATTAGAAACTGTTTACGAAGAAAAAAATCGTGCTATGGATTCTCCTTTTTCAGAAGTTCTTGACCAATTCAACAAAAATTTCTGGAAAAACCATCCTTACGGACAACAACCAATTATTGGACATACGGAACATTTAAAAAATCCATCTTTGCAAAAAATGTATGAATACTTCAATACATATTATGTAGCAAACAATATGGTTTTAGCACTTTCGGGAGATTTTAACACCGATGAAACGATTAAATTAATAGAGAAATATTTTTCAGATTGGAGAACGGGCGAAATTCCAGTTTTTCCAACATATGAAGAAAAAGATTTTGTAGGAAAAGAAAGCTTGGAAATAAAAGCGACTCCGGTAAAGGCGCTTTTGAGAGGATATCGTTCACCTAAAAACAATCATCCAGACCAAAAGAAAATGCAATTAGCAAACTATATGCTTTCAAACAGCGAAGGATCAGGACTTTTAGATAATTTGGCTACCCAAGGAAAATTAACTTATTCGGGAATTATTCCTTTGGAATACAACGATTATAGCGCGTCTGTTATATTTGCTGTTCCAAAAATTGTTGGACAAAGCTTTGAAGAAGCAGATGTTTTAGTGGATGATCAATTAAATTTAATTAAAACTGGAGCATTTGAAACTGCATTTTTTGACGGAGCTAAAACTTCATTTATAAAAGATTTTCAGCGTCAACTGGAAAACAATGAGGCTCGCTCTTTAATGTTAATAACAGCTTTTACATCAAATATTTCTTGGAATGAATATTTGAAAAATTACATTGAATTATCAAACATTACAAAAGAAGATGTCATGCAAATCGCAAATAAATATTATGGTGAAAATTATTTTGCTTTGTATTCTAAAATGGGTAGTCCCAAAAAGGATAAACTAACGAAGCCCAAATTTGAGGCTGTAATTCCGGAGGATGGAAAAGTATCTGAATTTGCAAAAAAATGGCGTCAAACTGAAACAATTGGAATGGAGCCAAAATTTGTTGACTTTAAAAATGACATTCAAACTTCAAATTTAGGTGATTTCCTTACGTTA
Organism: Flavobacteriia bacterium; assembly: GCA_947490145.1. Taxonomy (GTDB): domain Bacteria; phylum Bacteroidota; class Bacteroidia; order Flavobacteriales_D; family Crocinitomicaceae; genus M2408. The sequence continues at coordinate 50,118 of CANLGD010000003.1, forward strand.
AAAACAGTTAAAAATCCCTTTAATGAAATCTTTAATTTGAATTTTTCTTGGGGAATTGGAACAGATTACGATTCAATATTATTTTACCTTCCATCCTATTTGAATAAATTAGGAACACAAAACAAAACTGCCTCAGATTTTAAAAAATCGCTATTTGAAATAGGCGCAGCAATGAATTTTAGTTCTTCAGAGAATAAATTAACGCTTTCTGTTGAAGGAATTGATTCCAGATTCAATGAAACGATTCAACTTGTTAATGAATTTTTAAACGAATATAAAGCTGATGCAAAAGCAATAAAAAACATAGCAAATGACATAAAATCTGACCGTGAATTTAGCAATAAAGACTTGAATAATTTACTTTCTGCAGTTCAACAATATGCCTTATATGGAATTAATTCTAAATTTTTAAGAGAATTTACTCAAAAAAATATTGAAAAAATTACTCCTGAAAATTTCGAAACGAGTTTTAAAAATGGATTAAACCACCAATTAGAAATTAAATACATAGGTCAGTTAAACACTGAATTAGTTGCAAAACATTTAACTGAACTTTCAGTTTTAAATTTGGCCAATAAAAAAGCATTAGCAAAACAACCAAGAAAAAGAAATGGATTTGAATCAGCAAAAGTTTATTTCCTAGATGATAAAAAAGCTGTTCAATCTCAAATCATGTTTTTAATTGAAGGAAATCCGATGAATATAGATATGGCTGGAGATCAAATGGCATTCAATCAGTATTTCGGTGGAGATATGTCATCCTTGGTTTTTCAAGAAATTAGAGAGTTTCGCTCTTTAGCTTATTCAACATCAGCGCAGTATGTTTTGGCAGACAAACCAAATTTAAACAATTATTTTTATGGATACGTTGGTTGTCAAGGCGATAAAACTCCAGAAGCAATCTCCGTAATGAATGATTTGATTCAAAAAATGCCAATCAAAAAAGAGAGAGAAGATGGAATTCGATCTGCCTTAATTTCCAATGCAAAAACCAACAAACCAAGTTTTAGAAACTTAATTGAAACTGTAGAAAAATGGCAAGAAATGGGTTACACACAAGATCCAAACATTCAGTTAATTCCATATTATACAGATATTTCATTTAATAATATTCAAAATTTTTATGAAAAAGAAATTAAAGGTAAAACACTTCAAATTATCGTTGTTGGAAATTCAAAAAAGTTTGATAAAAATGAATTGAAAAAGTATGGAACTTTAATTGAAGTTAAAACGAAACAAATTGTGAGGAATTAAAAATTATAATCAAAAAATTGACTAAAGACTAAAAAATTCAAAAGTCAAGACTTATTTAACTTTGTAAAAAAAATCTTTTATCAAATCAGAATAAAGTCTCGACTTCTGGGTCTTAAAGTTCTAAAGTCTAGTAGTCCTAAGTCTCTAAAATATGTCCGATAAAATTCCCGATATCGCTTTTACCAATGAAATTTCACCAAAAAAAGGAAGAATTTTACTTTCTGATCCATTTTTAGGTGATGAATATTTCGAACGTTCTGTGGTTTATATTTGTGAACATTCAAAAGATGGAAGTTTCGGCTTCGTGTTAAATCATTATGTTGATATAAATTTAAAGCAATTAAATGAAAACTTCCCATATATTGATATCAAAATGAGTATTGGCGGTCCAGTAGAAACTGAAACAATGTATTTCATGCATGCCTTAGGCGAAGAACTAAATGACAGTTTAGAAATTGGACATGGAATTTACATTGGCGGAGATTTGAAACAATTATATTCTGCCATCAAGAAAGAAAACATTAAAAATCAAAAAATTCGTTTTTTTTTAGGTTATTCTGGTTGGTCAGCAGGACAATTAAAAGCTGAAATCAAGGAAAATGCATGGGTGGTTACCGAAATTGATTCTCATGAAGAAATAATGAATACAACAGAAGAAAATTTATGGAAATATTTCATGAATAAATTAGGTCCAAAATATAAACTAATGACCGATTTCCCAATTGATCCAAGTGAAAATTAAAATATTAGAATTAAAGAAAAACAAGTAAAATAGCTTTCATAGCTTTTGGAAATCTTGTATTATCCATTTTAAATGGAATAATTAATAAAATTCGTTATTTGAAAAAAAAAGGACATTTTCGAAACGAAAAATTCACTATATTTTCCCACTATTTTATAAATTCTAATTAGCTAAAAAAATATGTAGTTAGCCTACAATTGAAAGCTAACTTTATTTTAGATCATTGATATACCTGTGCGAACCATCACAATTCGGCATTTTTTTTGATAATCCACAAACGCAGTCATTAAAACCAAATCCTTTGAGAATTCTCTCAGTATATTTTTCAACTCTAGTTTCTCTGGTTTTTGCTTGACTTGCTCCATTAAAAAAAAGTAAGTAACCCTTTTGTCTTCCTGGTGTCAATTTTTCAAAAGCCATTTTCAACGCTGCATTTTCATTTAATTTTTGTTGAAATTCTTCAGGAACCGGAAAATCTTCTGTCTTTTTGTATTCGATTTTAATTCCAGTTTTTTCAACTTCAATGGCTTCAAAAATATATTCCTTTAACACAGATTTCAACTCATACATATTAACTGCATTTGTGAAGCGAATCTGACGCCCCGACTGAACATTTTCGGTTTGTTGAATTAAAATTCCGTTAATATCGCTGAGCAAAGAACCGTGCATGAATAAAAGTGCAAAATATTCTTTAAATCCATGAATTAAAACAATATTTTTACCCTTAAAAGTATAAGTTGGAACTCCCCATTTTAATTCCTCCGTCAAGCCACATTCCAAAACAATTAAGCGCAATTGCTCCAATTCTTCCTGCCATTTTTGCGCTTTACTGAAAAATTCATCAACTTTTGGATTCATATTTTAAGTGTGTGTGTTTTTGAAAACAAAGTTAATCTATATTTGAGGACAATTAAAAAAATTAATATTACAAAAAGTAGAAGTAAAAATAACTTAATCAAAAATTAACTTTGATTTAATAGTCAATTTTTAATTAATATATTGATTGTCAATACTTTTTTATAACACAAGAAGAATTAAAGGAAGATAAATTCAACCATTTTATTTTTACTTTTTTCTTCCTTTTTTTGTTTTTTTTAAAAAGTAAATCACTTATTCATTGAAACCAAAAATTCTTCGTTAGAAATAGTGTGATCCATTTGAGATTTCAAAAATTCCATTGCTTCAACGGGATTCATATCAGCAAGGTGCCTTCTCAATAAATAAACACGTTGCAACACATCTTTTCCTAATAGTAAATCATCTCTTCTTGTACTTGAAGCTGTGATGTCAATCGCTGGGAAAATACGTTTGTTTGCAATTTTACGATCCAATTGCAATTCCATATTTCCTGTACCTTTAAATTCTTCAAAGATAACTTCATCCATTTTAGAACCGGTTTCAGTCAATGCAGTTGCGATAATCGAAAGTGAACCTCCATTTTCAATTTTACGTGCTGCACCGAAAAAACGTTTTGGTTTGTGTAAAGCATTCGCATCAACGCCTCCAGATAAAACTTTTCCTGACGCTGGAGAAACTGTATTGTAAGCCCTTGCTAAACGTGTAATTGAATCTAATAAAATACATACATCATGACCACATTCCACCATTCGTTTTGCTTTTTCAAGAACAATGTTGGCAACTTTTACGTGTCTTTCTGCTGGCTCATCAAAAGTAGAAGCAACAACTTCTGCTTTCACACTTCTAGCCATATCAGTTACCTCTTCAGGGCGTTCGTCAATTAATAAAACAATTAAATAAACTTCTGGATGATTCGCTGCGATTGCATTTGCAACATCCTTTAGTAACATCGTTTTACCTGTTTTTGGCTGGGCAACAATCATCCCACGTTGGCCTTTTCCAATTGGTGCGAATAAATCCATTATTCTTGTTGACATCGATTCATCTTTGTGACCTGTCAATTTAAATTTTTCGTTTGGAAATAAGGGCGTTAAATATTGAAACGGAACTCGATCACGTATATATGAAGGGTGACGTCCATTTATTGATTCAACTTTAACCAACGGAAAGAATTTTTCGCCTTCTTTTGGAGGACGAATTGTTCCATAAACAGTGTCTCCTGTTTTTAAGCCAAATGACTTTATTTGACTTTGAGAAACATAAACATCATCAGGAGAAGGCAAATAATTGTAATCAGAAGATCTTAAAAAACCAAAACCTTCTTGAATAACTTCTAAAACTCCTTCTGCTGAAACAATTCCAGATAAATCAAAAATTTCTTCTTCAACAACTGTTTGTTTTTTAGGAGTTTGCTCTGTTTTTGGACTTAAATTTTGTTGTTCGAGTAATCTCAACCGATGCGCTTCTCTATCTCGATTTCTTTGCTCGTTTCTTTTTTGAATTTCCAATTCAGATGGAGTAAGCTCTCTATCTGAAATTGGTCTTGGCAATGAATTTAATATTTCTTTATTAGACTTTTTTGGTAATTTAACCGCGGGCTCTGCTAAATTTTCCTCAGAATTTTCAGTAACAGAATTATTTTTAACAACTGGCGTTTTAATTAAATTTCTCCCAACTGGTTTTGAATTCTTCTTTACCTCTTCCTTAATTTCAGCAACTGCAGAGGTTACAGCCGCATTATTAGAATCTAAAAATAAATCTAAAGTGCTAGATTCAACTTTAGCCTCTTCAAAGTTAGTGTCAGCGTTCTTTTCTACTTCGTTTATGACTTCTGATTTAATGGCAGAGTTGTCATTTTTAGAAATTGGAGCAGATGTAGCTTCCATTTTAATAATTCTTTTTCTTTTTTCCTTTACAAATTCTGTTGAGTCAGTTTTAATTTCATCAGATAAGTTTGCTTCAACTGCCTTTACTTCTGCAGAAATTACTATTTCTTTTGATGTTTTTGTTGCAATTTTCTTAGTAGTAACTTTGGCAGATTTTTCAACTATTTCTGGAGCTTTTGTTTCAGAAGTTGAACCTTCTAATTTTGATAAGGCATCCAAAATTTCTGCTTTTTTTAAATTTTCGGCATTTTCAATACCTGCTACCAGCGCAATTTCACGTAAATCGCTAATTTTTTTTGATTCTAAATCGCTAAGATTCATTAAATATGTATTTGGATTATGATTTTTTTGATTTAGTTTCTACTTAATTAAACGTAAATCAATGGACAAAATGTATAGATTTTATTTATAAAACGGATTCGTTTTGAGATGCAATATTAATCATTTTTTTGAAATAAACTACTTTCTGAAAAAAAAGTTAAATTTTAACAATTTTTCTTAAAAGTTTTAATCCATTTGTTGTCATTATTTCAACGAAATAAACTCCTGAATTTAAAGTAGATAGGTTCAAATATGTATCACTGTTTTCAGTGAATAAAATTTGTTTATTTTCTAAAGATAAAATCGAAATTGATTTAATTTCTGATTGATTACTAACAATTAATAGATTTTCAACTGGATTGGGTAAAACTGAAAAATGATTTTTTTCAATTTCTGCAAGTAAAACGGGATCTTCTGTTCTCACATTTACATCATCCAACAAAAATTTAAATCCGTCATTTGTATTTAGAATAAAAGCTATGTAAACCACTTGATTCGCATAACCTAATTCACTTAAATTAATTTCATGATTTGTCCAAATTGAATTTTCATTTACAATAATTTCTAAAGTATCCGTAAAACTTGCAACATCATTTCCTGTCGTCGATATAAATACTTTTAAGCTTTCTGGATATGATGGGTCGAAAGATTTTGATTCCCACCTTAAATAATTACCAAATGGACCTAAAGTCAATGGTGGAGAAATTAACCAACGATTTGCTCTACCTGACGTCGTAAAATAAGAAGTCGAACCAGCAACTGAATCTGTTGAATCTTCTGGATTTAAAGTCGAAATCCAAGCTTCATTATATTCTGAAACTACTGCATTTGGCGTTAATAAATCTTGGTTAGAAATTGACCATGTTGCTGGAATTCCAGCTTCAAAATCTTCGCTTAAAATTACTGTTTGAGAAAAAGATAAAGCTGTAAAAATGCTCGTAAAAAGAAGTATAAATAATTTCATTTTGTAAAAATAAGTCTTATTTTGCTAAAAATTGTAGTATTTCTTTATAGCTCTGGTAAAATATGTCAAAAGAAACCAATTTTTCTTGAAAAAAATCAAAAATGGCTGCTTGATGTTGTGGATTAAAATAATTCAAACCTTCTTTCTTCCAAAGAATTCTTGAAAAAACAGGAACTGCATCCGAATAGCATTCTTTCAACCAAATATCATCTGTACCCATAGATTCTTGCAGGACTTTCTTCAATTCTTGCATCTGCTCCCAAAAAACGGATCGTGTGGCTTCATCTTTATATTGAAAGTCAAAATTAATAGCAACATAAGCTCTATTAACCTCAAGTCGCAGATAAATATCTTTTATTTGCGTTGGATAAGAAAGCCAATTAATTTTTTTACCACTTGAGGATTTTAGGCGAGACATGTGTTTTTTAAAATCAAGCCAAAATTCAGAATTTATTGTTCTAAGTTCATCTTTAGTTAACATTTTTATTTTGTTTTGTGATAAATAAGATGATATTTTTTTCTGTTATACACAATTTTTTTAGGGAGAGAATTTTCGTTATACATGATATTAAAATCTTTAATTAATGTTCCGTGCATCCATTCTTTAATTACTATTGGCTGATTGAATTTATTATATTCCCAAATTTGAGATCTTTCCAATTGAATCCAATTTTCTCCCAAATGATAACTTTCAATTGGAAATCCATTTCTTGTGTATGTAATCGTTTTATCAGATAATTCAAAATGTAACAAATTTGTATCAATTTTTTCAATTTCTGACAAAATTTTCTTTTTTGTAGCTCCTTCATTTACAAAAATTTCAATGTAATTCACATAGTTTCCAATTTTATCAATAATAACTTTTGGATTTTCTTGATTTGGATAGAAAAACAAAGAATCGTTTTTGCCATTTGCTTTTGACTTGTAAAAAACAATTCTTTTATCATTTTTGGCAACAAAAACTGGAGGTAAATTTCCTATTCCAAAATATTTATAAATATTAATTTTTGAAATTTCATTTACTTTGTATTCATAATTTGTTTGATTTACCAAATCTTGACCATTTTCATAATAATAATTATCGTTATTTCCATCTTTATCAAATGTATAGACGAATTTTTCTGCAATATTATCTGGATTATTTCCACCTTTAATATACATTGAAATTTTACTTACATCAATTTGATTAATGGATTTTGCATTCCAGTAACTACCGAATGAATTGGGAGTATTAAAAATTTGATCAAAATAAAAGGGATTTATCAAATTTTTGCGAAAAGGAATATTTTCTTTTTGACTAAGTTTTTCCTTATCATTTTCACATGAAAAGAAAATTAATACAGAAAAAGATAAAAATATTAGTCTTGGAAAATTTGTCATTGTAAAATTAATAGAAACGCTTCTTGTTAGAAGCAAATTTAAGTTTATTTTTCAATAATTGATTAAACTTTATTATTTTTTCGCAAATATAACTAACTTGTAACTCAAATTATATGTTATTAAACAAAACTTGGCTAGCATTCGATATTAAAACTAAAAATATGACCAAACCTAAAGATGAAGTCCCCAAATTATATAAATCAAAATCAGTCAAGGCCTATATTTATTGTCAAACTAGAGGGAAAAACACACCCGTAACAAAAGTATAAATTCAGATGGGAGTTTCAAAAGTCATTGATTTAAAAAGCAAATATGCATCTTGGAGAAATTAGTTTTACATCAATAATTTCAAAAATTAGTTAATAATGATATTTTTTTTATCTAAATTTGAATTGAAATAATAAGATTCCATGACTAATATACCAGAAAACATAACCAAAATCATAAAACAACTTGATTTAATTGCTCATCCTGAGGGTGGATTTTATAGAGAAACATATCGCTCTGATGACACATTGCACAACAATGCAAAGAATATCATGTCGAGTATTTATTTTCTATTAACTTCTGATCATGTATCTCATTTACATCGAATTAAAAGTGATGAAAACTGGTATTATCACGGTGGAAGTCCTTTAATTGTTCATGTTTTAGATGCCTTTGGACATCACCAGCACATCGTTGGAAATGATTTAGAAAAGGGATATTTTCCGCATTTTCTAGTACCAAAAAATACTATTTTTGGTTCCACAGTATTGGAAAAAGATTCCTATTCCTTGGTTTCTTGTGCTGTTGCGCCAGGATTTGATTTTTCAGATTTCGAATTATTTAAAAGAAGTGAATTGCTAAAATCGTATCCCATGCATGAAGAATTAATAAATGAATTAGCTATTCCCTAAGGAAAATAATAGTATTTTAAAATCCCTTTAGATAATTGTCCTTATTTATACATAATACTGATTTCATTGCTCATTTCAATGAAAAAAGTAAGTTTTTCTAAGTTTTGAGATTGAGTATAACATTGTTTTGACTTATCTTATAATCTGAGTTCAACTATTAATTTTGTTCATAACACCTGTAAATACTCAGATTTGAATAAGGACAGTGAAAAACACAAAGTATCAGCGAAGCTAAATAGCGGGTTATTTTGAGTTTTTTTTTATGAAAAGAATGATTTTTTTTCGTTATCTCAAAACTAAATTATGTTTTTTTTATAGAAACAATATCTTTCAGTTATTTTATAAAGGTTAGCTCAATATCCCGCTTACAAAACAGCCACGTTTATTCCAGTAAAATTTTATTCTGACCGCGGAGCAGTGACGAAGTCAATTAATATTATCAGTCGAACTCAAGTTTATAATTCAACACCTTAAATTTCATTACTACAGTGAAAAAGGATTTGGCTATAACTAGCAGAATTTTTGACTTCTCAGTTAAGGGGAAAACACAAAAAAATGGCTCTGGTTATGAATAAAAATTGAGAAATTTATATTTGGATTGAGAAATTTTATTCCAGCTCATAAATCAATTCTGAAAGTTTACTTTCGTCAAAATATTCTTCGGCAATTTCTTGTAAATCTTTAACAGAAAGTTTATCAATTCCATCGTAAACTTCTTGTATTGAATCAATTTGATTAAACAATAACAAGCTTTTCCCTAGACCAAGCATAATTCCAGAATTACTGTCTAATGAAAGAGATAAATGACCTTTTAATTGAATTTTAGCATTTTTCAATTGAGTTTCATTCAACGCTTTTTCTCTCATCAAACGGATTTCTTTGTAGACCAATTTAATTGTTTTTTCAAGGTATTTTGGATCTGTGGCAAAATAAATCGACCAATATCCAGTGTCAGCATAAGGAGAATAATTTGCTTCAATGTTGTAAGAATAACCGTATTTTTCTCTAATGGACAATATTAAACGTGAATTCAATGCTGGACCACCCAAAACATTTGTCAACAAGGTCATTCCGCGCCTTTTTTCATCGTCATAACCAGGCGCCATTCCACCAATTACGGAATGCGTTTGGAAATTTGCTTCTTTTGAACGAATTTTAAAGGCTTCGTAATTTGCAAAAGTACTTGGTTTTTCAATTTGAGATCTGCGACTCAAATGTCCAAAATCTTTTTCTAAAATTTGAATTAATTTGGCCAAAGGAAAATCGCCAACAAAAGAAATGACGATATTTTCAGCAAAGAAAAATTTTTCCGTATATCTTTTTAAGTCTGCCTGAGAAAAAGAAGCAACAGAATCTTTAGTTCCTAAAATATTTGTGCCTAGCGAATGGTTTTTATATAAATATGCTTCAAAATCATCATATATTTTCTCAGAAGTAGAATCCAAATAGGAATTTATTTCGTCTAAAATGATTTCTTTTTCCTTCTCAATTTCTTTAAGTGGAAAAGTTGAATTTAAAAAAATGTCAGCAATTAATTCTGATGTTCTTCTTGTATATTCTTTTGAAAATGAAGCATGGACACAAATTTCTTCCTTGGTGGTGTAGGCATTCAACTCTCCTCCAACAGAATCTAATCGAGATAAAATATGTAAACTTCTCCTTTTGGCTGTCCCCTTAAAAATACAATGTTCCAAAAAATGTGCTAAACCCTCTTCTTTTTGCCCTTCATAACGAGAACCAGCCAAAACTGTCACACCTAAATGGGCAACTTGCGCTGGAATACTCATATAAACAAGTCTAATTCCGTTTCTTAAAGTATAAATTGTAGGCTTTAATTCAATCATCTTAGGGATTTAATCGCGTCATTTTCCAGTTTTTTTCGTTCTTCATGTAAACAATTCTATCGTGTAAACGAGATGGTCTTCCTTGCCAAAATTCTATTTTTGTTGGTTTTACCAAATAACCGCCCCAATGAGGAGGACGAGGTACATTTAAAGGAAATTTATCAACATAAAAATTTACACGATCTTCTAATTCTTGACGTGAACTTAATATTTCACTTTGATGCGAAGCCCAAGCACCGATTTTACTTCCATAAGGACGAGATTCGAAATACAAATCATTCATTTCATCTGGAACTTTTTCAGCAAAACCTGAAATACTTATTTGTCGCTCTAACTCAGGCCAAAAGATCAACACATGAACTTTGTTATTTCCTTCAATTGAATTCCCCTTAAAGCTTGAATAATTTGTATAAAATATCAACCCATCTTCTACCAATTCTTTTAAATAAACAATACGTGAACGAGGAAATCCTTCTGAATCAACAGTCGAAACAGACATTGCATTTGGCTCATTTGCAGGTTTTTCAATCGCTTCTCTTAACCAACGTGCAATCGTATCATTCGGATTTGAATCAAAATGATCTTCTAATTTACCGCTATCAAATTGATGATGGTCATTTCGAATAGAATTTAAAAAACTTTCCATTTTAATAAGATTATTTGATTTTTCGATTGATAGATTTTTCGATGAATTGGATTATTCAGTTTTGATCAAATGACATTCAATATTAATAAACACCAAAACTCATAACTCATAACCCATTATTATTCTTCTGAATATTCATTTTCCATTTCACTATCCAAATCATCATCATCAGCATCTTCATCTTCAAAATCTTCATCGTCTAAATCAGAACCTGGAGCTGAGAAAACTGGTTTTCCGATTGAAATAACTTCTTCTTCAATTGGTTTCATTGGTTTTCTAGAAATCTCTTTGTCTAATTCTTCGTTGTACGGAAAAATTTCAACAATTGGCGAAACGATAATTGATGGAATTTGAAAATCAACCATTAAAGTTGCAAGACTTTCTTGCAAGCGATCAAATGCTTCCTTCACGGAATGAGCACCAATCAAAAAATTTTGAGCAACTTTCTTTTGTTTTTCATTATCTGCATCTTGAGATTCATATGTAATTTTACATTTAAACCAGGTGTCTGAATCTTCGTACTGAAAAATATCGTGAAAATCTGTTCGAGCAATGTTTGTTACCACAAACTCACCTCTAATAATTGAACCCAATTCTTCATAAATTCTTGCTTCAGCATCAGTAAATGTCATTGCTGCCAATAAATATGGCTCTGAAACACGCTTAAATGTTCCGTTATCTAATTGTTTTGTATATTTTACCTTAACTGTAAACCAACTATTCATAATCTCAATTTTATAAAAACACAAAATTAACAAAGATTGATTGATTTCTGTGACTTTTAAAAAATATTTTCAAAAATTAAATCCTTATCATTTTTTAAATCGTAATTATCAAAAAGTCAAACATTTTTATTTAATTCACTGCTACCATTAACTAAACCTTAAACACTTTTTACAAATCTGGTTCAAAAGTAACATCAGTAAGATTTTAATTGCCAATGATGATTAACTTTGCAGGAAAAAAGATGAAATTTTCTGAATACCAAAAATTATTTACACAAATAATTTCAAATCCAACTAACGAAGCACCGTATAATGATCACTCCTACTTTGAATATACAAAACTAAATAATTCAAGATTAAATCGCTGGTTAAAAAAAGGTGAGCTATCGGAAGAAATCAAAATAATTATCTCCGAAATGAAAACACCACAAAAATGGATTTTAATATCTGAACCTTGGTGCGGTGATGCTGCTCATTCAGTACCTTTTATTTTTATGATAAGCGAATTATCTGAGCATATTTCTTTGGAAATTCAACTGAGAGATTCTTATTCTGAAATTGATTCGTATTTAACAAAAGGCGGAAAATCAATTCCAAAATTGATTATCAGAAATGAAAAAAATGAAGATTTAGCTGTTTGGGGACCAAGACCAGAAAAATGTATAGTTTTATTTGAAGAAATAAGAGAGAAACAACTTACTTTTGAGGAACAAAAAATAATTCTTCAGAATTGGTATAATGAAGATAAAGGAATTATGATTCAAGAAGAAATTGGTGAACTTTTAAAGTCAATTTAGATTAATATCCTGCTTTTTCTCTTGGATAAGCGTTAAAAATTCCGCTAGAAACAGCTATGATTTCGTTTTTTTGATTAAAAATTTTACAATCAGACACAAGAATTCTTTTTCCTACTGAAATAGTTTGTGCTTGGGCAATTAATTCATCCCCTTCAAAAGCTGGTTTAAGGTATTTTATGTTCATTTCAATTGTTGCTACCATTTGTTGATTTTCCGCAACGCAGGAAAGTGCTGCAATTCCGAGAGCGCCATCGCATAAGCTTGCAATTAAACCTCCGTGAACAGCTTTTATTGTTGCTAAATGTTCTTTTCTGATTTTTACTTTGTATTCGGCTTTACCTTTTTCAAGAATAAGGAATGAAATACCTAATAAATCTCCAAAATGATTACTTTCATTGTATTTTAGGATTAATTCATTAGAATTTAGTTTATCAATTATCATAATCAAGTTGCTTTCATTTGTGAATCATTGATATTGTTTTCTTGAAATTTTTGGTAAACAAATTCGTTCATTGCATGCAATATTTTCGAATTATCTTCAGTTTTTGCCCAAACATTTACTGATAAATCTATACTTTCATGTGTTACCAAAGTTACTCCAATTACAGGTTTTGGTTCAAGAAAAATCCGATCTTCAGATTTAATAAATGATTCAATTATAAGTTTTACCTCATCTAAATTTGTTCCATTATTTAAACGAAAAACAACATCAACACTGCGCTCATCTTCCATTGTAAAATTGATTACTTGTCCATTGGCAACAGGACCATTTGGTAATATAACCACTTTATTATCAGACGTATGTAAATAAGTGTTAAAAATTAGAATTTCTTTCACAGTTCCTATTTCATTTAAAGCTTTTATCGTGTCTCCAACTTTAAATGGCTTAAAGGCTAAAATCATTACTCCTCCAGCAAAATTGGATAAAGTTCCAGAAAAAGCCATACCGATTGCCAAACCTGCTGCACCCAAAATTGCGACAAAAGAAGTCATTTCGATTCCAAGCTGATTAATTCCTGTTACAATTACAAGAGCTTTCAAAGTAATTGACGTAAAGCTAGTTAAAAATGTAATTAAACCCTCATCTGTTTTACTTTTTGTTAGTAGTTTACGCACAGTTCTTGAAGCCATTTTTGCAAGCCAAAAACCAACTACAAAAATAATTACTGCAATCAAAATATTAGTTCCAATTTTAATTAGAATCTGGTTAATATCTTGATACGAATAGCCAAATAATTTTTCTATGTTTTTCATTAGATTATTACAATTTTCTTGTTAGCATCAAACCATCTCGGATAGGCAATAAAATTGTTTCAACTCTTGGGTCATTTTTCATCAAATTATTAAATTCTAAAATGATTTTAGTATCTAAATCATCTGGTTTTAAATTTTTTATGACCTTTCCTGACCATAAGACATTATCTGTAATGATAAATCCACCAGCTTTTAATTTATCAAAAACTAAATGATAATAATTGACATAATTTTCCTTATCAGCATCAATGAAAATTAAATCATATTCTTCTTGTAATGATGGAATAATTTGCATTGCATCGCCAATTCTGTATTCTATCTTTTCTGTAGCTTTTGCCTTTTCAATGTAATCTCTGACAATATCTTCTAATTCTTCATTGCAATCAATGGTAGTTATTTTCCCATTTCCAACCAAACCTTCCAAAATACATAAACTTGAATATCCTGTGTAAGTGCCAATTTCAAGTACATTTTTTGGTCTAATCATTTTAGAAATCATGCTCAAAAATCGTCCTTGAAAATGTCCACTCAACATCCTAGGATACAAAATATTTAAGTTTGTTTCACGGTTTAATTCGTAAAGCAATTCTGGTTCATCAGATGTATGACTACAAACGTAATCATCTAATTTTTGGTCAATAAATTCCACTTTAAAATAGTTAAGAATTAAAAGTTAAAATTATAAATGAAAAGCTATTCAAGTCTTTCACCTTAAGTATATTAGTCTAAAGCCTGAATTAAGCTTGAATCGAAGTGTAAACTCCAAATTCCTTAACAATCAATTCAGCTAATTCTAAACCAATTCTATCTTGTGCCTCCAAAGTTGCAGCACCAATATGCGGCGTACAAGCAATTTTTGAATGCGCCAATAATTCTTTACTCGGATTTGGTTCATTTTCAAAAACATCCAAAGCAGCATAGGCCACTTTGCCAGAATCTAAAGCAGTAATTAATGCTTTTTCGTCAATTACTCCCCCCCTAGCTGCATTTACTAAGCGCACTCCTTTTTTCATTTGAGCAAATTCTTTTTCTGCTAAAACAGCACTTCCATCGGCTTGTTTAGGAACGTGAATAGAAATAAAATCACATTCTGAAAGAATTGCATACAAATCTGTCACCGTTTTTATTGGAATATTCAAATTGAAATTATTTCCCAAAGAAACGGGAATTTCAACTTCCATTTCATATTGATCAACTGCCAAAACATTCATTCCGCATCCAAGAGCATAAGATGCTAAAGATTGACCAATTCTTCCAAATCCAATTATCCCTAAGGTTTTTCCTCTTAATTCAATTCCTTTTGCATATTTTTTTTTCAAAGCATTAAAATCTCCAGTTTCAATATTTTTGAAAGAATCATTTAAAAAACGAGAAATTGAAAATAAATGTCCCATTACCAATTCTGCAACCGATTGTGAAGAAGAAGCTGGAGTATTTATAACAATTCTGCTATTTTCTCTAGCATAAGCAACGTCAATATTGTCCATTCCTACACCTCCTCGACCAATTAATTTCAAATTTGGGCAAGCATCAATTACTTCTTTACGAATTGTTGTTGCACTTCTTACCAAAACAACTTCGTAATTATTATCATTTACCGCTTGAATCAAATCTTCTTGATTCACTTTATCTGTAATTACAGTATATCCAGCTTTTTCTAAAGCATTTTTTCCTTCATCGGAAATTCCGTCGTTTGCAAGTATTTTCATAACTTTATTTCGATTATTCGATTAATAATATAGTTAGATTACTTAGACTTAATAATTAAAAGTCTGTTATCTTATTTCTAAAATCTCAAGTCTATTTTCTTATCCGTTTGTTCTTGCGAATTCTTTCATTACCTCAACTAAAACTTGAACACTTGAAAGTGGTAAAGCGTTGTACATCGAAGCTCTGTAACCGCCAGTTGAACGATGTCCAGGCAAACCAACAATTCCTGCTGCTTTCCAAGTTTCGTCAAACGTAGCATTTAAAGTTTCATCGTTTAATTTGAAACAAACATTCATTTTGGAACGATCATCTGCGTTTACTGTTCCAAAAAATAATGGATTTGAATCAATCTCACTATAAAGCAATGCCGCTTTCGCATTATTTTCTAATTCTTTTGCCTTAACACCTCCAGTTGACAATAGATTTCTCAAATTCAACATAGAAACGTAAACAGAAAATACTGGTGGTGTATTCATCATTGATTCTTTGTCAACGTGTTGCTTCAAATCTAAATAAGAAGGCATGAATGGTGAAGTTGATTTTCCTAGAACTTCATCTTTTACGATATATAATGTTGCACCTGCTGGACCAAGATTTTTTTGAGCTCCTGCATAAATTATGTCAAAATCTGCAACATTGATTTCTTTTGAAAAAATGTCAGAAGACATATCACAAACTAAAGGCAAAGTAGATTTTGGAAATTCATGAAATTGCGTTCCATAAATAGTATTGTTTGAAGTGAAATGCAGGTAATCAGCTTCTTTTGGAACAACAAAACCTTTAGGGATATATGAAAAGTTTTTATCTTCAGAAGAAGCAATAACATTTACATCAACACCTACTTTTTTTGCTTCTTTAATCGCTCCAGAAGCCCAAACTCCTGTATTGATATAGGCAGCTTTTTTAGTTTCACGCATCATGTTCAATGCAACAATTGAAAAGCCTAGACTTGCTCCACCTTGCAGGTAAGCAACAGAATATCCTGCTGGTACATTTAATGCTTTTTTTACTAAATCTAAAGCTTCATCCATAACAGCCACAAAATCTTTGTGACGATGAGAGACTTCTAAAATTGATAATCCATTAAAATCTAAAACCGCTGCTGAAGCTTCTTGAAAAACTTCTTGTGGCAATATACACGGACCTGCTCCAAAATTATATTTCATAAAGATTTGCATTTTTTTAAATAGCTTTTTTTATTCTTAACTCTTGGTTGTTTTAAAATATTTAATTTTATCATTAGCCTTGGCTAACTCAAAATTTCAATTTTCAAAATGCCTAGATCTCAAAAATAAAACGAGCTAAATTTTATGTTAAGTTTTTTATTTTTTTGACAAAAAAAAGCCACTCGAAAGTGGCTAAATATGTTTAAGCTTCTTTTTCAACCACTTTTTTTGTAGTTGCTTTTTTAGGAGCTGCTGCTTTTTTCTCTTTAACTACTTTTTCGGCTACAACTTTAGCCTCTTTTTTTGGTTTCTCTGTTTTTGCAACAGCAACAACTGCAGTAACTTTTTTCTTACGTGTGTTTCCGTAAGATCCAATTGTTCTTTTTCCTTTTGCTGTTTTTTTATCGCCTCTTCCCATAAAATCGTGTTTTTATCTTTAAGATATTTTGTATTGTTACAAAGATATAATAGAATTTTGTGTTGGCAATAAAAAAAATGCATTTTTTTGGATTTTTGGCATTTTTTCTAGAAATTACTCAATTTTTCAAGAAAATGTTTCTCTAAAGCTTCTCCCCCATTCAATATTTTTTTACACCATTTAATTTTGAGTTCTACAATTTCTTCTGGTGTTAATTTCCACAAAATACTTGATTTCTCTAATCTTGTCCTAATCGCATTCAAAACCAATGCTACAGAAACAGAAATATTAAACGATTCAGTAAAACCATACATTGGAATTTTTACAAAATCATCAGCTATATCTTTTACCTCGTCCGAAATTCCTCTTCTTTCTGTTCCAAAAACAAAAGCGACTGGTGAAGATAAGTCCAAATCATTAATTGTTTGATTTGTATGCGGAGTTGTTGCAATAATTTTATATCCTTGTTTTTTTAGCTTTGAAAGGCAATCTTGAGTTACTTGGTTTCCTTGATTGAAATTATACATATCAACCCATTGACCAGCTCCCATTGCTATGTCGCGCTGAACTTTGTATTGATTATCTTTTTCAATTACATTTAATTCTTGAATTCCAAAACAATCGCATGATCGCAAAACTGCACTTGCATTATGTTCTTGAAAAACATTCTCTAACACAACTGTCATGTATTTTGTGCGATCCGCAGCAATTCGGTCAAACATTTCTCGTTTGTTTTCCGTTATTATCTCGTAAAATTCAGCTAGAATTTTTTCTCTCATTTTATTCTTATATCATTAAATTAAAATATAACTTTCAAAAGAACCTATCTTTAAACTCAATTCTTTACTTTTCTCTTAATGCAAAAGAAGAGAAAGCGCTACTTTCGATTATAAAACAAAAGAAAACTCGGTTCTTAATCTTAGTAAATTCTCGTCAATTGACAATTTTCGAATATTTAGGTGATTTCCTGCGGCGCATCCTGAAGGTTTCCGAATTAGCCTTCGTTTTGTTTTTACTAAGAATTAGCTGCCTAAATTCAACTTTTAAATTAAAAATCAATTATCCAAAACAAAGAAAGGTAGCCAAATTGACTACCTTTCTTAATTTCAAGAAGTAAGTTCTTAATTAACTTTATCAGTTAATTCAGCACCAGCTTTAAATTTAATCACTTTTTTAGCAGCGATTTGAATTTCTTTCCCTGTTTGAGGGTTACGACCTGTTCTTGCTGCTCTATCAGAAACTGAGAAAGATCCAAAACCTACTAATGAGATTCTGTCTCCTGCTTTCATAGCTTCAGATGTAGCTGCTACAAATCCTTCTAATGCTTTTTTAGCATCTGCTTTTGTTAATCCTGACTCAGATGCCATTGCATCAATTAATTCTGATTTGTTCATAGTTAATGGTTTTTTAAAAAATTATTAGGCAAATATATACTAAAAACGAAGTAAAACGCCACTTTACAGAAAATAAATTGCAATTTGTTAATAAATGACCCAAAATGTTAATAATCAAACTTGGCTCAAAACTGAAATAACAATCTGTTTATCAATAGTTTAATTCTAAACTGAATCAAATTATTGATGGAAAATATTTTTTTACTTTTTCAAAATTTTTCAATAAAATCAAGGGTTTTAGTCAAAATATTCTATTTTTATTGACTAATCTTCCATTTTGAAATAGCGTGTCCTGCCAAAAATTCGTATGCTTGCATTCTTCTTTTACCTTCTGGTTGAAGTTCGATAACTTTCAAGTAAAAACCGTTACATGGAATAAAAAAATCTTTTTTTGTTGCAAATAATTCTTCTTTGTTTACAACTGGTAAATCAGATTTTTCTGTTTTGAAGATTTTTAAAGATCTCTTTTCATTTGTTTCAATGTTTTCAATAATTGTCCAAGCGGTTGGATAAGGAGATAGTCCGCGACAAAAATTGTGAACTTCTTGCACATTTTTAGAAAAATCAATTTGACACATCGATTTAAAGATTTTTGGTGCCGGTAAAATTACTTTTTCATCAAGCAAATCAATTTGAGGAATACGAACAACTGTTCCATCTTGAATTTTGCGAACTGATTTTGAAACCAACTTTTTTCCTAAATCCAATAATTTATCGTGCAATTCTCCTGCCGTTTCATTTTCTGTGATTTCAAGTTCTTCTCTTTCGATAATTAAACCTGTATCAATTTCTTGTTCAATAAAGAATGTAGTTACTCCTGTTTTTTCCTCCCCATTAATAATCGCCCAATTTATTGGAGCTGCGCCTCTGTAATTTGGCAAAAGAGATGCATGTAAATTAATTGTACCTTTTGGTGGCATGTTCCAAACAATTTCTGGCAACATACGAAAAGCGACTACAACAAATAGATCAGCACCAAGCGTCTTTAATTCTGCAATAAAATTTTCGTCTTTTAAATTTGTTGGTTGCAAAATATTCAACTCTAAACTGGAAGCAAATTTTTTAACCGCACTTTCAGAAATTTGCTGTCCACGACCTGCTGGTTTGTCTGGAGCAGTAATCACTCCGACAATGTCAAATTTTTGCTCTATTAATTCTTGTAAAATCCCAACAGCAAAATCGGGGGTTCCCATGAAGATTATTTTCATTATTATTTTTTTAAACGCAAAGTTGCAAAGTTAATCGCAAAGTTCGCAAAGGTTTTTTATTAAAATTGCTTTTTTTGACACTAAGGCACAAAGTCACACGAAGTTCACAAAGGATTGATTGTATTTAATCTTCTTATATTTATGAAATAAAAAGCGATGATAAAATAATTTTTAATCCAACATAAAATCTATTCATAACTCAACATTCATAACTCATAACTATTTTCAAATCTTCTTCCCTTTCCAATCAAACATTTTCAAATATCCTATTGATAAAACTCCTAAAGTTATAAAATAAATGTATTCTACCGACCAAACCCAATAGATTTCCATTTTGAATACTTTAATTAGTAAATAACTGGAAATCATATAAATCAAAACAGAAATGACTTCAATAATTAAACTTACATGAGTATTACCTGAACCGTTAATGGTTTGAAATTTTACTGAAATGATTCCGAAAACTAATACTGAGCCAGAAATAAACCTTAAAATATCTGCACTTTCTTTGAGGTATTGTTCGTCAGGATTTATTAATCCAATTAATGTTTCGGGATATAAAATGGCTCCATGAAAACAAATTAAAAGAAAAATCAAGGTCATCAATTGAATTTTCCGCTGAATAATTTTTAAAGCATCAAAATCTCCTCTTCCGATGTATTGCGAAATGTAGGTTTTTGTTGTTGCTGCAAATCCCCAAATCGGAACAAATGCTAAAAAATAAATCGAGCGAATGTTTTGAGAAATTGTTAAATCGTCTTTTCCCATGTGTTCAATCCATGTGAAAAAGATTGTCCATGTAACCAAAGCAGAAAATCCTTGCAAAAGTAAAGGACTTCCAACTTTTATTAATTCCCTAAATGACTTCCATTGAAACGCAAAATATTTGAATAATTCATATTCTTTCCTTTCTTTAGAGTAAATCAAAAATACAAGTAGGAATAACATTCCAAATCCATCAGCGAAAGTTGAAGCCAAAGCTGCTCCTTCTAAACCCATTTCAGGTATAAATTTCCAACCAAAAATAAAAATTGAATCCATCAAAATATTTGATGTTGCAACTATAATTGAACTTACCAATACAACCCATGTTTTTCCAATTGCGAAGAAAAAAGCCTGAATTGAAAGCGTAATTATTCCAAAGAATAAGCTGTAAGAACGGATGTTTAGGAAAGAGATTTGCGCCTGAGCCAATTCTTGGTCACGGGAATATTGGGGCAGAAAAATTGGAACTACAAAATGTAATATTAGGAACAAGATCAACCCCAACATTCCAATAGTAAAAATGGTTGTCCCAAAAATTCGACCAACGGCATGCTCTCTGTCTTGACCAATTCTGCGAGCAATTAAAATTTGTGCTCCATCGCTCATTCCAGCCAAAGCAACAAAAACTGTAACAAACAATAAACCAGCATTTCCGCTTGCATCAAAAGCCAAAGTCGAATAACGACTCAAAAATGCGACATCCGTCAATAAGACAACAGATTGTATGAAGCTTGAAACCATTAATGGTAAAGCAACTAGAAGAATTGTTTTATATTTTAAATCTAACATTTTTTTGATTGCAGATTACTATTTGATTGCAGATTACTATTTGATAACAGATTACAAATTGGCAAATTACAGATTGCTTTGCTTTGAAAAAAATTATTTTGAATGCGAAGCAATATGTAATTTGTAATCTGCCAATCTGTAATCCACTCTAATTAACTTCTATAACCAATCCTTTCAAATATTCTCCTTCTGGATGAAAAGCATTTATCGGATGATCAGCCGGCTGATGAATTTGTTCAATGATTCTGACATTTCTTCCACTTTCGATTGCTGCAGCAATAATTGTATTTGTGAATAATGATTTATCGACCACTTGCGAACAAGAAAAAGTAAAAATCAATCCACCTGGTTTAATTTGTCTGATTGCATGTTCATTTAAACGTTTGTATCCTTGAATTGCTTGATGACGTTTATCACGGTGTTTTGCAAAAGCTGGTGGATCTAAAACAATTATATCGTATTCTTCTGGTAATTCCTTTATATAATGCATCGTATCAGCAACAATGGAAAGATTTTTATCTCCCATGTTATTCAATTCTACATTTTGATTTGTCAATTCAATTGCTTTTTTAGAACTATCCAAAGAATGTGCAAACGAAGCACCACCTTGAATTGATGCCAAACTAAATCCTCCCGAATAACAGAACGTATTCAAGACTTTTTTATTCAAAGCATATTTTTTTAACAAAGATCGATTTTCTCGTTGATCAATGAAAAAACCAGTTTTTTGTCCATTCACCCAATCAATTGCATATTTAATTCCGTTTTCTAAAGAAATATGAGGCGTTTCGCACGTTCCAAAAATATACTTATTTTCTGCTTCAATTCTCGCTGGCAAAGTATCAGCTGATTTTGAATAAATGGCAATCAATTTTTCTCCAAAAACTTTTTGCAATGCCAAAGATATATATTCCAAAGCCAAATACATTCCGATACTATGACATTGAATTACTGCAACACCATTGTAAAAATCGATGATTAATCCTGGCAAAGAATCTCCTTCACCATGAACTAATCTAAAGATGTTATTATCCTCTGCATATAGATTTAATTTTAAACGTAAATCGACTGCATTTTTAATCTTTTGTTCAAAAAAATTAGCTCCAATCTCTTCGTCTTGAAAAGATAAAATTCTTACTGCAATTGTACTTGGTTGAAAATGGCCTATTGCCAAGAATTGTTTTTTAGAAAAAACTCTAACCAATTCACCTTCTTCAATATTTGTCGTATCAGTTTCAATCGCACCTGAAAAAATCCATGGATGTTTTCTTTCAATCGAACCAAGTTTCCCTTTTTTTATTTCAATAATTTGCATTGTAAAATTTTGAAAACTAGATTTTCATTTCTAGTTAATTTTAAGCGTAAAATTAATCATAAGTAGTTAGATTAAATGATTATAATATTTTAATTTAAAATTAATTTTTGTACCTTTAAAGAGAATAATGAAAATATTTCATAATTTTGAGCAAAATGGTGGTCCAAGAAAAAAATCAATTTGATGTTGAATTAAAACAGCTAAAGGTTCGGTTGGTCGAAAATCAGATTGTTGAAAATAAAATTAAAAAAGGAGCTCAAATTGATGTTGACGATAACAAAAAGTTAAAACAAGTAAATTTGACTTTAGCAAAAGTTCAAAAATATGTTGTTTTAGTTTTTTCAGAAGAATTTACCAGTATTACCAAAGAAGCCCGAGGTCTTACACTTTGCGCAAAATTAACTGGTAACGATCTTTTAAAGGTATTTTTGATCGAAAAATTGGCGCAAAAAATTATAGTTAATTTTTATATGAAAGTGAATTCAACACAAAATAAAACTTAAGTATTTACAGAAAAGAAGAAGCCTTAAAAAGGTGTGGAAATGAAATAATTCAAGCAAATAAATCTTTATAAATGAAATTAACGTTACATTACTTTTTATTAAACGAAAATTTTTCACCTGAATATGCTGAGGCAAATCACAAAGGTGAAGAAACAGAAAATAATCCAAAATACGAATGGGAAGACGAATTTGAAATCAATGATTTAGATTCTTTTAAAATAATTAGAAATGGAAATTTGCCGTTAAGTGGAGAACTTCCAAACGGAGAAGCTTTTTTTGTGCAGGTTGAAAAAATGTTTGTGATTGAATTAGTAACAAATTCTCAACAAAAAGCATATTTGGGGATTTCTGAGAGTATTTTGGATAGTTTTGAAGAAACAGAGAGTAAAATTTCAATTTACATTAAAGATTATGAACCTCATGCAAATCCAATGAATGGGGTTTATATTGCTTCAAAGGAATTTCCCAAAGAACTCGTTTTTTAAATTAAAATTACAGATTATAGATTCCTTTGCTTTTCAAAATAATTTTCTTGAAAACGAAGAAATCTGTAATCTTCCAATCTGTAATCTGCAATCAATAAAAAAATGTTAAAAATTAAAAACATATCTTTTTCAAGAGAAAGTCAAATTTTAAAGAATATTTCTTTTTCAGTTAAAACAGGTGATTTTTTTGGAATCGTTGGTCCAAGTGGTGCGGGTAAATCAACTTTAATGAAAATTATTGCAGGATTATTAGATGCAGATTTTGGTGAAGTACAACTTGATAAAGAAAAAATTATTGGTCCAAAAGACAAATTAATTCCTGGAAATCCAAATATACAACTTGTAAATCAAGATTTCGCCTTGGATATTTACCACACGGTTCATGAAAATTTAATTCTTAAAACGACACATTTACAAAAATCAATTCAAAAAGCATATATTGAAGAATTAGTAGACATTTTTGAATTAAAAAACCTGGTAAAACAAAAAGCAATTGAACTTTCAGGTGGTGAACAACAGCGATTAGCGCTTGCTCGCGCTTTGGCTTTGGAACCAAAAGTTTTGCTTTTAGATGAACCATTTGTGCATTTGGATGCTCACATTAAGCGAAAAATTCAACAATATTTGCTTGATTTAAAGAAGATTAGAAAAACGACAATTATTTTAGTTTCACATGATGGAACCGAAATGTTGAGTTTAGCCGATGAAATCATCTATTTTGATTCAGCTGAAATTCAGCGAACGGATTCTCCAATAAATTTTTTCAATAATCCAAAATCTTATCAAGAAGGATTATTTTTTGGTGATTTAAACAAAATTAAATTCAAAAAAACAGAACTTTATTTCCGACCGAATAATTATTTTTTAGATATAAAATCAGATTCTACTGACGATTTCCATAATTTAGAAGTAAAATACCTGAAATCGCTCTTTTATGGGCAATATTCGCTATCACAATTTAAAATTACTTCGGGAACCAATAAAAAGCAAACTATTTTATTGAAAGAAAAAGAAAATCAGCAAATGAAGGAAATATCGAATATCTTTGTCAAAATTAAATAAGCTAATTAACTATATAAAATTGAACTCTAACATAAAAAATAAAAAATTATCCTGGTTAGAAATTTTTGCTTTGCTAAAAAATACAATTGTGGAATTTTTTAAGGAAAAAACCTCCATTCATTGTGCGGCGCTTTCGTATTATACTGTTTTAACATTGGTTCCAATCATTTACTTGAGTATCATGAGTTTTGGCAGAATTATTGGTCAAAAAACTATGGTTGAAATAATCGCAAAATTTTTAAAAGAAAACATTGGAATAACCGATGTTACAGGAATAATTGATTTTCTAGATCAAATCGATTTTGAAAATGGAAGTGTAATAATGCAATTTATTGGAGTAATTATCATTTTGATATCTTCCTCCGCTTTATTTGGTTCATTAAAGTTTAGCATCAATGAGTTTTTTAACATCGAGAAGGATTTTGATACCAAAAAGAAAGTCATAATGTCAAATATTACCACAAAATTGACCTCTATTTTATTACTAACTTTTTTCGGATTAATTGTTGTTTTAACTTATTTCGCCCAAACAATTCTAATTTCATTTGGCTCAAAATTATTGGAAAATTTAGATACTTTACAGTGGTTTTTCTTCATGTTTACACAACATATTTTAGTGATTTTATCTAACGTATTAATTTTTGTTCTAATATTCAAATATTTAAATGATGCAAAAGTTGGATGGAAAATAGCTTTATCAGGAAGTATTTTCACTGCAATTTTACTTTACATCGGACAATTATTAATAAAATATTACCTTTCAAATTACTTTTTTGCGCGCGATGGTGGATTGGCAGGAACAATTTTAGTGATTTTAGTTTGGATGTATTATTCCTCACACATTATATTCTTAGGAGCGAAGTTTACGGCGGAATATGCCAAAGCAATCGGAAAACCAATAAAAGTAAGCATATAAATTGTTTGATGTCAGATAATAAAGGAAAATTAATTACCATCAACAGAATAAGTGGAAGAATAATCGCTTTTGGTTTTATTTTAGCACAAACACTTATCCTGATGCTTATAGATCCGCATATAGCATTGATTGGTTTATTAACTGCTGGTATATTTATCCCATTTTTTGTAATTGCACTTGTAAGTTCTCTAGATCGTAAAAAATACCAAAAAGAACTTAAGATTGGACTTTTCTTCGGTATCGGATTACTAATTTTAATACCAATTTTATTCCCACTTTTTTTCGATAAAGAACTAATATATATAAGTTTCATCGGAGTAGGAATTGGATTATTAACATGGTTTTTGCGTCGTTCAATTGAAGTAATAATTCTTATATTTAACGGAATAAGTGTGATAATGCTATTTCTTCTAATAATTGGAGGAATTTCTTCAATGTAAAAATTATTTTGCTTATTTTTTAATCAAAAATTTGCAAGATTAAAATTTTATGATTAATTTTCCGTCAAATTAGCGAAAAGTTTTTATCTTTTTCGTTTATAAAATTAAGATTATGTTGATTGGAAATAACTTAAAAATCTTGCGGAAACACTTTGGAAATTCTCAGGAAGAAATGGCAAACCTGTTGAAATTGACACGTTCAAGTTACAGCGGTTATGAAAATAATGTTGCTGAGCCAAGTATTTCAACTTTGGTTTTGTTGAGTGATGTCTATGAAATTTCACTAGATATTATTTTAAAGAAAGATTTAAGTTTAATTCCACCAGAAAATTTGAATAATTTGTTAAACGAGCAAACAGACTTTACTGGAAGCAATCTGAGGATCTTAACAAATACCGTCAATCAAGATGACGAAGAAATGATTGAAATGGTTCCACAAAAAGCCAGCGCTGGTTATGCTTTGGGTTATTCTGATCCAGAATATTTGAAAGTTTTACCAACTTTCAGTCTGCCATTTTTATCAAAGGACAGAAAATACCGTTCTTTCCCGATAAAAGGAGATAGTATGCCACCCGTTTCTGAAGGTTCATTTGTTGTTGCAGAATTTGTTCAGAATTGGATGCACATAAAAAATGAAACTCCTTGTATTGTTGTTACAGAAGATGAAGGAATTGTATTTAAAGTTTTGTACAATAATTTAATTGAAAATCAAACTTTTACATTGCATTCTACAAACCCATTTTACAAACCGTATCAAGTTGAAGCAAAAAGTGTTTTAGAAATCTGGAAATTTGTAAACTACATTTCACCTGATTTACCAGAAATAA
The DNA here is from genome assembly GCA_947490145.1 of Flavobacteriia bacterium. Lineage (GTDB taxonomy): Bacteria > Bacteroidota > Bacteroidia > Flavobacteriales_D > Crocinitomicaceae > M2408. The sequence continues at coordinate 76,686 of CANLGD010000003.1, forward strand.
AAATTGATGAAAATCAACTTGGAAAATCAATTCAAGAAATTCGACAAGATTTGACGACGATTATGAATAAGCTTAAATAGAAATTAGACTCGAAGACTTAAGACAAAAGACTGGATTAAATTAGAGACAAATTTTTAATTTTTCAAATATTATTTTGCTACTTTTCATATTTATGTTTTTTTTGACTTGATGAATTTCATGCTCACAAAAACATTCTTAACTCATAATTCTTAACTCATAACTATTTTAGGCTCTTCTTTCCCAAATCTGAACTAGTTCCACTAAAGTTTTTACTCCTTTTTCCATGTCTTGAACTGAAACGTATTCTTGTTTGGAATGAATTCCCATTTCTCCCGTAAAGATATTTGGACAAGGCAAGCCTATAAATGATAAACGAGAACCATCAGTTCCTCCGCGAATAATTGTTCGATGTGCTTTTACACCAACATTTTCCATGGCTTCTACAACATAATCTGTTACGAAAGGAATATCTTTTAAAATTTCTTTCATGTTTCGATATTGCTCAGAAACTTTTGAAGTATAAGTCGCTCCAGCATAATTTGAAATCGTATTTTTCAAGATGTTTTCTAAACGATTTTCGTATTCAGCTAATTTTGAAGTATCGTGATCTCGAATAATAAAAGTTGCGCTTGCTTCTTCCAAACCTCCTGACATTGCAACACAATGGACAAAACCTTCTCTTCCAGAACTTGCTTCTGGACACCACGAATCTTTTGGAAGGTCATTGATAAATTCTGCTAAAACTTTGGAAGCATGAACCATTTTTCCTTTCGCGTAACCTGGATGAGCTGAAACTCCAGTAATATTGAAAGTCATTGAATCTGCTGAAAATGTTTCATCTTCAATCGAACCAAGTTCTCCACCATCAAGTGTGTAACCATAATCAGCATTCAATTTTTTCATGTCAACCTTATCTACTCCACGACCAATTTCTTCATCTGGGGTGAATAAAATTCTGATTGTTCCGTGAACAATTTCAGTATTTGTAGTAATATATTGCGCAAAATCCATGATAATAGCAATTCCAGCTTTATCGTCAGCACCCAAAAGCGTCAATCCACTTGCTGTAATGATGTCATCACCGATTTTATCTTTCAAATATTTTTGACTTTCAGTTGTAATTACAACAGAATTGTCATCAGGCAAAATCATTGGACTTCCATCCCATTTTTCATGTAAAATAGGTTTCACATTTTTTCCACTGCAATCTGGCGCTGTGTCCAGGTGAGAACAAAAACAAATTGTTGGTACATTTTTATCCGTATTCGATGGAATTGTTGCGTAAACATATCCCCATTCGTCAATTTCTGCGTCAGAAATTCCTAAATCTAATAATTCTTGAACCAATACTTTTCCCAAATCTTTTTGCTTAATGGAAGAAGGAGTTGTGTCAGAATTTGGATCTGCTTCAGTATCTATTTGTACGTATTTAAAAAATCTATCTGTAATTGTCATTTTAATTTTTTTTCGGTAAAAGTAAAGAAAAAAGAGGAAAATGAAAAAGATAAAACCTAATTTAAAGATATACAATTAAACAAGCACGAAATTTCTAAATAATTTCCTTTTTTCAACGCTTTTTGCATATTAAATTTATTATTTCCCCAATTACTTTAAAATATCCTTCTGAAAAATTTTCATTTATTTTCTGGCAAAAAACAATATTTAAATCTTGTTTTTTCTTGACTTTTTTACTCCTCAAAATTTTAATAAACCATTTTGCTTGCAAATGATGATTATGAAAAAACAAAAATTACCAAAGCTGTTTTATTTAGCATATCAAATTAATTTCCAAAATTTAATTAGGATAAAAAAAGTCGAACATTTCTGCTCGACTTCCTCAATTATATTTTGAAATATAATTAGAATATTTCGTTTGCTGAAAAGTGAAATTCACCTTCAACTTCTGCATTTTCATCAGAATCAGAACCGTGAACTGCATTTCTTCCTTTGTTTTCAGCATAAGATTTACGAATTGTTCCGTCAGCTGCCTCTGCTGGATCAGTTGCTCCAACTAAAGTTCTGAAATCAGCAACTGCATTTTCTTTCTCAAGAATTGCTGCGATGATTGGTCCAGAAGTCATATACTCAACTAATTCACCATAGAAAGGTCTTTCAGCGTGAACTTCATAAAATTTTTGTGCTTGTTCAGTTGTTAAACGCGTATATTTCATCGCTTTAATTTGAAAACCCGCTTGGATAATCATATCAATAATTTTTCCCGTATGCTTGTTTTCCAACGCATCAGGCTTTAACATTGTAAATGTTCTATTTGTTGCCATTTTTATTTTTTTAAATCGGGGGTAAAGATAATATTTAATTATGAATTATGAACAATGATTAATGAATTCATTTAGTTCAAAAATTCACTTAGAATTAATTTTTAAAGTAAATCACTTTTTAGATTTTACTAGTTAAATCACAGAATAAAAATCTTAACAAATATAATTTTAGTTAATAAGAATAAAATTAATAAAAATTGTCTTTGCAGACTGGTTATACTTTAACAATATTTAGCTTAATGTGAAAATAAAATTTTATCTTTACACATGTTTAACTTTATTTTTTTTGTGACTGTGGTAATTAAGGTGTTAATTCACAGAATATGATATGACATCACAATTAATGAATTATTTGAATCCCTTACATGAAAAATTTAAAACGCTTTTTTTTAATCTTAATCCTATTTGGATGCTCAAATTTTAGTTTTTCTCAAAATTATAAACCATTTGAAGGCAAACTAGTTTACAAAGTAGAACTTTCAGATTCATTTTCAAAGAAACCAATTGAAACAAAATTTGTCACACTTTTTACGGATGACAAAATGGTTCGAGTGGAATCTGAAACAAATCAGTTGGGAAGTCAAATTTTAATTAAACATTTGATTCTTAACAAATATTATATTCTACTGGAAGTTAACAATCAAAAATACGCGATTCAACATTTAATGGAAAGTGATTCAGCTGCACAAAATTCTCCTTCAAAATATACTTTCACCAAAAAATTCGGATCAAAAAGATTTGATGGGAAAAAAGCAAAAAAAATAAGTGTTTATGCTAAATATTTTGCAGAACCAATCGATATGTATTACTTCAAAAATCTGAATCCTAAATTTTTAGATGCTTTGAAAGGAATTCCAGGACTTCCAGCTGAATATTATTTGCAAACAGAGGATGGTGTTTTTCACTACACCTTAATTCAGTATTCGGAAGAAAAACAGCCAACAGATTTATATGGAATTCCAAGTTCATACAAAAAATTGAGTTTTGATGAATTTATGGAAATTATGATGCAACAACAATGAATTAAAGATTGGCAGGTTACCTTATTGATTGCAGATTACAAATTACAGATTGCTTCGCTTTCAAGTAAATTGTATTGAAAGCGAAGCAATCTGTAATCTGCCAATTTGTAATCTGCAATTATAATTTTTAACAAATCATTGTTTATACTTCCTTTATTTTCCTGAAAGTGTAAGAGAAAATCTACTTATCTTTGTAAAATTGTATAAAAATCAGCATGTCAGGAGAAAACGTATATCGAACCAAAGAGGATTTAAACGAAGAAAAAGCGAAAGAATCAACTAAAAATACTTCCAAAAAAAATGTTGAAACTAAAAAAATTGGTTTAAAAAATCCACTTACAAACATTTCAAATCGCTTTGATAAAAAGAAAACGAAAACTATTCTAGGCGCTGTTTTTGTTTTACTCTCATTTTATTTTTTATTCGCATGCTTATCTTACTTTTTCACCTGGAAACAAGACCAAGACAGAGTTTTAGAAAAAGGATTATTTGATTTTTTATTTGAAGACAACAAAGAACCCGTTTCAAATTGGTTTGGAAAATTGGGTGCTTGGATTTCCCATCTGCTTGTTTACCGATGGTTTGGAATTTCTTCTTTTGGATTTTCATTTTTGTTATTTATCATTGGTTTCAAATGGGTTTTAGAAATAAAATTACTTCCAATTAAAAAAACTACAGCAATTACTTTGGTTGGAATTGTATGGTTCTCTTTGTTTTTTGGTTATTTTTCAAACGTTGTGAATTATTTAGGCGGATCTTTTGGTTTTCATGTAAATGATTGGCTTGCTTTTACTGTGGGAAAATTTGGCGCATTGCTTTTCATTTTTATTCTACTTTACATTTTACTTGTTGCTCTTTTTAACCCTGATTTCAAGGTGCTTTGGAATAAATATTTCTCTAAAGAACGTTTTATTGAGGAAGATGATTTCGACGAAACTGAAAATAAATTTGCTCCTCTGACAGATATTCACGCCGTAAACACTATCAAAGACGAAGATTTGGAAGATGAATATATTTCTGAAACTGTTAATTTTGATGAGGAGGACGAAGAGGATGATTTGGCTGACAGTGATTTTGTTGTCATTCACAAACCAACTTCTAACAATACCACAGAAAAATTTAATGCAGATGATGATTTTGAAATCGAAATCCCAGAATCAACTGACGAATTTTCTGAACCGCTAGAAAGTCTTTTAGAAGTTGCAAAACCTGTTGAAGAAAAATTATTATCAGACGATGAAACCGATAAATTACGACAGGAATATGGTGAATACGATCCTAAATTAGACTTATCATCGTATGTCTTACCTTCTATTGATTTGTTGAAAGATTGGGGAACAAGTCAAATTAATATTGACAAATCAGAACTTGAAGGACACAAAAATAAAATTGTTGAAACTTTAACGAATTTCAAAATTGAAATTTCAAAAATAAAAGCAACAGTTGGTCCAACGGTAACTTTATACGAAATTATTCCTGCTCCAGGAGTGAAAATTTCTAAAATAAAAAATTTAGAAGACGATATTGCCCTGAGTTTATCAGCACTTGGAATTCGTATTATTGCACCAATTCCAGGAAAAGGAACAATTGGTATCGAAGTTCCAAACAGTAAACCTGAAATGGTTTCCATGCGTTCATTAATTGCTTCTGAAAAATTCCAAAATTCTGATTTTGAACTCCCTGTAGTTTTAGGAAAAACAATAACAAACGAAACTTACACCTTTGATTTAACAAAAATGCCTCACCTTTTGGTCGCTGGATCGACTGGTCAAGGTAAATCTGTTGGTTTGAATGCAATTCTAATTTCGATTTTATACAAAAAACATCCAGCGCAAGTAAAATTTGTATTGATTGATCCGAAAAAAGTGGAACTTACACTTTATAATAGAATTGAGAGACACTTTTTGGCAAAACTTCCGGGCGAAGGTGATGCAATTATTACGGATGTAACAAAAGTAGTTAACACTTTAAATTCTTTGTGTATCGAAATGGATGCTCGTTATGAATTACTGAAAGAAGCGCAAGTTCGAACTATCATTGAATACAATGCGAAATTTATTGCACGAAAATTAAATCCAGAAAAAGGACATCGTTATTTACCTTATATCGTTGTTTTAATTGATGAGTTCGCCGATTTAATTATGACAGCTGGAAAGGAAATTGAGAAACCAATTGCTCGTATTGCACAACTTGCTCGTGCGATTGGAATTCACCTAATTGTAGCAACACAACGTCCATCTGTAAACGTAATTACGGGTATGATTAAAGCGAATTTCCCTGCAAGGATTGCTTTTAGAGTGCAATCAGTTGTAGATTCGCGTACAATTTTAGATACTTCTGGTGCCAATCAATTGATTGGTCGTGGAGATATGTTGATTTCAACTGGTTCAGATATTATTCGTTTACAATGTGGATTTGTGGACACACCAGAAGTTGATGCAATTTGTGCATTTATTGGAGATCAAAGAGCTTATCCAGAAGCTTTACAATTGCCTGAATATGTTGGAGAAGGAGCAACTGATGGAAACGACATTGATTTGAATGACATAGATCCAATGTTTGCCGAAGCAGCGAGAATTGTTGTGATTCATCAGCAAGGTTCAGCGAGTTTGTTGCAACGAAAACTAAAATTAGGTTACAACCGAGCTGGAAGAATTGTCGATCAATTAGAAGGCTACGGAATAATCGGACCTTTCCAAGGAAGTAAAGCTAGAGAAGTTTTGTATGATAATGAGCAGGCTTTGGACGAATATTTGAAAGTGAAAGGCTTATTTTGAGTGTAATGTAAAATCTATTTTTTTCTAAAGACACTTGACTTTTAAATTAAAAAAACCATTTTGTGTAACATCTTATGTCGAAAAGAAAATACTTGATAAGTAGTTTTATGAAAATTTACCTCAACTCAAATTTATTCTTCCTCTTGAAATAACCTAAATAAAAAATTAAATTTTCATATCTTGGCATAATTTTAGATATTTGTACTCTAAAATAAGCAAAATGAGAATAATTATCAACACAAATAGCAAAATAAAAAACAACAAAATGAAATTAGCATTCCTTTTTTTAAGCTTCATTGCTTTTACATCTTTATCGCAAGAAAAAACAACTGACGCTAAATCTCAAGGGATTTTGGATAAAGTTTCAACTAAAATGAAAGATTATAAATCTTTTTACATTGAATTCAGTGCATCTGTAAAAAATTCTGCTTCAGGAGTAAACGAATCTGAAATTGGAAAAGGTTGGGTGAAAGGAAATAAATTTTATGCTTCTTACGGTGATAACACAATTATTTGCAACGGAACAAAAACTTGGACAGTTGTAAAAGAAGAAAAATCCGTCTATGAATCTGATGCAAGTTCAAATGATGACGAATCAATTAATCCAAAAAAATTGATGACAATTTGGGAAACTGGTTTCAAAAACAAATACGAAAAAGAAGAAAACTTAAATGACGAAAAAGTTCACGTAATTTATTTGTATCCAAAAAATCCGGCAAAAGTTGATTATCATACAATCATTTTGTACATTTCTAAAACTGATTTAGAATTGAAAAAAGCAATTATGAAAGCAAAAGATGGGACAGCAATGACGTATTCATTGACAAAATTTACTCCAAATTCAAGTGTTGAAGATTCAAAATTTGTTTTTGATACAAAAAAATATCCTGGATACACTGTAATTAAAGATTAAAGTCAATTTACAAAGACCACTTTTGTCGTTGTTTTTCATCATTAAATTTGTCATTTACTTGAGTAAACTCCAAATCTAAATCTTAAAAAACGTCTAAAAAGTAAACATTATAAATTAACTTTAGGTTCAGATTGGATTCCAATTTTTTTTTTAAAAAACCGTTCAGTCCCGTTAATTATTGGAAGAGCGGTTTTTTTTGTACTTTAGCTTACTTTTAAATCCAATCTATAATTGAAATTAATTTTATCCATAATCATTTTAAATTCTCTTTTTAGTTTTTCACAAGAAAACAATTCTTTTGAAAAATTAAAACCAGAGATTTTACTGCAAGAATTGATTCGATTTCAATCACTCTCCTGCAGAGAAAAAGACTTGGCAAATTACTTACAAACTTATTGCAAAAATCAAGGACTTTACACACAAATTTTCTCTCAAAATAACTTAAATTTCAATTTCACTGCTTCACTTTACCCATTAGAAATGGGTAAACCAAATATCATTTTACAAAGTCATTTAGATGTTGTTCCTGCGAATGATGCTGAAAACTGGAAACACAATCCCTTTGATGGAAAAATTGTAAACGACACGCTCTTTGGTCGCGGTGCAATTGATTGTTTAGGTCTGGCTGTCATGCAAATTAATGCAATAATGGATTACATCAATCTTGCTAAAACAACAGATTTACCCTATAACATTACTTTTTTGGGAGTTTGTGAAGAAGAAAATGGGGGCGATTTTGGTGCTAAATATATGGTGGAAAACCATTTAAAAGAACTCAATCCAATTGTAGTTTTTGGCGAAGGAGGCTCTGGATTAACACAACTGGTGCCTTCAAAACCTAAGCAAGAAGTATTTGGAATTTCAGTAGCAGAAAAAAGTTCGCTTTGGCTTAAATTGGAAGTAAATAAAAAATCTATTGGACAAAAAATAAATGGACACAGCGCAGTTCCTTCAGAGTTATATGCCAATAAACGTTTATTGAAATCTCTGATTTATTTAATGAATCAAAAAAGAGATGTGCAATTTAGTAAGATTTCCCGCCAAATGTTTAAGGATTTAGGTAAAATGGAAGGAGGTTTCAAAGGATTTGTTATAAAACACATCAATTGGATTTTATTTTGGCCTTTTGTCAAAAAACATTTCCGTGAAGGTGAAATTTTCAACGTCTTAGTTCAAAATACCTTTATGATTACTAGTATGGGGACAATAAATTCTGATGCAGTAAATCAAGTGGGATCAGGTGCTTACGCCATTTTAGATTGTCGTTTGTTGCCTGGAACTGATTTAAAAAAGTACATGCGAAAAGTTCAATTTGCAGTTGGAAATAAAGTTGATGTTTCAATTATTTCTCAAAGTCCCAATTCGATTGCTTCACCAACAAATGAATTCTTTTTTAAAATGCAAAAAGCATTAAAAGAAGTTTATCCAAAAAGTATTTCTAGTCCAATTTTATTCCCTGCTTCAACTGATAACAATTATTTTAGACAGTATCAAATCCCAACGTACGGGGTTATTCCGTGTATTTTTTCAAGAGAAGCCTTGGATGGAATTCACGGAGTTAATGAAAATATTGGCTTAAAAGAACTGAAAAAAGGAATAGAAACTTATTCTAAATTTATTGAAATAGTTCTGCAAAAATAATGACAATTATTTAAAGAAATTCTAATCCTTCACAAAACTAAAATTCTTAACACCGTTTTCAGTAAAAACATTCAAAAAATAAAATCCCTTCTGCCAAAAATCAGAATTTATTTTTAACAAATTATTTTCCAAAATAGATTCAAAAACAATTTTTCTTCCGTTAATATCAGAAATATCAACTAAATAATTAGAAGAAATACTTTCAATATTTAAATAAATATTTCCCGTTGATGGATTTGGAAACAATGAAATTTCATTTAATTCATTCTTTTCTTCAATACTAGCTGAAATAATAAAATTATTAACCGTCGCTAACCAAATACTGTCAGCCCATTGTGGATTATCTATAAATGGATTTCTATTGTTCTGATAATCATTATAAATTACATTATTTCGTGCAATTTCTTTTGAGCTCACAGGATCATTATGATGCCATGTCAATAATACATTTAATTGCCATGGTAAAATTGTAGATTTATTTGTTGCAGAAGAAGTTGTCCAAGCTCCATCCTCAGAATTATATCTTGTACTCATGTAAAAATAATTACGAGCAAGATCACCCTTGTATTCATCAATTGGCTCAAAAACAGCACTATTAAAACCTAAATCAGTAGTAATTCCCAACAAACTTCCATTTGTGCTTGTAAAATAAACGGTAGATCCTACATTTCCATACGGAGTATTTCCTCGTTCACCATTTACTTTGCCATCAGAAGGCATTACATGAAATAAATCTGATTGTGGTCCATTTGTACTAGAAAACCAACTTTGTGGCCAGGTGTGCTCCCTATTATAACAATCTCCTTCAAGAGCATAATTTCCGCATTGATCTGTACCAAAAGTAAAATAGTAAGCAGCTGTGCCATTTGGAACATAAGAATAAATATCCCAAACTTTACCGCTAGGCAATTTATCTGTATCGACGAAAGCATTGTGCAAATTATTATAAGAAACAACTGTATTATTATCTATAATATTGTGCAATGCGATTTTTAACTCATCACCAGTCAATCCTTGTGCAGAAGCGTAATATCCAGCAGGAATTTGAGCATTGACTAAAAATGGTAAAATAAAAAGTATTAAAGAGAGATTTTTCATGAACTTATATCTTAAAATAGTATCTAAAGGTACTAAATTAATCCAAAAAAAAATATAAATTCGACTAGTAATTAGCTAAATCGATTAGAGCATCAAAAAATCTTTGTTTAGGCAAGAAATTGATTTCTAAATCATCTGCAAATGGAATCGGCGTATCTAAAGAAGCAACTCTTTTTACAGGAGCGTCCAAATCTTGGAAACAATTTTCATTGATTAAAGCCACCAACTCGCCCCCTATTCCGCCAGTCATACAATCTTCGTGTAAAACAATAACTTTTCCTGTTTTTCTTACAGAATTATAAATTGAGTCATTATCCAAAGGCAATAAAGTTCTTAAATCTAAAATATCAATCGAAATATTTGGGTTTTTATCTGCTGCCTCTATAGCCCAATGAACTCCCATTCCGTATGTTATCACAGAAATTTCGTTACCTTCTCTAACTGTCCTTGCTTTTCCAATTTCAACGGTAAAATAATCATCAGAAACATCTTCTCTCAAAGAACGATACAAATTTTTATGTTCAAAAAACATCACCGGATTTGGATCTTCAATTGCTGCTGCCAATAATCCTTTCGCATCACTTGGAAAAGCTGGATAAACAACTTTCAATCCTGGCGTATGGAAAAACCATGCTTCGTTGCTCTGACTATGAAATGGTCCAGCTGCGGAACCTGCTCCTGTTGGCATTCTAACCACAACATCTGCATTTTGTCCCCAGCGCCAGTGCATTTTCGCTAAATTATTTACGATTTGATTGAATCCGCAGGTTACGAAGTCAGCAAATTGCATTTCCACAACTGCTTTCATTCCAGCTATTGACAAACCTAAACCTGCACCAACTATTGCTGATTCACAAATTGGCGTATTTCGAACTCTGCCTTTTCCAAATTCTTCAACAAAACCTTCCGTAATTTTGAAAACTCCTCCGTATTCTGCAACATCTTGTCCCATTATTACTAAATCATCGTACTTTTGCATCGATTGTCTCAAACCATCAGAAATGGCATCAATGTAACGTTTTTCAGATTTTCTAGCACTTGCTTCAATAATTTCTTGTTTGTAAGGTGCAAATAAATCGTTAATTTCGTCTTGCGTATTTGGAATAATTGCTGGTTCAGCAAAAGAAATATCTAATCCCTCTTGAATTTCAGCTTTAATTTCATTCGTAATTCTTTCAATATCAGCATCTGAAAGAACATCTATTTCTTTTAAATATTTTTCAAAATTTGTAACTGGATCTTTTTTCGCCCATTCATCTTGAATTCCTTCTGGATAATATTTTGTTCCAGAGGCTTCTTCGTGACCACGCATTCTAAAAGTCATACATTCCAATAAAAATGGACGAGGTTTTTGGCGAATCGAAGCTGCAATTTTACGAATGGTAGAAATTACATCTAAAATATTATTTCCATCAACTTGAAAAGCATCCATCCCGTATCCAATTCCTTTATCAATAAATTGTTTACACCTAAATTGCTCATTACTAGGAGTTGATAATCCCCACGCGTTGTTTTCAACGGCAAAAATAACGGGTAAATCCCACACTGATGCAACATTCAAGGATTCGTGAAAATCTCCTTCACTTGCACCTCCGTCTCCTGTAAAAACAATTGTTGCTTTATTTTCTCCTTTTAAATTTGATGCTAAAGCAATACCATCAGCGATACCCAATTGTGGACCAAGATGTGAAATCATTCCTACAATTTTGTATTCATTTGTTCCAAAGTGAAATGAGCGATCTCTACCTTTTGTAAAACCTGACATTTTACCTTGAAATTGAGCGAATAATCTACTCAATGGAATTCCTCGTGTTGTGAAAATACCTAAATTTCGGTGCATTGGCAATAAATATTCATCGTCATTCATTGCAAGAGCTGCTCCAACAGAAATTCCTTCTTGTCCCCAACCGGAAAACCATTTTGTGATTTTGCCTTGACGCAATAAAATCAACATTTTTTCCTCAATCAAACGAGGTTTTAGAATTGCTTTGTAAATTGAAACTAATTCTTCGTTTTCAAAACCTGTTCTATCGTATTTTATTAATCTTTTTTCCAACGTTTCCATTATTTTTATTTCGATTGTTAGATTTTTAGATTGGTAGATTTTTAGATTAATTCATTGTCGAAAAATCAAACAACCTAATAAGCGAAAAATCCATTTTTTCTCTATTTCAATGTAAAACTATCTGATCCAATCAATTGACCATCACAGAAAATTTTCACCTTATAATTCCCGTTAACCGCTTCTTCTCCGCCTAAATCGTAGAAAATTGCTAAATCAATACTTTGATTGTTGTAATCGATGTCTTTCTTGTCAGAATACGCGATATTTCCATTATCCGTTGAAACAACGTAAGAAGACTTTGACTGCAAGGTTTTTCCTTCTGGGTTAATAATTTGCATGTAAACCGTTTTCTTTCCAGCTGGAGTGAGCGGATTTTCAGAAATCGTGAAACTAGATTTTATCTGAACGCAATTTTTCGCTTTTGTAGTTTCCTCAGTTGTATTGTTAATTTTCAAGCGCAAACCAACAGAATTTATTGAAAAAGCTTGAAGCTTAGAACCCTTTTTAACCTGCGCAGCACTGGCATCAGCATCGCTTTTAAATTGATTTCTTTCTTCAATTGTTTGGTTTAACTGAGTTGTTTTCGTCTCAAGATTTGAGGATAATTCAACATTTAAAGTATTCAACGAATCAATTTGTTGCACATATCCTTTCATGATATTTCTCAAAGTTTCATTCTCTTTTCTCAAAGTGAAAATTTCACGAGCTGATAATTTTTTATTTGAATTAATCTTGTCAATCAAACTTTGAATTTTTTGTTTCTGTACGTTCAAACTATCTGATTTTGAAGCATCCTTTTCGATCAATGCATCATATACATCCAACATTTTAACAAAATCTTTTTTCAAATCATTTGTCATATCGCCACCAACTCTCGAGGAAAGCATATCATTCATGCCTTGCATGTCGGATTCTAATTCAGTATTTTTATTTTTAAGTATATTAATTTCCTTATTCTTTGCAGAAATTAAATAGGCCATGTAAGCTAACGCAATAAATAAAGCCAAAATTACGAGTAAGTAAATTCCGCTACTTTTCATTGGCTTTTCGGTAATTTGATCATTCATATCAGTCATTTTTCCTTAATTTATGTTAACATTTAAAATTCCATTAATATTTCAAAAGCAAAGATAGTGATTGCTTTTAAGAAATCAAGAGATTTAAAATTTTAGTTGAAAAATTTTGATAAGTTATTGGTCTCAAAAAACGAAAAATTGCATCTTTACCCACTGCAGTAAACCTAGAATCGGTTGTGGCAGGAAATGGACCGCCATGTGTCATTGACTCGCAAACCTCTACTCCAGTTGGAATTCCGTTCCAAATTAGACGTCCAACTTTTTGATTTATTTGCTTCAAAAAATCAGAATTACGAACCAAATCCTCTTCATTTGAAAAAATACTTGCCGTTAATTGTCCTTTTAAATATTCTGAAATTTTAAGAAATTCTAATTCATTTTTACAACTCACAATCAAACTGTGTGCTCCAAAAACTTCTTCTTGCAAATGTTCGCTTTCCAAAAATGTTTTTGAAGAACAAAAACTCAATTTTGGATAACTAAAATTAGCCTTTAAATCTTTAGTTTTAACTAATTGCAAAACTGATTCCAAATTTTCAATTTTTCCAGCATTTTCGGAGTATTTTTTGAAAATGTTTGGGTGCAACATTGCCTGCGAATCTTGTCTACCTAGAAGTACTTTCAAATCTTCAACAAAAGCAACTGATTTAGGTGTTTCAACTAAAATTATCAAACCAGGATTTGTACAAAATTGTCCTGCATTTAATTGAATGGAATTCACAAGTTGGCTAACTAATCCATTCGTTTCAAGTACACTTTCAAAAATGAAAATCGGGTTTACACTTCCCATTTCAGCAAAAACTGGTATTGGTTCTTCTCGATTTTGAGCCAAGCGATAAATTGACATTCCACCCATAAAACTTCCCGTAAAACCAACTGCTTTTATATCTTTATGCAAAATTAATTTCTGTCCTAATTCAATTCCATTAGAATTCAAATTAGAGAAAATTCCGTCTGGCATATTTGTTTCTATTGCGGCTTCCAGCACTAATTGTGCAACTAAATCTCCAGTTCCAGCGTGCATTGGATGACTTTTTACAATCACTGGACAACCAGCCGCAAGCGCAGAGGCAGAATCTCCACCAATAGTAGAATATGCAAAAGGGAAATTACTAGCTCCAAAAACAACAACAGTTCCTAATGCTTGCAAATATTTTTGTAAATGTGGTTTTGGATTGTGTTTTCTGCCAAAATCTACCTTTTGTTCAGAACAAAAATTCCAATTTTCTTGAGAAATTAGATTTGCAAATTCATTTAACTGATGAATTGTTCTATTTAATTCAATTTCTGCTCTATTGTCAGGCAAAGCAGATTCCAAACAATAAATTTCTTTTAAAAATAAGCGATTTAGATCTAATTTTTCTGCAATTTTCAGCAAAAATCCAGCCCTAATTTTTCCATTTATACTTGAAAATTCTGAAAAGCTTTTTTTTGCTTTTTGAACAGCTAAATTGATATCATTATCAGACGATTCATAAATTTCAAATGAATTTTCGCAATTTAAAATTGGGTCGAATGTTTTAAAAGAATTCTCTTTTCCACTCGAGAATGAATCGGAAATTTCGTACCCAATTTGACTTTTACCGAGTATTTTCATTTGGACTTAAATTGATAAAATAATCTGATGTGTTAATAATTTAACATTTGAGATGTAACAAAAAATACTTTTTGAATTTACAACAATAAAAGATGAAAATATCTTTTTGAAACAACGAAGAAGTTATGATTATTTAAGCTTCTTGAAGGTCAAAAGTATAGCTTTCCATTATCTGATTAGAAAGCAATTTAAGACAAGCAGCATCTACTTTTTCGTTAGCCAATTCTTTGGAATCTGCGTCGACAAATAAACGAATGTGTCTTCCAACACGAACTCCTGTAATTTCAGCTAAACCAATATTTTTCATACTGTTTGTTACTGCTTTTCCTTGTGGATCTAAAAGTGCATCTAATGGCATTACATCGATTTCAGCTTTGTATTTCATGTTTTTTTCTTTTAAATAAATTATCAAATATGGATAAAACTAAGTACAAAATTACAATAATTCCTAAAGACCAATACAAGGTTAATGGAATTATTAGTGAACAAATTAGTAAGAAAATGAAACGAATCTCATTTCCTTTCCACTTAAAGTGTTTGAATTTTAATGAAAATATGGGAATTTCTGAAACTAAAAGAATAGATAGAACTAAAATTAAAGGAATTATAAAAAAGGGCTGCATTACTAATTCTCTTGCAATAAAGTTTACTGAACCAGCGTCAAAATCTTGTGCTAAAATGAGAGGAAAAGTACACAATAAAAGAGTATTTGCAGGAGTATTCAAACCAATAAAACCCTCTACTTGTCTTGTATCTAAATTGAATTTAGCTAAACGAAACATCGAAAAAACGGGGATTAAAAGAGCAATCAATACTTCGAAATGAAATTGTTTAAAAATAATATTTATCCAATGTTCAAATTTCTCATATTCACAAGTAGCACAATCGAAAAAATTATCATTTCCACTCGAGATATTTAATAAAATTACAAACATCATTATCCCTGGTGCCAAACCAAAAGTGACCATATCAGCCAATGAATCCAATTGCTTACCAAGTTCGCCTTGTTGTTTCAAAAGTCTTGCAATAAATCCATCTAAAAAGTCAAAAATAGCACCTAAAAATATCGGATATGGAGCTAAATCAATTCTTCCACTTAATGTAAGTAAAATAGAAAAAATTCCACATACCATGTTGGAAGCTGTCAACAAATTTGGTATATTAAACATTGAAAAGCTATTTTTATTCATTTGTGAACTTTTTTTTTATTAAAAATCGTTACTTTAGCAACATATTTGCAGACAAAATTAACAAAGCATTGCTATTTTATTGCAAATAAAACAATTTTTTTCTCTTTTTTGAGTTTATAAGTTAAAAAGAAACGGCTAATACCCGTGAAAAAATATAAAATTTTATGTTAGACAAAAAGGTCATTTTAATCGTTTTAAGTTTCATCTCAGTTTTAAAGCTGAGCGCCCAAGATAAAGTTGCACCAAAATATTCAAATGAATTTCTTCAAATTGGAGTTGGAGCAGATGCATTGGGTTTATCCAACGCTGTTGTTGCATCAACTGGAGGAGCAAGTTCTGGATATTGGAATCCCGCAGGATTAACAAACGTGAATAAATGGTTGGAGATTAATGCCATGCATTCTGAATATTTCGCTGGGATTGCAAAATATGATTACTTGGGTTTAGCAAAAACAATTGATTCATCAAGCGCCTGTGGCTTTTCCTTTATTCGTTTTGCTGTTGATGATATTCCAAATACAACTCAGTTGATTGATAATGCTGGTAGAATTGATTATGATCGTATTTCAACATTCACTGCAGCCGATTATGCTTTTTTGTTTTCTTATGCGAGAAAAATGAAAATTGAAGGATTAAGTGTTGGTGGAAGTTTTAAGATAATTCACAGAAAAATTGGAGATTTTGCAAAATCTTGGGGATTTGGAATCGATGCTGGTGCAAAATATCAAAAAGGAAAACACTGGAAACATGGTCTGATGGTTCGCGATGTTACTTCAACTTTTAATGCATGGATTTTTAACCTGAATGATGAAATGAAAGAAGTTTTTGTTAAAACAGGAAATGTTCTTCCACAAAATGGATTAGAATTGACTTTGCCAAGAATTATTTTGGGTTCGCAAGGAAAATATGATTTAGGTAAAAAAGGAATTTATGTTGCAGGAGAATTAGACATGGCAATAACTTTAGATGGAAAAAGAAATGTTTTAATTAAATCAAAACCATTTAGTATCGACCCATACATGGGAGTTGAATTTGGATTTAAGAACTTTGTTCAATTACGATTTGGAGTTGGAAATATTCAAAAAATAAAAGATTTTGATGATAAAGAAAGTTTAACAATTCAACCAAACATTGGATTTGGATTAAATATTAAGAATTTTTATCTAGATTACGCTTTCACAGATATTGGTGATGCTTCAGTAGCGTTATATTCTCATGTTATTTCTTTAAGAATAAAATTAAATAAACCAGCTCCGCAAGGAACTGCTAAATAAAATACTTCATCATAAAATATTCAAATTATGAATAAAATCATATTTTTAATACTTGTATTATTTTCATTTTTAAGTAACTATTCATTTTCACAAACATACGGAAATGAATGGATTAATTACAATCAAACTTATTATAAATTCACTTTAATCAATGAAGGGATTTATAAAATTGATTACCAAACACTTCAAAATGCTGGAATTAATATGACTTCAATTAATTCAGCGAATTTTCAATTGTTTGGGAGAGATAAAGAAGAACCAATATATGTAGTTGATCAAGGAGATAATAGCTTTGATGCAGGAGATTATTTTATGTTTTATTTTGAAAAAAATAATGGATGGCTTGATTCAGCAGTTTATGAAGATCCTAATACCATTGGAAACCCGGCATTTTGCATGTTTAGTGATTCTATTAATTATTTTTTCTCAATAGGCACAACAACAAATAATTTAAGATATACTTTAGAAATGACAACTCAAAATGGTCTAGATGTCAGTTTTCCAACTGTTTCACCATATTGCATTGTTAAAACCGAATTTGCCTCAACCTTAAGGTACAATGAAGGGAAAATAACTGGTGGAATTTTTCTTTCTCAATTTTCTCCTGGAGAAGGGCTATCTAGTGGACTCTTGGAAAAAGGCACAACAACAACATATAATTTTAATACACCAAATAAATACTCCGGAGCAGGAGCACCGCAAGTTACTTTTCATGGTAAATCAAATTCCAATTCCGATGCAGAAGCAACTTTAAATCCTGCTTTTAATCATCATTTGGTTTGGACCTTAGGAAATGGTGCCTTTACAGATACATTAACAGATACAATTTTTGGAGGTTATAAGCAAATTATTACAAATAAAACAATTCCTCTATCATACATTAATAACGGAACAACCTCAACAAATTTTTATATAAAAGATGACATAGGAGCAGTTACTGATTTTCAGTCATTCAGTTATATGTCTTTAACTTACCCTAGATTGACAAATTTAAGCGGTGCAAATAAAGACAAATTTACGATTGTCAACAACCCATTTCAATCGAAAGCTCATTTGGAATTAACTTCAACCGGAATTACAAATCCCTTAATTTTTGTACGTGGCACAAATAATTCCTATTTCGTTGTTCCTCTCTCTGCTGGAGCTAATAATTGGAGTGCATTAGTACCTACTGATAATCAAAGCAAAGAAGTTATTTTTCAAGATGCGAGTCTACTGATGACTGTTTCTAGCATCTATCCAGTAAATGGTAATGGAATTTTTACAAATTTTGTAACCATTGATTTAGATTCTGCAGATATAATGGTTTATCATAAATCTTTAGATTCAGCTTCACAAGTATATGCAAATTATAGACGATCTTTTGCAGGCGGTTCTTACAATGTCATAATGGCAAATATTGAAGAACTTTATTTGCAGTTTGGTGGAGGAATACCAAAACACAATGCTGGAGTTAGAAGATTTTCTCATTATGTATATAAGAATTCTAACATTAAACCCGTGGCTCTAACTTTATTGGGAAAAGGTTATACAACAGCTGCGATTAAGGCATCACCTTATTTATATCCTTTAAGTCTAATTCCACCATTTGGGCATCCTGGAAGTGATATTTGTTATACTTCAGCTTTAGAAGGTTCCAGCTTAGCCCCCTTAATTCCAACAGGAAGAATTTCAATTGAGACCCAACAGCAATTAATTGATTATTTAGACAAATTAAGAACCTATGAAGAACAACAAAATCAAGGTGATGTTTACAGTAATGAAACGAAAGATTGGCAAAAACAAATAATTCATTTCAGCGGGGGTAATCCTGGAAGTCAAGCAGATGGATTTTTCGCTTATATGGAAGGTTTTAGATCAATAATTGAAAATGCTTATTTTGCAGGCCATGTTACTACATATAGGAAAGTATCAACTGACCCTTTGAATCCTAGCCTTTTGAGTCAATTAAGTAATCAACTTATGAATGGCGTATCATTAATCAATTTTTTTGGACACTCAAGTTCAAATGGCTTTGACCTATCAATAGATTCACCTGATAATTGGGGAAATAGTGGGAAATATCCTATTGTAATTGGAAATGGTTGTCATTCTGGTGATATATACACCAATGACACGCCATCATTTGGAGAGCAATTAATAAGAACTCCACAAGAGGGCGCAATTGCGTACATTGCCTCAACAGACACTGAATACGATATTAGTGTTAGAGAATATTGCACGGAATTATATAAACAAATGTCACCAAAAAATTATGGATTACCGATTAGTCATCAAATTCAAAAAACAATACAGACAATTGAAGCAACTATTAATCCTGATTATTCATTACTAAAAGGAACAATGGGTGCCACAAATCTAAATGGTGACCCGCTTTTAAGATTAAATTGGCATGCAAAACCTGAAATTCATGTAACTGAAAAATCACTATATTTTTTTCCAGAAGAAATAAGTTTAGATGATGATAGCATTCAAGTAAATTTGGTAATTAAAAATCTTGGAAAATCAGTTACAGATACTTTTGAAGTACAAATAAAAAGAGCTTTTCCTAATTCAAGTATAGATTCTATTTATACTTTTGAATACGCACAATTAAATTATGTTGACACTTTAACATTTAAAATTCCAACTCAAGCAAATGTCGCAACTGGAATTAATACCATATCAGCAAAAGTTGATTTGCCGGATGGCAGCAATGGTGGAGTAGTTGAAGAACAATATGAAGAAGTAATTAACAATGGTGTAGTCAAAAATCTTTTTTTAAAGCTAGATGCAATTATTCCAATTTGGCCATATGAATTTGCGGTTATACCAGGTGAAAAGGTAACTTTAAAAGCTTCAACTGTAAATCCAATTGGTGAAATGAAAACTTATCATTTTGAATTAGATACAACTGATGAGTTTAATACACCTTTCAAATTACATAGAACTTTTTCAGCCTTGGGTGGTATAAAAGAAGTTCAATTTAACGAATGGCTTGATGAAAATAACATTCAAAAAGACTTTATTTGTCAAGATAGCGTAGTTTATTTTTGGAGAACTGCAATTGATAGCTCTGTTCTTTTCTGGAACGAAAGTTCATTTCAATATATTGAAGGTAAGGAAGGTTGGGGACAAGACCATTTTTTTCAATTTAAAAAGAATAATTTTACTTCCGTTAAATACGACAGAAATTTGAGAAAACGCTATTTCCAATCCTTTCCTAGGGAATTAGTTTGTGATGTTTATGATCATGCATCAAATGTAAATCTTACAAGGTATTTAATTGACGGACAACAAATGGAATACGGAATGTGGCAATTAGCACCGTCATTGCATCTAGTTGTAATCGACCCTGTAACTCTTAAACCATGGAAAAATATAAATAATACACCAGGATATCCCGATAGCGAACCTGGTCATTATCTTGGCAATGCAAATCATTTAGGTACGGCAAGATGGTGGAGACAAGAAAGTTATTTTATTTACAGGCAAGATTCAACTGGCTTACATAATTTAAAAGACGCTTTACTTTCTATTCCACAAGGATATTATGTAATGGTTTATTCTGTAAATTATGCTGATTATTCGCAGTGGGATGCACTTTGTCCAACGCTTTATACTGCTTTAAATAACCTAGGAAGTTCAATAATTCAACCTGGACTTGATGAAAATTCATTTATTTTCTTTACTCAAATTGGTTCCCCATTAAAAAAGCAAGAAATTATTTCAACAATAGTAAATGAAAAAATATCCCTTACCGTAAATATATTAAGTACGGAATACATTGGGGAAGAAACATCAACTTTAATTGGTCCAGCATCGGATTGGAAAACATTGTATTGGAAACAAAATCCATCAGAAATAATTACTGGAGATTCTACAGTTCTTCAGGTTGATATGTACAATGCAGAAGGAGTTTTATCAAATAGTTTTGATACAATTTTCTCTCTCAATGATTCCATTATTGATTTAGAAAATTTAATTGATGCAAATATTTATCCATTTATACAGTTAAAAGCAAAGTATTCTGATACTTTAACATTCACACCTGCACAAAATGATAGATGGCATGTGCTTTTTACTCCTATTCCTGAAGCGGCAATAGATGGAACAAATGGTTACGTATGGCTTCCGAAAGTGGACACTTTGAATGAAGGTGAAGAATTTAAATTTGCAGTTGATGTGAAAAATATTAGTAATTTCGATATGGACTCACTGTTGATTTCATATTATATTGAAGATGAAAATCATGTTAAAAATTTCATTGCGTATCCACGACAAGACTCTTTGAGAGCAGATCAAACAATGAGAGATACCATTACCTTCTCAACACTAGGATTACCAGGCGTTAATTCACTGTGGGTTGAAGTAAATCCTTATATCAATGGAAGTTTAGTGCAAACCGACCAACTAGAACAATATCATTTTAATAACTTACTTCAGATTCCATTTTATGTAATTGGAGATGATGTTAATCCAATTTTAGATGTAACTTTTGATGGAAGACATATCTTAAATAGAGATATTGTCAATCCAAAAAGTGAAATACTTATAACTTTAAAGGATGATAATGATTTCTTAGTTATGAATAATATTACCGACACAACTTTATTTGGTGTTTTTGTAACTTCCCCAGATGGTGTTCAAAAAAGAATTCCTTTTACAGATGCGAATGGTTTTCAAGTAATGCAATGGATTCCTGCAGAATCAAAATTTAAAAAGTTTAAAATAATATATCCAGCTGCATTTGATCAGGATGGAATATATGAACTTTTAGTTCAAGGTTCTGATAGAAGTGGAAATCTTTCAGGAGATTTGCAATATAGAATACAATTTGAAGTTATCCACGAATCTTCCATTACCGCTTTGATGAATTATCCAAATCCATTTAGCACTAGTACGCGTTTTGTCTTTACGTTGACTGGATCTGAAATTCCAGATGAATTTTTGATTCAAATTATGACTGTTTCTGGAAAAGTAGTAAGAGAAATTACGGAAGATCAACTTGGACCAATTTATATTGGTCGAAATATTACTGAATATGCTTGGGATGGTGCAGACGAATTTGGAGATCCCTTAGCAAATGGAGTTTATCTATATCGTGTCTTAAGCGAGATGAACGGAGAAGAAATAAAACATCGAGATTCTGGCGCTGATCAATATTTCAAAAAGGACTTTGGGAAAATGTATATAATTAGGTGAAAATGATAACTAAGAAGTTGTTATTTAATTTGAATAATTACCCTTAAAAAAAGTTTTATTGCAATTCTAAAAAAACCGGCAACTAAAAATCGCAGTATCATCGACAAAATTACGTGTTGCTTTCCATTCTTGAAGTTTAGAAAAAATCAAATTATTCAAATCTTCCATTTTTAACGGATAATAAGAATGAACCAATTTCACTAATCTTTCTAATTCGAAAAATTCGTTTTTTTCATTCTCTAATTCAATAATTCCATCAGTATATAAAACCAAAGTAGTATTTGTTCCGATTTCTATTTTTCCTTCGTTAATAAATGGTAATTCATCAAACATTCCTAATCCTACGCATCCATCCTCAAGCAATGTAATCGATTTTCCATTGGTTAAAAAAGGTGAATTATGTCCAGCATTGATGTAATTTAGTTCCCTGCTCTCAATGTTATAATGTGCCACAAAAAAAGTAATGAACTTCTCCCCTTTTGAACTTTTCAGCACAATTTTATTCAATTCCTCGATTAAAAATCGTAGTTCAAAACGTTGGTAAGAAAATAATGTCCTTATGGTTGCTTGAAAATTCGCCATCAATAATGCTGCGCTAATTCCTTTACCTGAAACATCTGCAATACAAATAATGTATTCTTCGTCGTTTAATGGAATAAAATCATAATAATCTCCACCAACCTCGTGTCTTGGAATGTATTTTGCAGATATATCTAATCGTCGATTTGATGGTAAATCTGAAGGAAAGAGTAACTTTTGCATTTCAGAAGCAATTTCCAAATCTTTTTTTATTCTTTCTTGCACAATTCCAAGTTTTGTCATGCGCTTATTTTCAATCGCAACAACAATAATATTGGTGAGGGTTTGAATAAATCTCAATCGGAAATTATCAGTTTCATTACTCAAAATTTTATCATCGGATTTCAAATTTTCTATTCCTGAAAAAAGAAAATAAGCCAATGCCTCATTTTTATGAAAAATTGGTACTACTACATCAAATTCATTTATAATTGGAGACAAAGAAGATTGAATTACCGTAATTTCTTTGAATCTTTTTAATTCTTTTTCAACATCAATATCTTTTGCTTTTCCTTTAAATCCAACTTTCAATAGCAAATTCCAATCATCTTGTTTGTTAAACAACAGGAATTTAGAAAGTCCAATTTGCTCTTTTAAAATAAATTCAAAAATTTTTGTTAATTGCTCAACAGATTGATTCGTATTTATAGCATTCGTTATTTCCAACAAAGAATTTAGTCTAAACTCATTGTCATAAATTTTCTGCTCCAAATCTGAAATCAATCTTTCTTGCATCAATTTTACTAATTTTACTTAAAATTATTCATAAATTCAGGTAATTTTTTCAATGAGGCTAATTCTCGGAATTTATCTCGAGCATCGCCACAAGGACTGCCTAAATAAGTTTTACCTGCTTCCAAATCACGTCCAACTCCTGACTGACCGTAAACCGTGACTTTTTCCTCCAAAACAACATCGCTTGTAATTCCAACTTGACCCCAAAGCGTTACGTTGTCCTTAATTGTAACACATCCTGCAACTCCAACTTGCGCAGCCATTAAGCAGTTTTTACCAACAACAGTATCGTGTCCAATGTGAACATGATTATCTAATTTAGTTCCTTCACCAATAATTGTGAAGCCAGAAACTCCTTTATCAATTGTGCAACTTGCTCCTATATCAGCATTTTTTTCAATAATCACACCACCGCAAGAGTGCATTTGATCAAAACCGGTTTCTTTTTTTTTGTAATAAAAAGCAAAATGTCCAAGAATTGCTCCAGGTCCAATTTTTGCTCCTTCACGAATAATCGTATTATCCATAATCACTGCATTAGGATAAACGACTACATTTTTTTCGATTATGACATTATTTCCAATAAAAACATTTGGATAAATCACAGCTGAATTATCAATTTTAGTGTTAATTCCCACAGAAGTATTTTGAGGAATTATTGGATCATAAAAACGCGTTAATTTATTGTAATCATCAAAAGGGAAATTTGAAATCAATAAAGCTTTTCCTTCTGGACAGTCAACTTTTTTATCAATGATAACAGTCGTTGCAGCGCTTTTTAATGCCTTATCATAATATTTTGGATGATCAACAAAAACCAAATCTCCTACTTCAACTTGATGAATTTCATTAATTCCACTTATTAAATGTTCTGGATTACCCACAAATTCGCAGTTTAAAAATTGAGCTGCTTCACTTAATTTGAGTGATTTCTTTAATTTCATTGAGATATTTTTCATAAAATTACAAACTTAAACTACTTGAAAAGCAAGATTTTGTTTAAGTTATTAATCCTAAAATGTTAATTGCCAAAGAAAATAATTTACGAAGTGATTGAACGTTTCTTTCAATTAATAGTACTAACCTAAAA